>JAPKCH010000002.1 GCA_026421185.1 Dehalococcoidia bacterium | reverse complement strand
TGCGACAGCGATGCCACTGCCCGATGTTGGGCCATGGGCACAGGGCTACGCCGAGCTGGGTATGCGAAATATGGACGCAGATGAGATTAGGCGAGCACATTGTGCACACATCACAAATTTGCTAAACGAGTTCAATCTAAATACCTGAAATACGTTAAAATGGTCGATATGCCCGATCCTGTAATACGGGTCACAGGCTATCGCGCTCGTGGTGATATTGCACTCACAGACAGAGAAGTTCGAAACAATCACACAGCATCGGTTGAACGGTTGCTAGTTAAGCTTTACGTCACCCGTTGGGCTTGATTACGAACTTGACGCCTTTGCCTTCGCCTGAATCCACGATTGCTTGTGGCACATCCTTCAGCTCATAGCGACCCGATATCACACCATCGAGATTCAGAGTATCGATCTCAGCAGGAGTTCGAGCAAATACGTCGCCTCGCCCGAATGCGCCTTTAAGCGTGATCTCTCGATAGTGGAGATCGTACATATCGACCGGCAGCGGAGAACCTTCAGGGTTCACGCCAATCATCAATACTTCGCCACGAGGTCGAACAACTTCAACACACTTGGCAACTAGCTTCGGTTGACCAACTACTTCCGCCGCTATGTTGGCACCGTAGCCGCCGTTGTGATCTTTGATAAACCCCGCCAGATCGCTCTCGCCGGGATCGTGCAGCAGATCGGCGCCAAATTGCGTCGCCATTTCTCTACGTGCTGCTACTGGCTCCGACATGATCATTCGTTCAACGCCTTGACGCTTTAGAAACGCCAGTGTGAATAGGCCCATTATTCCGCCGCCAATCACAACGCCAATGCCGTTGTCATCGATCCGCATCATTTCTGCGCCTGACAGACAGCACGAAGCAGGTTCGCTCAAAGCTGCCTTTTCAAGATCGAGCGTGTCTGGAATTTTTACAGCAGATTGCGATGGAGCAGTTGCATATTCAGCGAACATTCCAGATGTGAGATCGGCGTTCTCGCAACGAGATTCTGACCAAGTGGTACATGCGGAACAAACACCGCAATGACTTGTTGTGTTCATAACGACTCGATCGCCAATTCGACTTTTGTCGACACGCTCACCAACTTCAACAATGACACCGGAACCTTCATGACCAAGCACTTTGGGTGGCGTCGAAGGAAATAGTCCCTGCGTGATATGAACGTCGGTGCCACAGACGCCGATGGTGTCGACTTTCACGATCACTCGACCGGGTCGTGCAATTGGATCAGGAACCTGATCGAGTGTGAATTTATCGCCACCATGCCAGGTCATTAATCGCATCAATGTCGTCGCCTCGTTTCATATAGCCGAAATCACTCAGAACGTTTGCTGCGGATATTAGTCGCGAGCCATCCCTAGTTCAACGAATTTACTTGCCGATTTTACGGGCACTTACTAGCAACGAAGCCTACGAACCAACACTACAAGTCTGTAATGCTGCCAAGATTTCGTCTGGAATCTCAGATAGATCGCCCGAGCTTGTAGCTATCACTGCACTCGCAAGATCCGATGAATCTAGTACGCCTGAAAGACACGTTAGCTGATCAATCGTAAGTTCGCTAACGGGGATTTGTGTAGCAGCAGGTTCTTCGGAAGACGGGATCGTGATCAGACCTGCGCCATCATCAATTCCTCCATCTGTTTCGACGGGAACTGTAGTACCAGAATTACACTTTTCGAACGCTGTTTGAAGCTCAGCAGAAGGCGTCCTGTCTGGATTGCGGAGCAAGCTCAGCGCTTCTTCCCCGAGTTCGACAATCAGACACTCTTGTAGCGATCCGTCGCCTCCAAATGCGCCACGCTGACCGCCACCGAAAGTGCGGTCACGCCCACCAAACTGGAATCCGCTGCTACCATCACCGAAGTTCAGGCCACACGCTTCAAATGCTGCCAACGACTCTGGTTCGAGACCGAGACCGCTGCCCTGACCAAGATTATCGAGCGCATCCTCACCCAATTCACCAATTAGGCACTCGATAATTTCAGGATCTGCGAAACCCCCACCTATAAATCCGCCGCCGCCCAAGATTCCGCCTGCACCGACGGGGCGTCCAAATTCTACGCCACATGCCACAAACGCAGCCGAAGTAGCAACCGGATCAAGTTGCCTGAGTACAGTTAAATCGAGATCACTGGCACTTAGGTCGATGCCAAGTTCGCCAGCGAGACATTGCTGCACTTCGAGATCGGCGATATTAGCTGAACCAGTACCACCTCGATCACCCGGTGCACGAATCCTGTCTTCACTCTGGGCAGGGACTTCATCATCTGAAGTTTGAGACGATTCCGACACAACTGTCGGTATCGGAGTAGGCGGTTCCGCGGCTGGCTTCTCAGCCGCTGTGTCACATGCAGCTGCAACTATAGCGATCATGATCGCTATAGACGCCAACAGGGTCGATCTTGAAATTCTTAGCATACTGTCTATCTAGACTAATTATTCTAAAATTGTGATCCGATCACGACGTTCTGCCCGAACGCACAACCGGATCATTTAATCATGCTATCTAGTACGTGTTTAGGAAATGTGAAGATTGTTAAATCGTAAAACCTTCATTAGAAATGGTTTTACGAACGACTGCTTCGGAATCGGCGCTTATGGCAATGACTTTGACACCCCAACGAGTTAGAAGTCGGAAATATTCCTGAACTGCGGACAACTGGCGCGTGCAGTAGCCTCATCAGCCACCTCCATAGAACATCCCGTAAGCACATGAATCGTCGAGATCACCCTGTATTAAGAGTGTCTTACCCCGCGTAATCGATATTTAAAGTCGCATAGCATCAGCATAAATAAGACTTTCTTTCACCAATGATTCGCTGCGAATTACTAGTCGGATTCGTTCCACTTTGAAATCGAGGCGCGAGTTAGATTTCATTTAGTGCAGGTGCGCTTGCTCTCGTCGTCGCTCAATTTGCTGGCCTCACGACAATATTCACGAGTCGACCCGGAACGTAAATCTCTTTCACTATTGTCATGCCTTCGAGGTGGCGAGCAACGTTTTCAGCAGTTTTAGCCGTAGCAATAGCAGTGTCCTTATCGATATCGGCAGCAACCTCGATCTGATCACGCAGCTTGCCATGAACTTGCACTGCAAGCGTGATCGTATCGCTGGTAGTCAGCGCTTCATCGAACTTGGGGTTCAATTGAAGATGAATCGTTCCCGAATGCCCGGTTCGCTCCCATAGCTCTTCTGCGATGTGCGGTGCCAGTGGAGCAATGTGAAGCAGTAAACGATCAACACCTGCACGCCAATGATCTGCTGAAACGTTTCCTGCGTCATAGCTACGATTGAGCGCAGTTGTGTACTCCATCAATGCTGCGATAGATGTATTGAACTTGAACTGATCCATATCGGCCAGCACGCGCTTGGTGGTCGAATGTGATGCTCGATCAAGATCACGTTCACCGGCCGCGTCGCCACCATCTCCAAGTGCTGATTCGTCGCGCTGAGCAACGTCCCAGATACGGCGCAACCAGCGAGTAATTCCGTTGATACCTGAATCCGACCAATCACCACCCTGATCCCACGGCCCTAAGAACATCAGGTAGAGCCTGAGAGTGTCGGCACCGTGTTTTTTTACTACAGGGTCGGGTGGCAAAGGATTCGAGCGCTTAGAAATCTTGGCGCCGTCTTTGATCAACATTCCTTGGTTAGTTAGTTTGGTGTACGGCTCGTCGAAATCAACGAATCCGGTATCACGCAACGCCTTATTGAAGAATCGTGAGTAGAGCAGGTGCATTACTGCGTGCTCTGATCCACCCGTGTACGACCGAACAGGAGCCCATACCCGTAGCTTTTCATTGTCGAACGGATCTTTGCCTAGGTTCGGACTTGCGAATCGCAGATGATACCAAGATGAGCACACGAACGTGTCCAAAGTATCGGTTTCACGTGTTGCTGCCTTTCCGCAATCAGGACAGGTTGTGTTGAGGAAATTAGGATCTTTTGTAAGCGGCGACTTTCCATCGGCGTCAAAAGTAACGCTGCCTGGAAGCAGTACTGGAAGATCTTTTTCTGGAACCGGCACAGTTCCGCAATCATCGCAATAGATGATCGGAATCGGCGTACCCCAATAACGCTGCCTTGATATAAGCCAGTCGCGAAGATGGAACGTTGTCGTTCGTGTGCCGATCTTTTCAGCTTCGATCTTGTCGGCGATAGCTTCCTTCCCGTCGGTGCTCGCCATGCCATCGAATTCGCCTGAATTCACCTGAGTTCCTACCGGAATCCACGCTTTTTCTAACTCTCCGCCGTCCCAGTTTGGCGGAGCAACAACGACGCGAATTTCTAGCCCATACTTCTTCGCAAATACAAAATCACGATGGTCGTGAGCGGGAACGCCCATCACTGCTCCAGTTCCGTAGCTCGCAAGCACGTAATCCCCAATCAGAACAGGAACTCGTTCGCCGTTCAAAGGATTGATGCAGTAAGCACCGATTTCAACACCGGTCTTTTCACGCTCGGTCGATGTTCGATCAATTTCTGTTTGTCGACTTGCCTTCGCAATATATTCATCAACAGCTGTTTTATGCGAAGGCTGAGTAAGCTTTTCTACAAGCGGGTGCTCAGGCGCAAGAACAACGAATGTCACACCGTAAACGGTGTCGATTCGAGTCGTGAATGTTTCGATCTTTTCGCCGAGCGCGAACTCGCTCACGTCAAAACCTATCGTCGTTCCAGTTGAACGCCCTATCCAGTTCCGCTGCATTGTTTTGATCTTCTCTGGCCAATCTAGCTGGTCCATTTTAAGAAGTTCATCTGCATATTTTGTAATCGCAAAGTACCACTGCGGCATTGAGCGCTTTACAACATCCGTGCCGCAACGTTCACAGGCCCCGTCTTTCACCTGTTCATTAGCGAGAGTGGTCTGATCCTTTGGGCACCAGTTAACGGGTCCGTATTTTCTGTAGGCAAGTCCGTTTTCCAGAAATTTTAAGAAAAAGTACTGGTTCCACTTGTAGTACTCGGGATCGGAAGTGACGAGCTCACGTTTCCAGTCGTACGATCCACCCATCTCTCGGAACTGTCGACGAGCGTTGTCTATATTCGAGTAGGTCCACTCGCGAGGATCAGCGCCACGTTCGATGGCGGCGTTCTCGGCGGGAAGCCCAAACGAATCGAAGCCCTGCGGATGCATTACGTTGTAGCCCTGCATTCGCTTGAATCGAGCCTGAGTATCCGAACCGCTGTACTGGAACCAATGTCCCATGTGAAGTTCGCCCGACGGGTACGGGAACATCACTAGCTCAAAGAAGTTTTCTTTGCCTTCTACGTGGTCGACGGCATTATATATGCCGTCGGCTTCCCACTTCACCTGCCATTTTTTTTCGATATCGGCTGGTGTGTAGTGGTCGAAATCGTTACCCGTTGTAGTCAAAATTCGTATCCGTGCTTATTCGTAAACGCCCCGGTTGAGTAAGCGATCAAACCAACTTATCTCGCTTACATGCGCTAGTCACACCTGGCGAGTGTCGAATTTTATCAATCGTTTCGAGTGATTGGCGTATATCGAGTGTTCGAACTGTTAGTTTACTGACGCTATGAGCGCCCATTTCCAGCGCACGTATACCAACGTGACGAGGACCATCGCTCCCCACGGCATACCGAACGTAGCTAGTGCAACCGGTATCAGCGGCAACATAAAAACGATAAATAATCCGAGCGCGACCATTCTGATTCGAGCAGATGATCGACCCAGCAATTCCGTAAACCGGGCTATCAATATTCCCGCCATCATCGCTATAAAAGAGAATCCCGAAATTAGCAGTATTGATGCAATACCTTCCTCTTTGACCGACGGGTGGAATGCGATTACGCCGACTGTCACGGCAAAGATAATCACCCAGCCGGTAATTATTAGATCTCGAACGCTAGTGCTCATAGCAGTTCAGATTATCCAACTGTTACCGAATCGCCAACACGAATAACCGCCTCGTTGTCCAGTGGAGTGAGCTGAATTGCGAACGTTGGTTCCTTGTATCCGTTGGCGGCTATGAGGCTCTTCATGATGTCGTGATCGCGCTCGCCATTCGCAGGGTTAGCGTGAGTAGCCAAGCACCTGGGAACCAATCGATTCACCTTGTAAACACTGTCATCAATCGAAATCTGACCGGTCCACCCCAGCTCTTCCCACGCTTCAACACCCTCGATAATTACATTCGTACGAAATCTTCGCCCGTCGACTGCAGTGCCCATCTGCGACTCAAGAGCCTTCAACGATTCTGCACTGAACAGCGTTACTCCACCATCTTCGAAATCGTGAAATAAGCCTTGTCGACCATCACCTATCAAATTCAATGGAACCCGTTCTGGATGCCCTGCGAGCGGATTGATTTTTAAGTCAGTCACAAACTCAGCGAGAATCTTGCTCAGGCGAGTTCGATCTTCACTGGAATCGATCGAACCAGAAGCTAAAATTCCGCCCACGTGATTCAGTGTTAGAACTCGCGACTCATCGTTGAAATCTAGATCGATTCGTGGGATTCCTGGCGTGTTCGATAGGGCAACGAAATTGATCTTCCGACGCCATGCCCAGTCATTGGGACCGCCCTGATCGGCAAACCGAAATCCAAGCACACGATCACCCTGGATTTTTCCGTCTTTTACCAACAATTGATCAAGCCGTTCAGGAGTGAACGATTTCACAGGGTGCCGGTACAGCTCGATTACTTTTGTCATGGAAGTAGATTGCCCATCGATGTGACGTAGTCTACTGAAAAACCCATCAAACTGTAAAATCATGCAATTGCTCGTTACTCGATCGCACCTGTAGCTTAATCTGCACACAGTCCAAATACCGCAATTTTTTATGCCCTATTCGTCAGTAGCCCACCGAATCCGCTGCGCTGAATACTGAGATCTATCACAAGATAGTTGATCCTGCCTCGGTGCCCCTCGTAGCCAACCATTAACTCGGCTTTGCCGCATGCAGAATCTCTTTGACAAGTTCGCTCCGGCTGCTTCGTTCACGTCGAGGATCAACAGACTTCCGCCATCGGCGGCGATTCGCCGAGCACACTAGCCACCAATACAGAGCGCTCCACCAGTAACAATTACTCCCCGGCCGACAAATCTGCCCATTAATTTCGCTTATGTAATTCGTGTGAAAGTATTTGCGAACTGAGCGAGGTCATTGTTCCAGATTTGTTCTTAATGTGTGCCGGATTCACCAAATGATTCTTCAACAACCTCTCGACCATTGCTTGGTTGCGGCGTAACCTGCCAGGGTTCGGCATAGCAATTTCGCTTCTCAATGGTCATTGGAGAAAAACTTGGCACTCGATGTAGTAATTCGCGGAGGCACTGTTGTCGATGGCACAGGCACACCGCCCGTGAAGGCCGATATCGGCATAACTAGTGATCGAATCACAACTGTTGGTTACATCCCTGCTTCTGCCAGTGAATCCAGCAAGGTGATCGACGCCACCGGACTTCACATTTCACCCGGATTTATCGATGTTCATTCTCACGCCGACGCTGCGTTACTAAACGACGGCCAACACGCCAGCGGCATCATGCAGGGCGTCACGACCGAGATTATTTCTCCCGACGGTCTTAGCCTCGCCCCTCTTTCATCCAAAAATTACGAAATGTACCGCTGGTACTTGTCAGGAATTCTTGGATGGGCACCTGAAGGCTTAGATATGTCTTCGATTGAGGCATCTCGAAAGAATTATCACGGCAAAACATCGTGCAACGTAGCTACTTTCGCCGGACATGGGCCGATTAGGCTCGAAGCAGCAGGCATGAACGATGTTCCACTTAGCGGCAGCAAGCTGGATACAGCCAGGGGCTTACTCCGAGAATCTCTAGAACAGGGCGCAGTTGGATTCTCCACAGGCCTGTCGTACTACCCAAACAGCTGGTCCGACACCGAAGAGCTGTGCGCTCTAATGGAAGTCGTTCGTGACTTCGACCGACCAATGTCGATTCACCTTCGAGACCGCGAGGGTGATCGCGCATTCGAAGGCGGGGGCGTGCCAGAAGCAATCGAGGTCGCCAGAAGAACAGGAACCAAGCTCCACTTCGAGCACTACCGCACCTCCATCGATTCAGCCGGACAAATCGACAAGATAATGGAGCCGATCGACAAGGCGAAGGCAGAGGGTGTCGATATCACGCTCGAAACCTATCCTTATCCTGTCGGGTCGTCGTTCCCACAAGCGTTCTTCCCGGGCTACTTCCAGGAGGCCGGTCCTGAAGCGATGCTGGCAACCCTCAACGACGAAGACAAACGTGCTGAACTTATCTCTCGAATGAGTGAAATTTCGTATACAGCCCCCAAAGGTTGTGTTTGGACGCACATTGGCGAGGGCGGCAATTCTAAGTTCGAAGGCTGGCTCTTCGAGGATGTTGCCAAAGAATGGGGCGTGAGCATCGAAGAGATGATGACCCGAATGATGGCCGAAACCTCGCTTGCATGTGGAATGCGCGTAGCTCCCCCAGGGAACGTCAGACAGTGGCGCCAGGTTGAAGAAGACATAATGCAACTTATGGCTCGACCTGATTACATGGTTGGCTCCGACTCCATACCAGTTGGCGGAATGCCACACCCACGTGCCTATGGCTGCTTCGTTCGATTGGTCGGCAGGCTGCGCCGAAGGTACAACTACCCTGTTGAACAAGTGGTTCAGCGAATGACACAGAACCCTGCCGAACGCTTCGGTCTTACAGATCGCGGAGTAATCACCAATGGGAAATTTGCCGATCTGGTGATATTCGATGAGCAGAAGATAAACGACCGATCATCGTTCGAAGATCCTGCTGTTCACCCGGAAGGCGTGCCATACGTTCTCGTAAACGGAAAACTTGCCGTAGAAAACGAAGCCGTAACGGGCGTTCTATCCGGATACGCTATTCCGTAGCCAATAGCACCAAACCACCTGAGACAACGCGCCAATCGACTTCGGTATTTACCGGATTCGGATTCGCCGTCGATACCCCATTACTGTTCGCAGTGTGGGTTATTCAGATTGAACTTTCAGCCCAATTATTCCTCAGAGCTATCTCCGCACTTCAGTCAAAATCGATCAATGTCGCAGAAATACTAACTCGTTAGGCTCGGTGGATTAGTTCGATTCGGATATCGCCGGGAGCCGCGATGAATGCAATCGATACTCCGCCGCCGTTGTTGATAGGGCCTTCCTTGTGCTCGGCGCCCAGGGCGACCAATCGAGCGATGTCGGCGTCCATGTCGTCAGTGTCGAATCCAAAGTGCTCTAGACCGTAGTGCGGGTTACCGTCGGCAGGTCCCAGAGTCTCACCGGTTCGCTCGGAAGAAATATTGATCGCAAGACCACCCTCGGTCTTCGTGATGATGAACCGGTCGCCAACTGGCCGAACATTGTCAGACATTATCTCGACATTGAAAGCCTCGACGAACCAATCGGCTGTCTTCTTTGGGTCACTGGACTTCAGGTGAATATGATTTACGTTGAACGGCATTATTTTCTCGATCTGGGTATTCGTAGATGTTCGCGAATCAAATATTGGAAAAGCGCATGCCGAGGCTACGTTCAAAGGCCGCCCTCGTCAAACGATTTCTAGACGCACATAATTGGCTTTACCCGGCCCTCCGCTATACTGCGCAAAAGCACGATCATAACGAACGGAAAGTTAGTTGCCAGAACCCTCTAATATCAACATTCGTCCAATCACGCAGACAAATACAGATGCGGTGCGATTACCCAGCTCAAGCATCTAGCGCGGTGATAGATCAGTAACATGGGACACTTATGAGCCGCTTCTTTCGATCATCGAACTCGACTGGATGCAGTAACCGTCGTGAGGATGATTCGTTGCTGAAGACGATCGAGACTCGAAGTTCCTCGAATCAGCCGTATTCAACGCTTCCGATCTGAAGATCTACGCTCAAAAAGTGTAGTTGGCACCCGTGTACGCCGCTTTAACGGTTCATGACGTCCATCAACTGCGAGTGAATCTCTGGCCAGCCGATCACGACTACCGATAGTTCGTCATCCTTTGACCAATCGATCGGCTCACATTGATCGTCCGTTACGAGAATGCCTAGCTCGCTAGCAATCATTGCGCCTGCTGCGAAGTGCATCGGCTCGATTCCGTAGAACACACCTGCAGGCATTCGGCCCAAGCAAACAAGCGCTATCGGATACGCTGCAGAAGCAAACGTGTTGATTTGACTTACCGAGGGGATCCACCCGAGATCGCCTGATAGTCGTTGTCGCCACTCTTCAGGGCCGTCAACTTCAAGCCCAACCGTCGATTCAGACAACTTTGAACGTGGGGATGATGCTGTAAACGGCTTTCGGTTACGCATCACTCCTCCGCCTTTAGTCGCCGACAAGCGCTCGCCAAGTGAAGGCAATGGCAACGACGCTGCGATCAAATCACCGCCTTGACGAAGGGCGATATTAACACCCCAGTGATCCATACCAGTGCTGAACGGAACGGTGCCACATAGCGGATCAACGAGCCACGTAAGCGTGTCATCATCAGAAAGCTTCGTTTCGCTTTCTTCAGAAAGAATTCGGCCCGGCGCACCGGATGCCTGCAACGCTTCAGTAATCGCTCTGTCGCTCGCTAAATCAGCATCCGTCACAAGCGCATTCGGCGTCTTGTAGAACGTGTCGAGAGCTTCGTTAGCATCTGGCCTGAATCGCGCCATTAATACTTCGCTAGCCGATTCCGCAGCCGAATCGGCAGCGCTAAGAATCAGTTGAAGGTCAAGTTGGTTTTGAGTTTTATCGTTCAAAAAATCAGTCCATAGATCCAGGCGGTTATCCAAGTGTAGAAGTAGCAGGAATCATCGATTTTACTTTTGAAATGACCCGCTGAGCGTTTTCTGCCATGTATTTCGTCAGCAATCCGCTTGCAGCATCTTCGTCCCCAGTAGCGATTATCTGTCGAGCCTCTTTTGCGACGTCGTACGCAAAGTCGAACAAATCATCCTGCAATACGCTCAATTCTGCACGAATCTCAGCACGAGCACCGGCTCCTGCCTCCAAACCGTGCTGCGTGAGTCGATAGAAATCCCACCACGGGCTGTCACTGCTCTCCGATTCTTCACCGATTCCAAGCGAACTCGGCAAATCACCCTCGATGAAATTCGGCAAAAACACTGTCATGCAAGGCGAGTACAGTCCGGTCCAGTAAATAGGTAATCGCTCGTCAGTTTCGCAAAGATCAGCGACCAAACTAGCTGTCGAAGCACCCATTTCGCCGGACCTTCGGTGCAGACAAATAGAAACATCACCAGCTACATCTACAACCTGTACTTCTTCCGGATTTTCGCCATCAGAGTGATCAGTAAGAACACTAATCATCGCTCGAACATCGAGTTGACCTGCTCCGCCCGCTAACATCGCCTCTGAACGACACTGTCTTACTAGACCGCTTGCTGAATTCGCAGGATCGGCAAACGCATTGAACGCGAAGCTCTCACCGGAATCCATCTCAAACAGACCATTACGAATCGCCTGCGCTTTGGACCCCGGTGAAACACGATCGGCATCTTTTCCAATTTGTCCGACATTTGAAATTGAAGTGACGCTCGATACCTGTTTCACTGCCCAATCGTACCCGACGCACTCAACTACATACGCGGACGTTGGATCGGAAATTAGATATATATTGTCGTAGGTTCGGACTCCAGCATCGTTCGAAAACTTGCCCTGTCCATACTCAGAAACCAAGCCTGTGATTACATCTACGGCTTCTGCAGCCGTTTTAGATCGTTCGAGACCAAGCCTAAGTATTTCCATACCAACAAGCCTTAGTTCTTTCGATTCAGGCAACAGTGAGGGCAGTGCTTCGTTCCCAATCACAACCTGATGCTCGTTGAAGCCGTGCTCGTAGCCCGCGCACCAGTACGGCTTCGACCCCACATGCCGGTAGGTGTGCTCAACTTGAGGAACATCGACAAATTGGGTACCTGAAAAGCCGCCCGAGTGACTGGCAGCCGGAACAAGAATCAGCGGTTGCGCTTCATTCGCTGGTCGATCGCTATTTTTGGCGAAAACAGTGTTTCCCCCACTCGTCGATACGCCCAAAGCAACCATCGTGTCGCACGACTCTTGCCAGTCGACTGAATACGGCGGATTGCTAGATCGGGTGCTCAAGTTAGTTCCCTAGACGTGAGTATTAATTATCATGCGCAGCGAGTACGGCTTCCAAAAAACACCAAACTCGATCTGCCGGCTGAATAGCTTTGGCGAATCTTACATGCCCTCTTCACAGAGAATCACAGATTCCACATATCCTCACGGCTATCTTGAATGCATCGATATGAACTCCAACAACACATCGGCAAAGTCTTTCACGAGGTAGTCAAATGACTCTAACAACTATCAGGTACGGCATTACACGAAGCATCAACCTTGAATTCGAAAAGGCTACCGAAGCTGTAACGGCGGCTCTTAAAGATTTGGGATTCTCATCGAAATCGATGTGCAAGCAACGCTCAAGAAGAAGCTTAATGTTGATCGTCCGAAATATATTATTCTCGGCGCTTGTAACCCAAATGTTGCCAACAACGTGCTCAATTCCGAACGGTGGTCAGGGCTTTTACTGCCATGCAAAGTAGTGGTTCAATAGATCGACGGCGGGACTCAAATCGCCTTCATAGATCCTGAAGTCATTCAACGATAAACAGGCAATTCAGTCATGTTCGATACCGCCTGCGATTCCAAAGAACGGCTACTTCAAGTCGCAAATAGTCTTCCCGGTCAGTAACAAGCAACACCGACGCCCCAGAAAAACCGGTAAGCTTTCGCCCGCAGTCGATTTTTAGTCACGGCTGCCTATCGATGTCGGGGGAGCAAACACATATGGGCGGTAGCAAAGTTCTCGTTCTTGGTGGTGGTTTCGGAGGCGTACAAGCTGCGATCAGCGCACGTGCAGATCTCGACGCTTCCCACGAAATAACAATCGTCGATAGGAATAGGGTTACGCACATGTGCGGGATGAACCCACTGCTTATCGTTGGTGAACGAAACACCGATAAAACCGGACGCTCGCTAGGCCGGCTCGCCAATCGCGGAATCAAATTCGTCGAAGCGAATATCGACTTGATCGATACCACAGGCCAGAAAGTCGAAACCTCCGCCGGAACTCTCGACTACGACTACCTTGTAATTGCACTTGGTGCTGCTTACGACTGGGATGCCGTTCCCGGAGCCAAAGACGCCTACTCGTTCTACGACTTCGACTATGCCCGACGTCTCCGACGCCGCTTAAGCCGACTCAAGCGGGGCAAAATCGTGCTTGCCGCATCGAAGCCACCGTACAAGTGCCCACCTGCCCCGCTCGAAACCGCCATGATCATCAACTGGTGGGCGCGTAAAAAAGGCATCCGAAAAGACCTCGATATATCTGTATATATTCCTGAACTCGGCCCACTCGGCGTCGCAGGAAAAGAAGCATCGATGCGAGTACGAAACGCTCTCGATCAGCGCGGAATTGAACTGGTCACAGGCGCTGGCGTCACGGAAGTTTCGATGAACGGACGAGAAGCATCTTTCTCAGACGGTTCTTCAACCACTGCCGACATCATCGCTACAGTGCCAGTCCACAAAATACCCGACATAGTTGCAGCATCAGGAGTTTCTAACGGAAAGCCTTGGGTTCCAGTGAACAAGGCAACTCTTGAAACAGCAACTTCCAACGTATTCGCCATTGGCGATGTAAATGTTGTGCCTTCCGGAGATTTTGCGATTCCGAAAGCTGGAGTATTTGCCGCTGGTCAGGGCACTAAAGTTGGCAAAGTAATCGCTAGCCGAGTTAATGAAACCGACGCACCTGAAGCCTACGATGGCGTCGGATTCTGCTTCATGGCTTACTCAGCAGGCACGTCAGCTACCGTCGGTGGAGAATTTCTTGCTAAAGGCGGTCCTCAAACAGTTTTGAGCGAACCTTCGGTCTCTGGAATGAAGAGCAAAGATCGTTTCGAACGAGACTGGCGCAACTTCAAGATTTAAAGCTAGCTTCTTATCGGTTTATTAGGAAAACATCTCAATGATTGCAGTACGACGCACATACCTCCCAAAACCCGGAACCGGCGGTAAGTTGGCTGCTTTGGTTCACGAAGCGAGTGCTGCAATGGAGGCCGCCGGATACAAGAAGCCAACGGTTTACAAGGGGTGGCACGGATCGCACGGCATGCTCCAAACTGAGCAGCTCTGGGGTTCAATTACCGACTACGAAGCTTCTCGAAGCGCAGTTCGAAAGACACCGGGGATCACTTCGATTTTCGATCAAATTTACCCGCTGTTAGCCGAAACCCACAACACGGAAATCTTCTCGATCACCAGCTAGTTGCCGGCCCTAGATATCTGCCTTCTAGTTGATTGCACTTGTTAGCTGGATTCAGAAGTATATGAAGCGAGATTCATTCGCCTGAACGCAATTAGGTCTCGAACTGTTAGCGATATTGCAACCAGAGCGAAGCCTAGGACCAAAGCTGCTAAGTATCCCCATTCAGTTGAAAACTGAATGGGCGGCACTACTTGTTGAGATGAAACGGTCTGCGTTGTCGTATCAACTGCCAATCTAGCCATGAAAATCCCTGCTGCAAGACCGGCCGAAACACCAACCACGACCACTATCGCCATCTCTACGATTCCAACCAGCAACAGGGTACCTTTCTGAACTCCCAGAGCGCCCAGAACTGCAATCTTGTGGCGATCACCAGACGGTCGAATCAGCCCAAACGTCAATAACCCAAGTAAACCGACCACGACAGCTAACACCGAAGTCACAATTGCAGCCCCACGCCAACCTGCAATTGCCAGTGGAGTTACCAGTGAAGAGTCTTGCAGGTCACTTCGGTCAATCATCGCGTGAATGCCACCAATCTCCTCAGCAAGATTAGATATCACTTTCTGATCGCCGGGATCATCTAGCCCGATGAATATTTCCTCTGAGAACCCTGCCGAGTTAAAGCTGCTCATCGATAGGTAAGCCCAAAGCGGTGCCGCATCCGCAATAACGAAGCCATATTCAGAAGGTTTCATCGTTGGAAAGTACTTGATTTCACCAACAATATGAACGGGAACCGACTGCTCAAAAACGTGAATCACCGTTTGATCGCCAACCGATAAACCATTCCCAATAAGCGCATCAGTGCTTAGCAAAACTGGCGCTGAATCGGTGTTCGAATAAATAACACCACGAACGCCTCGATTTGTACCGACGCCTAGGTCAATTCGAAGCGCACTATCGACTTTCCGGCCACGCTCGTACTGGAACCCGCTCACTTCGGTATCGATGCCCTTTACGGACGCAAGCGGACGCCAAGACTCGAAATTATCAAACGATTCCAGTACCGAAATAGAGGTGTCAGTAACCTCATCGTCTCTGGTCGTTTTACTAGATTGAAGATCATCGATATAGACAGTAAGCGGCGTCCCTATCTCGTCGTTCGCCTGCTCAAAAAATGCAACACCAACGACATCTAGCGGTCGAACCGCTGATGCTGGAACATCGCCGGTTCGAACCTCCCAATCCGTCGAAGTTACCGGACCCAAATCCACCGACCACGAACGTCCAACAGCATCCGTCAATCGCAAACTAGCTCGAACGGATTCTTGAGAAGAACTCGCCTTCATCCTTATGCCAATCTGTGGAGGATTGTCGATCAGTCGTAGCGGCGAAAGTTTTTCTTCGTTTCCGTTCCAACCGTCCATTTCTAACAACAGTTCATCAAGTGACACTTTGGAATAATCGTCACGATAAATGCCAATTTTTGCGAACTCAACTGGCTCTATAGCGAGGAACTCAAACGGCGCACCGTCCCCACCATCTCGCAAACTACCGATCGTTCGCAATCCAATCGAGGCCCCAGAAACGCCATCGATATCTCGAACACTCGATAAAACATTGGTCCTCGTCCCACTATTGAAATCGACAGGGAGGGCGCGCAAGTCGGCACCGACTTCATAACCAGCCTGATCGACTGCACTACGCTCCAACGATGAGGATACGGTCGCAGAAAGCACGATCGATCCCGTTGCAATGCCGACAATAGCGATTGGCCACGCATACGTATTCCGCAACCGCGAAATCATCGTCACAGTCAGGTGCACCCAAACAGGTCCTCGCCTTGAAAAGCCAGCCGAAGCCAGCTTCGCCAATTCAGGCAGAATTCGAAGTGAAGCAACGATTACAACGCCAACGAATATCGCTGGAGCGAACACAAGTAGCTGCCCAACATCAGCCAACTCGCCAGACTTGTCGGACACCACCGATTCTTCAGTCGTCAGATCCCAAAGAACTACTCCTCCGAAAATCATAAATACCAGATCCAAATAGTGACGTTGGAAAAAGGGCATTTCCTCTACATATTCCGACGTCAGGCGTTCGGAATCTATTTCGCGCGCGTTCGCCGAGTACGTAACCAACTGCATGTAGCCAAGCAGTAAAACACCGCCAGCCAATGCCGCAGCAAATGCCTGCCACACGATTCGAACCGGCAAGCCCAAGCCGTAACTAGCCAATTCGTATTCAGGTATGAAATCAAACCCAGATATGACCGCATACGCGATAAGCGGGCCAAATAAAGCAGGGACAAGAACTATCGGGACAGTTTCCAGCAATCGAGTCGCGGCTATTCGCCGTCGACTAAACCCGCGAGCACGCAATCGACCCGTATCGACCCGTGTACGCGAGACAAACGATCCTGCCGAAACTACCGACAAGAACACTGTAAGCATCAGAACTACAGCGCCCATCATCAGCACAGGAATACGAGCAAAAACTATCTCTTCTCGAAGTGCCTTGAATCGATTTTCAAGAGCCGAAATTAATTTCGCTTCAGGGAATTCAGATCGCAGTAGTCCAGCTGCAGATTCGATCTGGTGCTCAACAGAAGCAGGTCCGTGATCGTTGATCGCATCTTGGTCGAGCTGCACAAGCCATTTACTTATTCCGATAGATGCCGGGCCGCCCGTAAGCAGGTCAAACAGGCTGTCGCCTCTCAGAAACAACGGAAGCGGGTGCCGAGCGACAAATGAAGCAGCAGGCGGAACTGTGGCTTCGCGCCCAAGATCGAACCAGAACTCGTCCCTGAGATCATTTGGAGTAAATCGACCCACCACTCGAAGCTTCAAATAAGGCGGATCTGTCGAGGTTGCCGCCAACCAAATATCGTCGCCAATGTTCACTCCTAAAACCTCAGCACGTTCGAACGGTACGGCAGTTTCGCCAGTAGTTACGCCCGATTCCGTACTTGTAGTCGAAATAGGCGCACGGCCTTCTACGAACTGAACATGATCAGGAAAACCCTCGAATCGTTGAAGCACTGCGCTATCGGATGATCGACCCGGAATGATCTCGTCAGGCTGAAACGCCCAGTAGTGAAGGCGTGAATGAGATTCCTGAGCAACGTTCACTGCCAGATCGTCGAGTTCGCCTAGCGTTATATCAACTCGTTCTGATGCTTCTGTATTCGACCGACTCGTCAGTGGAAAATTATCGACAGAAATCAGCAAATTACGATTCGACGGCGAAAGAGTGACTAGAATCGATCTCAAACCCAGCGATTCGATGGTATTTAGATACATCGGGGTTCCAGCGAGTATCGCCGACGTCAGCAGAACGCTAATTGCTAGTGCAAGCGCCTGAGTCAGGTTTGAACGAAATCGTCTACGAACAAGAATCAATCCGAGTTACGTCCAATCTATTAATTAATCTGTAGCTGGGTTGAAGTCACAGTGAGACGCGGCGCATTATGCCTTCGCCCGAACCATCTCGACATCCATAAACGCGAAAAACTCGCCTTCTGCATCGACCCAATCGAGGCAACATTCAGGCCTTCAGATGCCATTGTTTATGACCTTCGTAAGTGAATATGAATAGGCTGAAGAGCTCTATCGAGTCGCCATAAGCATCATCGCTTTTGGAACATCAACGACCCACGGACCGTCCATGGCCAACGCCGCATAGACCTTGGTGTCAGGCAGCAACTCAACTTCACGCTCACCGTCGAGAGCGACCGTCCCCGGCTTCAGATCGATATCGATCTTGTCGCCCGGCATCATAATTTTCCAATCCTGAATATCAACATCGGAAATCATTCCCGGCCCAATTGGCGCACGAACACTCATCGCATTCGGTCCAGGTTCGCCTGTGAATCTGATGTACAAACCATGCTCATCATCAATCGCAATTGGCATGATCCTCGACCCGATGGACGAAAGACCAATGCTTGCCGGTTCAGCCCTAGTGAGAAACATCGAGTGCAACGATTTGGTATCCCAAACAGCACGAGCGCCAACGAACATTTGAGTCGAAACGGCAGCGTCCACCAGGGCATCGTCTCGGCGTTCGCCATTCACGTAAATATCTATGCGTTTGGAACGTCGGCACGCTTCATCACGCGTCAAGACTCCAGTAGCCACAGCGCCAGCAGCAATTCCAGCGAGAGTACCTTCGGTATTCGCAGGGAACACGTTGTTCGTGCCGGTTGAAATAGGCACAAGAGGAACTTCGCCGGCACCCTTCGCAACCACCCGGTTCGTACCGTCACCACCGAGAGTCACAATGCAGTCAGCGCCCTGTTCTCTCATCGCTCTCGCAGCGTTGGTAGATGCTCCCTGATGATCGGCAACAGCCATATCCACGTATTCGATCTTGATCTTGCCCTCGACGTCGGCAGCAGCAGGGCGAGCCAATCCTGAATGATCTGGCATAACCAGAATCCGATTAGCGCCTGTCGAAACAACTCCGGCGAACACTCGTCGAAGAATGTTCGCCTTTTCCTGATTCGAAACTACGCGTCCGTGGGCTACGAGTCGACGAATATCTTTACCTGCCGCCGGATTCGCGACTATTCCGACGGTACTCAATTAACCAATCTCCCAGAAGCCAATGACATTGCCATGTTTCGACGCTTACGCCCTCATCCAGCTTGGATCGCTAAGTAGTTTAGCGATTGAACGAACGAACTCAGCAGCCGGAGCACCGTCCCACGCCCGGTGGTCGAATGCAAGGTTTAAGTTTGCGATTGAACGGATAGCGACTTCACCATCAACAACAGCAGGCTGTTCCCCAACAGTTCCAACACCCAAGATTCCAATTTCTGGCGGGTTCAACAAAGGATCAAACGTGTTGATACTGTACGAACTCAAATTAGTGATTGAGAACGTGCTGTTCGTCATTTCATCGATAGAAAGTGAGTTCGACTTCGCCTTTTTGGCAAGGTCACGAACTTCCAGTGCGATCTCGAGTAGCGACTTCTGATCAGCGTTCTTAATTACTGGGACCAACAGGCCTTCAGGTATCGCCATGGCGATACCAACGTTCACTTCGTCGAGAATACGAACTTCATCTCCAATGAGATGAGAGTTTGCGATTGGCATATCTTTCAAAGCACGAGCAACGGCTGCGATCACCAAATCCTGATATTGAGGACGGATCTTGTGCTCTCGCCACTCTCCAACCAATTCCCGCTGTAATGCGACTGCATCGGTAACATCGGCAGTAGTCGAAAGAGTCACGCTTGGAATTACTGCGCTCTCGGTCATTCGTCGAGCGATAGTTCCACGTAATCCAGAGAGTTTGACTACTTCCTTCACAGGAACGACCGACACTGGGAGAGGAGCAGGAGCTGCGGAACCAGCAGTTGGAGCAGAGGAAGCTGCCTCCACGTCATCTTCAGTAACTCGACCGCTAGGGCCAGTTCCTGCGATACCAGCAAGATCAACACCCATCTGTTTGGCGAGTCGTCGTGCTCGTGGCGTAACAATCTGTTTGCCGCCCTTTGGCGTTGCGGCAGCAGGCCTAACGGCAACCACAGGCTGAACGGTGGCTATGGGTGCGGCAGCCTGAGCAGCTGCTGGAAGATCAGATTCCGAGTCTCCAGATTCTAGTAGATAGCCAAGAACAGTTCCTACGTCGACTACTCGACCTTCTTCAACGTCGATTCGCCCCAGGGTACCATCGCCAGTTGCTTCGACTTCAGCGTTTACTTTGGACGATTCGATCTCGACAAGTTGATCGCCTTTAGCGACCGGATCCCCGACAGCCTTGAGCCACTTGATCACTTCGCCATCGTTCATCCCCATGCCCCACTGAGGCAGGATGATTGGTGCAGACATAAAACCGTTTACCGTTCTTTTGGCCGACTCACGGGCGCAACGCTTACCGGCTATATTTCGCTTCAAGTGCAAATTGCGATTGAGAACAAAACTCTGAATATGGAATCAGAAACAGCGCGCCAATGGCTATCTTAGCGCAGATAGAGGTGAGTTCGGCGAATTATCGAACCCTAGTTATTCAACAGCAAGCGAAAAGTTTAACTTGTGCGACAACTCGCTCTCTGTTGCAACCGAGATCCCGGTCATGAACCGGCCTTCGTCATCGCTCCAGCGGTTTATGACTATGTATCCGCCTGGGCCTTGCCACGCCTCGAGTACACCGTCGAGTCGATTACTCGTACTGCTGTATTCAATGTTGGTATTAAATGAATTAGAAAGTTCGACTATGAACTCACGTGCATCGTTTTCTGTGTCCCATGCAATCCCTAATCCAAGAGCAGTGTCGCCAAGCTCGCTCTCGAACACTGCGTAGGCATCACCGCCCCAACCAGCAGCAGCGGCAATCGCGTTCTCGCTTCCAAGCGACTCAAGCCACGTGCGAATGAAGAACTCACCCATCACGTTCTCTGCCTGAACCGTCCAGTCTCCCCCCATTGCATCATCCGTAATATCAATCTCGATCGGTATTTCTTGATCAATATATTTCTCAGGATGAAGCACTTGTTCAGTGCTCTTGGGCGGATCAACGAAAACTGCATCTACCGCCGTGAATTGACCCAGTTGCAAAATTACTGCAATGAATGCAGCACCGTTGATGTAGGAAAACTCAAGACTTCTTTGCAAAAAATACGGCGACTCCGTCAGTTCAGCCTGATCTGCGATAGCCGATTCAAGCAGTTCGCTCAACTCTGAGAAATCGTAGTGCGCAAACATGTACTGGGATTGAGCGCTCGTTGCATCGCCCTCGATCAGTGCCGATATCGCCAGAGACATATCATCGCCAGTTGCCATTTTTTTCATCTTTTCAAGATCGAATTTGGCATCCTGCAATCGGTGAACGTACTCGTGAGCGTAAGTCAACTGCGCTTCGATATCTATCGACTCCGCACCCGATTGATCATCACCCAATACGAAGAACTCTTCTTTTTCTGGATCATAAAGACCAAGAACCTGACTTCCCAACATGCTGTCGTAAATATCGTTTAGGTTGGCATCTTGCGGAATGACTCCTAGAAGTTTGAACAACGTCGACTCGTGATCGATCTGCCCCAAAACTTCAGGATCACTAAGTTCTTCGTCCAAACGCTCCCGCATACCTGCCTTATCGACAAATTTGTGCTCAACAGGTGGCGGTGTATCGATTCCGCGAATTAACTCCATGCTTCGTTCTATCGAAGCGAGAAGATCGTCGACGGCCTGCTCAGTAGGTTCGATTACAGCAGTTGAAATTACCTCAGCGGTCGAAGTTACCGTTAGCACTGAAGCAGGGCCATTCGAACACCCGACTACCAACACAAAAACAAGCGCCGCCAAAAAGTACAGCTTTATACCAGCTGACCTAAATAAAACTTGAATACGCCACTTACAAGAGGGCATCGGCGAGTTCAGAGAAATTGAGCACTGTTACATCGGGCTTGTACATGTCGTGAGTATCTTCGAACGGCAAATCGTAGCGATTGACGTACGCTCCGCGAAGCCCACACGTTCGGGCGCCCATCACATCGAACGAGTTCGCTGAAACCATGATCAATTCGCCCGGCTCCATGCCCAAGTTACGAGCCGCACGACGATACACGCCGGGCTTCGGCTTGAAGTAACCAGCCTCTTCAACTGAAATCACGCCATCAAAATCGTACTGAATACGGTTCTTAACGAGGTGGTCAAGAAACCACGGGTTTCCGTTCGAAAGAGCGATCAATTTGTACCGTTCTCGAAGTCGATCTAACCCCCCCACACATTCAAGGAATGGCGAAAGTTCTTGCCAGCCAGCCATGAACGTATCAGTCTGCTCTGGAGTTGGAGTCAGCTTGTTTGCACGAGCCACGTAGTCGAATGCCTTCTGCACAGTTTCGAGATACCCCGAGTGCCCTAGTTCAACCAGCGTGTCCTGATACTGCTCGATTCGCTGCCTATAGCGAAGATGCTGCCACATAGCTGCGGGGTCGACATCCGAACCACATCCATCAAGAAAAATCTTCAAGTGCGGAGTAAGCGATCCGCCCAGATCCAGAACGGTTCCGAACAGATCGAACGTAAGTGCTTTGCAATTCTCAAAAACAGGATTCAATGAAAAGGCTCCGGGATGAACAGATACAGTAAGTCGGCTAAATAACGCGTTTAGCCTACCCCGAGATCAGCAAACTGGAAGCTCGATTACTCACGCGATCGCCACAAATCGCGCCCCTGTCATTACTAGGAGTCCGACGACGTGGCAATCACAGCCCTCACGTTATCCACCACAAACCAAATTCTACTCACACAGCCCTAGTTAAAACAAAAAGCCCCGAGCATAACGCCTAGGGCTTTCTATCAAAATCGTCTAAAAAACAGTGCCAATAGCACTTAGGACTCCAGCGTGCGCTTTACTGCAGCAGTGATCTTTGGAACATCTGGATACACGTGCTTCTCAAGCGCAGGGCTGTACGGAATGTGTACTTGTTCAGACGCAACCTTCTGAATCGGAGCCTGAAGCGACCAGAAGCCCTCTTCGGAAACGATAGAGGCAATTTCTGAAGCTGCACTACAAACCTTGTGGGCTGGGTCAGCAATAACAAGTCGGCCCGTCTTCTCGACAGAATCCAATACAGCCTGTTTGTCGAATGGAACCAACGTTCGAGGGTCGATGACCTCGACAGATATTCCTTCAGCAGCAAGTTGATCGGAAGTTGCAATGGCGTGGTTTACCGCACCACCGATAGCAACAATCGTGCAGTCAGTACCTTCACGAACAATTTTCGCTTCGCCAAACGGAACAAGCAGTTCCTCGCCCGGCAGATCAGCGTTCTCAGGGACCTCGCCACGCATACCGAAGAGAGTTCCGTCTTCAAAAACGATAGTCGGGTCGTCGTCACGAATAGCTGTCTTGAGCAAACCTTTCATGTCGGCAGGGTTTGAAGGAACCACAATCTTGATGCCAGGCATGTTCATAAACATTGGGTATGAACGGTCTGAGTGGTGAGCCGCCGACCCTGCTCCGTAGAACATCGATGCCCGGAACACCACTGGAAGTGTTGCCTGTCCACCGAACATATACCGCATCTTTGCCGCCTGAGAGATGAGCTGATCCATTGCAACCCACATGAAGCTGGTCAGGGTCTCCACCACTGGGCGCATGCCCACTAGCGAAGCACCAATTGCTGCTCCAAAGAATCCATTTTCGGAAAGCGGAGTATCGAGAACTCGTTTTTCACCGAACTCGGTGAGGAGATCGGCAGTCGCACCATAAATGGCTCGACGAATGTCCTCGCCCAAGATGAACACGCTTTCGTCGCGTCTCATCTCCTCTTGGATGGCCTGGTTGATTGCTTCTAAAAATACGGTCTGAGCCATTTTGATCTATTACCTGTGAACTGAGAAATATCTTGATGAATGAGTGAAATTGATCTCTGACTATGGCAGCGGGATTGGATTCGCCCACATGTCCTCAAACAGATCTCCTGGTTCTGGGAACGGGCTGTTTCGAGCGAAATCAGTAGCTTCTTCTACTTCTTTCACTGTCTCAGCATTTATCGCATCGCACTCTTCTCGAGTTGCGATTCCTTGAGTGATCAGCGTCTTCTCAAGAATGTCGAGCGGGTCACGTTTTCGCCATTCGGCAATTTCTGCTTCGTCACGGTAAGCGCCACGAGCTACACGACCCAAACCTAGAGAGTGCTCTTCAAAGCGGTAAGTGAGGCCTTCGATCAGTGTTGGACCTTCTCCAGCTCGTGCACGGGCTACAGCAGCAGAAGTTGCCTCGTACATCGCTACAACGTCCTGGCCATCAACAAGCATGCCAGGCATGTTGTAAGCGGCAGCGCGATCCGAAACGTGATCTACAGCTACAGTTTCGGCATATGAAGTCGTCACCGCATACTGGTTGTTCTCGCACAAGAAAATAACCGGCAACTTCCAAATAGAAGCAAGGTTCATAGATTCGTGCAGCGCTCCCTGGTTAGACGCTCCGTCACCAAAGAACGCCATCGAAACGAACTTGTCGCCTCTGATATGAGCTGCGAGAGCAGCGCCAACGGCCACAGGAACAGATGATCCCAGAATTCCGGATTCACCAAGAATTCCAATTGAGTAGTCAGCTAGGTGCATCGATCCGCCCTTGCCTTTGCAATATCCATCTACTCGACCGTAAAGCTCAGCCATCGCCTTATCTACACGGCCGCCTTTGGCAATCGGGTGCCCGTGCGAACGGTGATTGCCGGTAATGTAGTCGGTGTCTTCCAGCGCTGCACAAGCGCCAACAGCAACAGCCTCTTCACCGATGTACGGGTGGGCGGCACCAGCAAATTCACCAGCAGAGTGAACTTCCATAACTTTCAACTCGAAATTTCGAATCATCCACATGCGGCGAAGCATCAGCAACAATATATCGCGGTCGATTTCCACGGTTAACCCTCGGGTATTTCAGGTAAAGCGGGCTGCTTTCAACAAAAAACGTCAGCTAGCGCTTCGTACATATATCAACACAAATTCCGGGGAAACATCGAGTTCGTGGGAACAAGAACGATCACAGGAATCGCGAGATTATAGACCTGACAGATTGCGCTGTGTGCGTAGTTCGAGGCTGAACCACTACCCAATCACAACGAATGCAATAGCCGCAATCACGCCAGTATTCAGCAATATCGCAAGCACGTACTTCGCTTTAAATGACTGCTTCGAGGTCTTGTGACGGAACCTACGCATCGCCCAAATTCCACCAGGCCATCCCCCAACTAGAGCCCAAGCTAGGAGAGTTCCTTCTTTTATCCGCCACTGATCTTTTTTGGCCCGACGTTTGTCCCACCAAATAGCGATTACTGATCCGAGGTTAACCACCAGTACTATGGCTAATATAACTAGTAAATTCTCAAGCAAAATATCCACAACAAATCCAAGGCTTAGTAAAACAAAAACGCAACTTACTCAGAACGATAAAAATATAAGCGAATTTTATACTGCGCTCAAACTCGGCGGCCACCATTCAAAAATGGTAGAATCATGGTGCCGTTTACAGTTTATGTAAACGCACGCTAATCAATTCCGATTCAACCTTTGTTTTCCTGCTTCTTCCACATGCGTATCAAAAGCTAAAGCTGTGTATGAAGTCAGACTCTAGCCAAGTCTAAATCTGATCGATCAGCGTACCGCACCACATGGTAAGGATGACGCATGGCAAAGCGAAAAAACGATAGCGCAGATGTAACTGGTGGATCAGCAGATTACAGCGCAGATGACATCACCGTCATGGAGGGCATGGAAGCCGTCCGAAAGCGACCGGGAATGTACATCGGGACCACCGGACTCGAAGGTGTATTCCACCTAGTCCGCGAAATCGTCGACAACAGTGTTGACGAAGCGATGGCGGGTTTTGCTAGTCGTATCGATATCACAGTCCACAAAGATGGATCGGTAACCGTCGTTGATGATGGTCGCGGAATTCCTGTGGACAAGCACAAGAAAACCGGGTTGTCGGCTCTTGAAACGGTTATGACCACCCTCCACGCTGGAGGAAAATTCGGTGGCAAGGGTTACCAGGTGTCTGGTGGTCTTCACGGTGTTGGTGCATCCGTGGTGAACGCCCTGTCTGAATGGACCACTGTCGAAGTACGTCGTGATGGAAAAGTAAGCACGCAGAAATACGCACGCGGTAAAGCCGTTGGCGATATGGATGCGCGAAATCCCAACGAAACCGATGTGCCGGGCACAGGAACATCGGTTCACTGGATGCCTGATGCCACAATATTCCCAGAAATTGGCTACGACTGGGAAGTTATGTCTAATCGTTTCAAAGAAATGGCCTACCTGAACCAGGGCCTGACTATTCATCTCCACTCGGAATGGCACGACAGTGTTTGGCCGTTCAACGATGTAACCTACATGTTCGATGGTGGAGTACGCAGTTTCGTTCGATCGCTCAACCGGCGACGTGGTGCCGTTCACCCAACCGTGATGTACGCGCAGGAAACTATCGACGATGTAGTTGTCGAAGTAGCCATGCAGTGGAACGAATCGTTCATCGAAAACACACTCTCGTTCGCAAACGTTATTCGAACCGGTGACGGCGGATCTCACGTAACCGGATTCAGATCTGCACTAACTCGTGTACTGAACGATTTCGCTAAGAAAAATAACCTTCTCGGCACTGGTAAAGACGACATTAAGAACCTCTCCGGTGAAGACACCCGTGAAGGTATAATGTGTGTCATCAGCGTGAAGGTCAAAGACCCACAGTTCGAAGGTCAGACCAAAGGCCGACTCGGCAACCCTGAAGTCAAGGGTGCTGTAGAGCAGGTAGTTGGGCGCACTCTGGTTGAATTCCTAGAAGACAACCCGAGTGACGGTGCTCTTATCATCAACAAGTCGACAACTGCAGCTCGAGCACGAGCAGCAGCCAAGAAGGCTCGTGATCTCGTCATTCGCAAGAACGCGATGGACGGTGGGTCACTCCCTGGAAAACTTGCCGACTGCACGGAAAAAGACCCAGCTTCATCCGAAATATACATCGTTGAGGGTGAATCAGCTGGCGGTTCCGCCAAACAGGGTAGAGATCGACAGTTCCAGGCAATTCTTCCACTCCGTGGCAAAATCCTTAACGTTGAGAAGGCTCGACCGGAACGAATGCTCGCTCACGAAGAAATCGCAGCTCTAATCACAGCACTTGGTGCCGGATTAGGTGAAGACTACGACGAAGAGAAGCTTCGATACCACCGTGTGATCATCATGACTGACGCTGACGTGGACGGAGCGCACATTCGAACGCTGCTGCTTACGTTCTTCTTCCGCAACATGCCGCAGATTATCGGAAACGGTCACCTCTACATCGCACAGCCGCCGCTGTACCGAGCCTCACGAGGCAGGTCGGCACGCTGGTTATATTCAGATGCTGAGCTCGACGAATGGACAGCGAACCGTTTGTACGGCAACTTCACTATGACGTCGGAATCAGATTCCAAGGTTGAACTGAAGAGCACCAAGATTGGCCGAGTTCTCACACCAATGCGCGACTACATCGAATCGCTCGAAGTGGCCCGAATATTGAACATTCCTCAGAGCGTAATTGACAAACTCGTTACTGATCCTGAATACGCCTCGCTCGATTTCCGGCCTGAACGTCCTGAAGCTCCGGTCGAAACTGCGCAGGGGTCATTATTCGGTGAAGCAGAAGAACCAACTGATTCTGGGGATGATGCAGATGAGGCCATTGAAGCGGTAGTTGAAGAAGAAGCCGAAATCCTTCCGGACCGAACTTACGAGATCGATGGCTACACGTTGACAAAGGACATATTCCAGAACCCTGCAGTACGTCGTCTACGAGTGATCTATCCAGTTATCAAGGATGTTGTTGAAGCCGGTACATTCACTGTGACTAAGGCAGACAACGTAGTCGCTACAAACGTCGAATGGCAGGATCTACCCTCAACTCTTGACAACAACTCCGACCGATCAGGCGTGAACGTTCAGCGCTACAAGGGTCTCGGTGAAATGAACCCTGAACAGTTGTGGGAGACCACAATGGATCCGAACGAGCGGATGATGCTCCGAGTTACTGCTGATGACGTTATGGCAGCTGACGATATGTTCCGAACCCTCATGGGTGACGACGTTGAACCTCGCCGAAACTTCATCCGAGCAAACGCACTAGAAGTGAAAAACCTAGACGTGTAAGTGCTATTGGCACGGCTCTAAAGAAAATCAAACGACCCCTCGGAATCGATTCCGAGAGGTCGTTTCGCGTTACAAGCTAATTATCTATATTCAGATTTAAGTGGAGCTTAACTATCCAGCCTAATTCGCACGATATCTGAGAATGAACATAGTTCAGAATGACAAAGAAAAAGTTCTAATGGCACCCTAAACAGCGATGGTTACCTTGCCGTCTGGTGTCGATTCCCACAGCTTGAAGAACGGAATGCCTCGACGTTCTATCTCAACGTCCCCGCCTTGATGGCGATCAAGAATCGCCATAACAAGGACAACATCACATCCAAACTTCTCAACAGCTTCTATCGCAGGGAACAGCGAACCGCCGGTTGAAATAGTGTCGTCGAACGCAGCTACTTTCATTCCAGGTTGAAGGTTTCCTTCGATCTTCTTGCCAGCCCCATGCTCTTTTTGCTCGGGTCGAACGAAGAATCCCGTGCGCTTCTTACCATCCAGATGCGACCGTAACGCCAAAGCACCAACAATCGGTACCGCAGCCACGGTTGGGCCACCAAACGCCTCTGCTCCGGCGTTTTCGATAGCGATACTAAACGCTTGAGAAATCAGATCTGCACCTTCGGGATCAGTCGAGAGCATCCGGCCGTCAAAGTAGTAGGTGCTCTTCGCGCCTGAAGACAATGTGAAATCGCCGAATCGAAGGGAATCAAGCTCCATTGCTCGGTCGTACAAACGTGTCGCGATACTTTTGAGATCAGATCCGTTAGCCATGCGCAGTACTGCTCCTATTTACGATACAAACCCTGTTTTTGGATGTACTCAACAACCGGCTCATCAACCAACTCATCGATAGCCTCGCCTGCCGAAAGAAATTCCCGCACGCGGGTCGCCGATACGTCGAGCATCGGACCTTCAACATACTCTGCCCCGCTAGCCGGGTGTGAGTCATCGAGTGTTTCGATAGCGAATGCTTGACCTGGTCTACCGACTGCAACGCTCTTCGCCAGACCGCCAATTTGTTCGGCGTCTTTCCAGCGATTCATCGACGATGCAGAATCAGCTCCAACGATCAAAAACAGCTCAGCCGAATCGTCGAACTGCGCTCGAATATCTCGAAGTGTATCGACTGTGTAGGTAGAGCCTTCACGAATGATATCCACATCTGATGCTGTGAATTCAAGTACGTTATCCACAGCAAGTTCAACCATGTGGAAACGATCGGCAGCCGACGCTACAGGCGGATTTTCTCGAAGCCACTGGTCGGAAGTCACCACAAATAAAACCTGATCGAGATCTAGCGCCTCTAATGCGGACCGAGCAACCGCGATGTGCCCATTGTGGATCGGATCAAACGTGCCACCAAACACGCCCACTCTTTTAGTGATGCGTGAAGATGTCATTAGTCCCAATCAAATTCCCAGTCACCAATAAGCACGGTATCGCCATCTTCTAATCCGGCGTCTCGCAATGCTTTGGTCACTTTCAGCTGATCAAGTCGTCGGTGGAACTGCAATCGAGCTTCGTGCAAGCCCAAATTACTACCACCTGCGAGCCGAACGGCCTTCGGATGAACAATTCTTAATTGACCGGTGGATTCTCGCAAAACTACGTCAGTAGATTTTCTAACGATCGGGCGCAACACCGGAATTTCACCAATCTCGACAGTTGGAGGAGGTGGTTCGTTTTGATACGACGAACGCAATAAATTAAACATCGCCAACTTCAGTTCAATAAGACCATCGTATGTAGCTGCCGAAACAAAGAATACCTCGGAATGTAGCCCTTCAATGGTACTCAAACTTTCGATGATCTCGTCCTTCAACACCGACACGTCATCGAGGTCGAGTTTGTTGATAGCAAGAATCTGAGGTTTCTTCGCCAGCTCAGGATCAAATTGAGAAATTTCCTCGTTGATCGCTTTGATACGACCCGGAACATCATCTTCACTACCATCAACAACGTGAACTAGTACACGAGTTCTTTGAACGTGCTTGAGAAATTCATCGCCAAGACCAATACCGGTGTGAGCGCCTTCGATCAAACCAGGAATGTCTACTGCAACAAACGCCGTTTGACCCTGCTCAACTACGCCCAGAACGGGTTCAAGAGTTGTGAAAGGGTAATCAGCCACTTTCGGTCGAGCTGCGCTTATAGCGGTCAATATGCTCGATTTACCAGCATTCGGCATTCCGATGAGACCTACGTCGGCAAGCAGCTTCAAATTCAGACGAACTCGTCGAATTTCTCCAACGCCACCAGCTTCAGCTAATAGAGGTTCTTGGTGAATAGCAGTTACGAAATGCGCATTGCCCCAACCACCACGACCACCCTCAGCAACGATCATTCTCTGACCATGCTGGCTTAGATCGCCAATAAGTTCTTTATCTTCGGCGTCGTCCCAAATCCAAACCTCAGTCCCCACTGGAACTGGGACTTCCATCGTTTCGCCTTTGGGCCCATTTCTGTGATGGCCATCACCTCTAGTCCCGTTTTTGGCAATGAAATGACGCTGCCAATGAAACTTAGTAAGGGTGTTCAATCCTGAATCGGCAACTAATACAACGTCACCACCATGACCGCCATCACCTCCACCTGGACCGCCCCGAGGAAGAAGTGCCTCTCGAATAAAAGCCACGAGTCCATGTCCACCGTTACCGGCGCGAACTTCTATTACTGCAGAATCTAACATGTGGATAACTAGACCAATAAATAATTGTAGTTAATTAATCGTCATATCAGTAATCATTGTTGATATGTGGATAACACTCTTAGGTTGAGTATAAAGCGACTGTTGAAAAACGGTTGGTAATGATTCGTATTAAGAGAAAATTGTTGAAACCAAATAAACCAGTTGTGGAATAATATTTTGGAAACGATATATCCGATTAATTGGATAATTATTAGTTCAGATACATCGTCAACTTACACAGGTATTTGTTCTGATTTATCCACAAATATAAACATTATTTACGAGGTAATTCGACACTAAATTCACAGGTAAATCGCTATTGATTTAAAGTATCTCTATTTCGCTAGGCGAATGGCCTAATTTTGTAAGCACCATTGCGACCCCACTGCGATTATGTGTCCCATGATTTACAACATGCAGAATAATATCCCAAAGAAGACGTTTTATAGTTTCACCTTGAGGTGTAATTATCTTATAAACGCGTTCTAACTGGTCATCTGGCTCCAATGAATCAACAAAATATTTCATTGGGGTATCGGTCGAAAATCATAAATTTTTCAGGCCTGAAACGTCTAAATAACGCCCTATACGGAACTCAAGCTTGAACTCATTCTCCCCTAAGAAAGAGCAACTCCATCTACTGTTATGAGACTGAATCGTTCCAAACATGTGAACTTGCATATCTCTGATCGGAGGCTGGTCTTCGACGATTTCAGATGTCAGTTCGGAAGAATCTAATCGACTGACAACATCAAGAACTTGACTGTATGGTGGCGAATTACTGGTCGAAGATTACGATTCGAATACGCGAGTACAAAGCCAAGATGACGCTAACTGGCTGAAATGATGACCCGGCGAGCCCTTATGATTATGTCTCGGATAGCAGCGAGATGCTGTCGAACCGACGGGTCGGTCTCCATCAGCTGTTCAAATCGCTTCTGTGCGTAAAGAACAGTTGAGTGATCTTTACCGCCTAGTGATTTACCAACTCGTGCTGAAGTCAGATGAGCATCTTCACGAAGCATGTACATCGCTATTCGACGTGCTTCTGCCGTTGCCTTGTCACGACGCTTGCCGACAATGCGATCGATAGGCACCCCGGTGAATTCTGAAATTGAACTAAGGATCTCATCGACAGTCGCTACGTCTTTAGGCGTTTCAGCGAGCAAGCTCTTTAGCGCCTGATCAGCAAGTTCGGTCGTAACTGGGCTTCCAATCAATTGCGAGTAAGCAATAACCCTGTTGAGTGCGCCTTCTAACTCACGAATGTTCTGATGTGCACGTTGTGCAATCTGATCGAGTACCGAAGATTCCAGTTCAGGCGCCTTGCTTTGCAATATGGCGTATCGGGATTCGTAATCAGGTGGCTGAAGATCAACTTCTAGTCCGCCCGCGAGGCGAGATTGAATTCGATCTTGTAGCAAACTCTTGCTCGCAGGCTCATCACCCGTCACAACTATCTGTTTGCCGGCCATGTGAAGCTCGTTGAACGTGTGGAAGAAGCCTTCCTGCGTTTGCGGCTTCGAAGCGATGAACTGAATATCGTCTATCAGAAGTACATCGGCACTTCGGTAACGCTCACGGAACTTGTCTGCACTACCTTCACGAATAGCGCTGATGTACTCATTGGTAAATCGTTCACTGCTGACATACATAACATTTAAGTCACGTTTAACGAGCTCATGACCGATCGCATGAAGAAGATGGGTTTTGCCCAGACCTACTTCTGAATAGATATAGAGGGGGTTGTAAACGGTACCGGGAGATTCAGCGACTTTTGCTGCAGCAGCCTGTGCAAGCCGGTTCGAAGGGCCTACAACGAAGCTATCAAAATTGAACGAAGCCTTGAGAGCGTACGGCTTCGCGTGGTTTATTTTCCCAGCCGGATAAATAGCATCTGAATCCGGTGTTTCATAACTTTGAGTAACCACATTGTCTGGATGTTTCTCAACGCTTGAACCTTGGACCCTGAACTGTATTTGCAGCTTGCGCCCAGCGACCCTAGAAACGGTTCGGTGGATGGTTCCAGAAAGACGTTTTTCCAGCATTTCTGCTGCGAAAGGGCTGGGCGTGGAAATCGTGAGGGTGTCATCAACTAAACTTACGGTTGAAGTGGGTTTTAACCACGTTTCGTAGTTTGGCCTGGGGATTTCTAATTGGAGCTGCCCAAGTGCTGCTGACCAGATTTGCCGTGCGTTTTCCGTCGCCAAACCCTCACTTTTGGGCGTAAATTGCCCCTAGGCCAGACTAGCTAGCTGAAAATTATCTACAAAATATGTGAATGAACTAGACCAACAAAATCGGTAGCTGGACGCTGCCTATGGTGGTGCTGATCTGAGGGCAACATTACCATGTGTAGGGTTGGTGTATGCAACCCCTTCAGTGGGTCAATTGGCTCAAATTTACAACCAATTTCCCAGCGACTTTGTGACATCGGTCCCGACTCAGTTTGGACGACCATGAAAATTAATCTTCTGGTAACAATTCAACCCTTGAACGCACAGCCCATTTCAGAGCGCCGCGCCCAGCGCGACGCTTATAAAGTGGTTGCATGAGAATCATTTTCTTTGGATCACCAACCGAGGCCGCCGACTCATTAGATTCGCTAATATCGGCAGGTCATGAAGTCGCAGCGATCTACAGCCAGCCCGACCGTAAGGCTGGGCGCGGTCGCACCAAATCCCCGACACCCGTTAAATCCTATGCGGTTGAAAATGGGATACCGGTATTCACTCCGTCCTCTTTAAGGAGGAACGAAGAAGAGGCGGCGCGGCTCAGTGATTTTAACGTCGATACGTTCGTCGTAGTCGCCTACGGAAGAATTCTGCCAACAGAAATACTTCAGATCCCGCCAATGGGTGTAGTAAACATCCACCCTTCACTCCTACCGCTCCACCGTGGGCCCAGCCCGGTCGTCACGGCAATACTCGAAGGCAGGGTTGAAACAGGCGTAACGGTGATGCTGCTCGACGAAGGCATGGATACAGGACCAATCCTCGCCCAATCCGAGCCTGTGCGGCTTACGGGCAAGGAAAAAGGCGCCGAGCTTCAGGATTCTCTTTTCAAGAAGGGTGCTTCCATGCTGCCAACAGTGCTGAAAGGGCTTCAGGACGGTTCTGTCGTTCCGCAACCGCAAGATGACTCACTAGCGACTGTCACAGGCCTACTAGAAAGATCAGACGGCGAAATCGACTGGTCGGCGAACTCTCAGGAGATCGAACGCATGATTCGTGCATACGATCCATGGCCTGGTACGTTCACAAGTTATAACGGTAAGGGTCTAAAAATCCTTGATGCAGAACTGAGCAACGAAACATCGGTAGGCGAAGGCGTTATTTTTTCGCAAGACGGCCGATTGTTCGTGGGTAGCGGTGCTGGCTCTCTCGAACTCAAGCAAATTCAGCTTGATGCGCGCCAGGCAGTTGCAGCCGCCGATTTCCTGCGTGGTCATCCGGATATAGACGGTACAACTTTAGGAACGTAGTTCGTTACGCCGTTTCTATCTGAACGATCTCTCGGTGAGCCAGGTGGCTTCTAACGTGGTCGACGTTAGCCAGCCAGTACTCGCTGCCGTAGAACGCAGCTTCTGCGGTTTCGATATTAGCTACATCGTCGCCGTACGATCGAATCCAGATGAACTGAGATTTTGCATCGTTGACCCACGAGCCCTCGACTTTGATTCCAGCTTCTTCCATAACTGGAATTAGCTTAGGAAATGTTTCCAGCCAACTGTCTAACATTCCTTGGTTAATTGTGTACGTGCGCAAGTGGGCTATAGTCATCGTGTAGAAAGGCTCCAGAAGAATATTCGGCAAAAAAGCCGGTAAAATCAAGAAACTGATTCTAACGCCAACTCGTCACCGCTAGGTAGAAACCAAGCGGCAATCGGGCGCTACGGTAGCAAGTGCTTAATTAGACTTAGATTCGAACTGCTCGACCGGCCGTAATTAGCCCTTGAGCATGTTCATTAGGGCGCGCTTGCCCCCTGGTCCGGACATCTTTTTCATCATCTTTTGCATTTGCTTGAACTGATTCAGAAGTTGATTGACCTGAGTCGTTGTGGTTCCAGAACCGTTGGCGATTCGTAAACGACGGGAGCCATTAATGCTCGTTGGATTCTCACGTTCAAACATCGTCATCGAGTGAATAATCGCTTCGACGCGATCCATCTGGTTTTCATCGATGTCTTTCGGGTTAAACTTACCGCGTAATGAGCCCATTCCCGGAATCATGCCGAGAATGTCGGTCATCGATCCCATCTTTTTGATGTTCTGGAACTGCTGAAGCATATCGTTCAGATCAAATTGATTCTTTTTGATCTTCTGCTCAAGCGCCGCGACTTCTTCAGTATCGAACTGAAACTCAGCCTTTTCTATCAGCGATTCAACATCGCCCATACCGAGAATTCTAGAAGCGATACGGTCTGGGTGATAAACCTCGAACTGGTCTGGCCGTTCACCAACGCCAATGAACTTGATCGGAACACCTGTAGCCGATCGCATCGAAAGAGCAGCACCACCTCGGGCGTCACCGTCCATCTTGGTAAGCACCATGCCGGTCACGCCAATACGCTCGTTGAACTCTCCACCAGAACGAACAGCGTCCTGTCCTGTCATGGCGTCAAGAACAAGAAGAGTTTCTACTGGAGATGTCGCATCACGAATTTCTTCGAGCTCGCCCATAAGAGCATCGTCAATTGCGAGTCGACCCGCAGTATCGAGAATGAGATAGTGGATGCCTTCTTCTGCAGCCTTTTTGTAGGCAGCCTTGGCGACCTTTACCGGAGTCGAGTTGGAAGGCTCTTCGAAGTACACCGAGAGATCGAGCTGTTTACCGAGCTGTTTGAGCTGATCGACAGCAGCAGGGCGTTGCAAGTCACAAGCGGCCATCATTACTGGGTGCTTCTGCTTTCGCAGCCACAGTGCCAATTTCGCTGCAAGAGTGGTTTTACCTGCACCTTGCAAGCCAACAAGCATGATTACGCTTGGCGGCTTGTCGGCTCTCGATATCTCGACGGTTTCACCGCCGAGAATCAACGCAAGTTCTTCTCGAACAATACGAATTACCGACTGACCCGGAGTTAGGGATGAATAGACCTTATCGCCATCTGCACGTTCTTTAACGTTCTTTACGAATTGGCGCGCCACCTTGAAGTCGACATCAGCCTCAAGAAGGGCTAATCGAACTTCACGCAGCGCGGCATCGATATCTTTTTCAGATAATTTACCGCTATTGGTTAGCTTGCCGAAGACCCCGCCAAGCTTGTCGGAAAGTGACTCAAACATAGTTCGAGTTTACATGCGTAATACGGTAAATAGCCTCCCAGTCACAACGAACCGACCCGATTTTCCCGCTGAAATAACGGGTTGCTCAGATTTAATACCTGCTGTTGCCTCAGCTTCGACAGTTGCCGTTTCAGGCACGAACAGCGTGGGGATTACTGTGGCATATGTACCGTCCGAATTACCACGTCCTGAAGCTGAAGCAGTCAGAAATCAAATAGCCATCATCAAAAAATTGAACCAGAAATTGAAGAATCGTTGGTAGTCAGGGCGCAAGTCTAGTCATATACGTATTTAGCTGCTTACGCAAACCGAGCGAACTACGCGATATCGACGATATCGCCATCGATTTCTAGCTTTGCTCCAGTACTGGCTTGCACGTCGTCCAGTGTCCAGCCGGGAGCCGTTTCTCTCAGAATCATTCGCCCATTGGCACGATCGATATCGATCACAGCGATGTCCGTCACCACCTGGTCAACACAGTTAGGAGCCGTCAGCGGAAAGCTGCATGCCTCAACGATTTTTGCGATTCCGCCACGAGCCGTGTGCTCCATAGCGATTACAACCTTCTTTGCGTTTGCGGCAAGATCCATCGCACCGCCAATACTGCCGATTCCACGTTTAGGAATCATCCAGTTTGAAAGGTCACCAGTTCGTGAAACCTGAAGAGCACCGAGAACTGTGACGTCGATGTGCCCACCACGAATCAGACTGAACGATTCCACGGAATCGAAAAATGCCATGCCGGGTACTAACTTAGGAAATTTTCCGCCGGCATCCATCAAGTTCGGATTGCCCTCGCCTGGAGCCGATAGTTCTTTGAAGCCGAGAATTCCGTTCTCAGCGTGATAAAGCACTTCAATTCCGTCAGGTAAGAAGTCAGCACACAAAGCCGGAATACCAATGCCTAAGTTCACCGTCGATCCATCAACAAGATCGCGTGCTACTCGTTTGGCTATCGCCGCCCGACCAAGTCGTGGCGCTGGGTCGTTACCCATAATTTCTGAAGAAAGGTTCACGGGAGTGGGTCTTCGGCGTCACGAAGCACAATTCGATCGACATAGGTACTAAGCGTGCCGACCCGCTCAGGATCAATCCCGCCCGGCTCAACAATCTCGTCCACTTCGACAATCGTGATCTTCGCAGCTGTGGCCATTGCCGGATTAAATGCTCGAGAAGTGCCGATGTACTGCAAATTGCCTCTAGTGTCCGCTTTTTCGGCACGAATTAAGGCGTAGTCGGCTGCAAGCGCTTCTTCCAGCAAATAGGTACGACCATCGAATTCACGATGCTCTTTGCCTTCAGCAACGGGAGTGCCAACTCCGGTCGGAGTATAAAAAGCAGGAATTCCGGAACCCGCAGCCCGAATGCGTTCGATCAACGTACCCTGTGGAACGATATCGACTTCTGCATTGCCTTCTCGCCAGGCTTTTTCTATTTCACTGATAGGGTTCGTTGTTCCCGGAACTGGAAATGAGCAAGTGATCTTAGTTGCTTGCCCACTCTCGAAAAACACCCCCTGATCGATCGGATCAAGGTGATCTGGCCAGCCATAGCCTGTTGTCTTGGAGATTCCAGCAACGTTGCCAATGATCGTTATATTTCCGACTCCAAGATCACGCAGGGCCATCATTAGGCGAGTTGGCTGACCGCCAGCTCCACCAAATCCGCCGATCATGATCGACGCACCTGATGGAATGTCAGATACAGCTTCTGCGAATGAGTTAGAAATCTTATTAATAGGCACGGGAGCCAAATTGTACGATCTTTTCATCAGGCTTCGCTTACACTTCGCTCAGTTTTTATCCTCATTCGCCTCATAGCGCCAGTAATTTACCGTTTCACGGGAACGAAATCTTTCATTAATATGTTGCCTAGAACAAAGAAAAACGATTTCACCATCATTGCTCACCGTGGCGCCTCATACGACGCACCGGAAAACACGTTCGAGGCGTTCGATCTTGCCCTGGAGCTAGGATTCGATAATTTAGAAACCGATGTCCAGCTATCAAACGATGGCAGGGCGGTGATCATTCACGACGACGCCCTTGATCGCACTACCGACACCACTGGTCTCGTCGCTGAAACATGTATCGCGAAGATCAAATCGCTAAATGCGGGGCTGTGGTTCGAAGGGCCTGAAGACGGTGCCGGAATTCACGGACCGCTCGCGTACCCTGAGGCGTTTGTGCCCAGCCTCGACGAATTTCTTGAACGATACGCTGGAAAAGCGCACGTTCATCTCGAATTGAAATCTACTGAATCCGAATTGGCTGCCACATCGATGAAATCACTCAAGCAGTGGGGCTGGCTCGATCAGCACACTGGCGACAGCATCTCGCCCGGCCTAACCATTTCTTCTTTTCACTTCGAGCAACTAGAACGATCAATAGCGATCATGCCCAATATTGCTCACGGTTGGCTCTTGCAAAAAATTGACAAAACATCGCTGAAAGCAGCTGTCGATCTTGGACTATCAGGAATCTATCCGAACGCAGCCAGGGTTACTGAAAAGCAGATCAAAGACGCCAGCGCAGCCGGTCTCGCGGTTCGAACGTGGGGCATTGGAGACTCGAAACCCGCCCTTAGGCGTGCGTATCGTTCTGGCGCAGTAGGCACGACGGTCGACTGGCCCGCTATCGCACGCGATGAGATCTTTAAGATTTAGCCGATTTTAACGAACCAGCGTCCGAATTCCCGACCAATTCTCCGTCTCTCATCTCGACCGCAACAATGTGAAGCACAGGGGCCTAAGGCGTTAGCGATGTCCATAACGGCCAACTTCGACCACGAACACGACGAGAGTGCGATAAAGTCGCGCCCATAAATTCATTAATTACTCGAGACTCCACAAAACGAAGTCCCGTTAGAGCAACCAAGCAGAAGAAGTAGCTATAGATGAAGATCGAAAAAGTTCGACTACGCCACGTATTTGGAACCATCGAAACCGACGGACTGTTCTGGGAAGAACGACTTGTGATGCCTTTGGATGTTTACGACGAGTTTCGTGATACCGGTAAGCGAGTCAAGTGGGGCGACCAGTCAGAGGATACCCACTTGAACCACGATGCCTACTTCGTTCAGATCGAAACCGATGCCGGAGTAATCGGAATCGGCGGCCCGATGGACAAATCCGTTGCGTTCATCATCGAAACCGAACTATCTCAATACCTGATTGGGCGTGACCCACTTGCAACAGAGTTCCTGTGGGACGTCATGCACCGGGCAAGCGTGCACGGTCGACAGGGCAACACGATGATCGCAATCAGTGCGATCGACAACGCACTCTGGGATCTCAAAGGGCGCTACCTCAACGTTCCTGTCTACTCCATCATCGGTGGTCCAACTCGAACTGAAGTTCCCGCCTACGCCTCGATGCTCGGCTATAACGTTCTCGATATGGGACTCGTAAAACAGCGTGCAAAAGAAAAGCAAGACGAAGGCTACACAGCTCAGAAATGGTTCTTCCGACACGGTCCAATGTCAGGCGCTGAAGGTCTAAAGAAGAACGTCGAGATGGTTCGAACGCTTCGAAAAACACTCGGAGACGACGACGACATTATGCTCGATTGCTGGCAGTCGATGGACGTGAACTACGTAATCAAACTTGCTGAGCAAATCGAGGAATTTCACCCTCGTTGGCTGGAAGAAACAGCAATGCCAGATCGAATCGATTCCTACCGCAAGATTCGCGAAGCAACCAACATTCCGCTTTCCGGTGCAGAACACCACTACACCCGTTGGGGCATGAAACAGTTCATCGATGCTGAAGCTCTCGATATTCTCCAGCCCGACATCTACTGGGCAGGCGGACTATCCGAAGTGCTGAAGATCGCAGCCGTTGCTACAACGTTCGATCTGATCACAATTCCGCATGGTCACTCGACCAACGCTGGAATTCACTTCTCCGTATCGCAATCACCAATTCACACTCCCTATCAGGAATACCTAGTCAAGTGGAACACCATTCACCAGCACTTCTTGAAGGACCCCGTTACTCCTGTGAAGGGAATGATTCACGCACCAACCGGTGTCGGAATGACAATGGATCTCGACCCCGGCAAGATAGAACGAGAAGAAGAACCAAACTTCGGATCGTAGCTCAGAGACACCAACTGCCGACTTCTGTCAGGAGGTGGCAGTTGGGTAAGCTGGGTGCGCGGCCAAGTCCAGCTCGACGTCTACGAAGAATTCCGAACGCCCAGCCCACTTACCGCGTTACATTACTTCAGTACTGTCCGATTCCATTGCTCTAGGCATAGTGCATTAATCTAGCTGAACTAGTTCTTCCGCGTACTTACGTTCCATTTCGGCGAGCTTATCCACTCGACGTCTGAAATCTGGATCTGTCGAAAACTCTGCATTCAAAAAAGCGTCGATAACCTCTTTAGCAACGGCAATTCCGATAATCCACGCACCCATACAAATCAGGTTCACATCATCGTGTTCCACACCCTGATGTGCGCAATGAGTGTCGTGTGTCAAAGCCGCACGTATACCCGGAACCTTGTTACCGGCAATAGCCGCTCCAACACCCGTCCCGCAAACAAGAATTCCGCGTTCCGCATCACCAGAAAGAATTGCCGAAGTTACTCGTTGTGCGACATCTGTAAAATCGACAGATTCTTCAGAGTTAGTGCCGTAGTCAGTCACGTCGTGCCCAAGAGATTTCAAATATTCAACGACAGGACCCTTCATAGAAAAACCTGCGTGATCGCCACCAACTGCCAATTTCATAATATTTACATCCAAATGCCCTGACATTCATCAGGGATTAAAGTGCGTTCAATAATTCCAAGTTCCTAGCGAAAACTAATAATTACTACCTTAAATATCAAGCAACAGGCTACAGATGTTGAAATAAGCCTGTCGGATCAGCCCACTCGTCAGGGACTCTCAGCGAAAGCACGGTCGCATCGCAAGTTAAGACTCCATCATGCGAGTAAAAATCGACCGCAAACGCAGTCTTCTTGTGAGTCTTCTCAGTCAATCGAGCACGGGCTGTCACAGGCCCGTCGATTCGAGTGGGTTTTCGATAGTTCACCGTCAGCGACGCAGTTGCGTACCAAATCTTCTGACCATCACCAACCTCACGACCCTCTGTTCGGTACGCATCAGCTATCGCCGAGCACACCCCGTGGCAATCGATAATGGCAGCGATGGTTCCACCGTTCATCACATCAGGGGGCATCGCTGCATGGTGCTGATCTGGTTGATAAATACAAACCGATTCATCGCCATCCCAGAACGATTTAATCCTTAACCCCTTATCATTCCATGCACCGCAACCGTAACAATGATTACCGTGAAGACCGTCCTGAAAGTAAGTGAGTTCTAGTTCGCTCTGGCCCATACTTATCCTCGAAACTTTGTATCTCGTAGCTAACGAATATCCAACAGGTAAAACAATACCGCCCGAAAGCTTCACTTGGAAATAATTGGCAAGCTAGATAGCATTCGAACGGTTATTGAAGCATCTTAAACGAGCTACGCATACATCAAATATTCATGTTCAAAGCTGAAACACGAACACGATCACTATTTTTCATATCAGTAGCCACATTCTTTTCTTTATCGGTGTGGTTCTCGACGAACGCTATATCTGGAGCACTCGAAATTGAGAAATCAGTCGACGAATCAACGATTGCGATTCTGACAATCGCCGTTCAGCTCGGATTCGTTCTCGGCACACTTATCATTGCCTTCACCAATCTCTCCGACCTCGTCAACGCTCGAACACTGTTCGCCGTATCGGCAATTCTTGCAGCTGCAACCAACTTACTCGTTATACCAGTCGAATCAACCCCAATGCTGATCGCAGCTCGATTCGCAACTGGTGCGTTCCTAGGTGGCGTTTACCCGCCCGCAATGAAAGTGATTTCTGGCTGGTACACAAAAGGCAGAGGATTCGCCCTTGGAACCATGGTTGGGGCACTCACCATCGGCTCTGGATCACCACATCTGCTTCGATCTGTATTTTCTGAAAACTGGCAAGCTGTGATTATTGGCAGTTCAATTCTGGCGATAATCGGCGGATTAATACTGAAATTCATGGTCACAGACGGTCCCCACGATGTGAAAGGCGCCAAGTTCAATCCTCGCTATCTGATTAGCGCCCTCACTGAACGGGGTCCCCGACTCGCACTAACCGGATACCTCGGCCACCAATGGGAGCTGTACGCAATGTGGGCATGGATCGGCAGCTTCATGCTTTACGTCGTAGGCGATAGATCGTTGATTGGCGACAGCCTCGATCTTGCCAGCGTCCTCACGTTCCTTGTATTCGCAGCAGGGGCTTTCGCAAGCTCGCTTGCAGGAGCATGGTCCGAAAAAATAGGGCGAACCGCAGTAACAAGTATCGCGATGATTATTAGTGGAACTATGGCGGCATTTATAGGATTCATACCTGTCGAAATGACTGTGTTGATCGTGATATTAGCTATGATATGGGGTGCATCTATAATCGCCGACTCCGCTCAATTCTCAACCGCTATGACTGAATTGAGCGACCCCGCCTACCGTGGCACCATGCTCACCTTTCAAACCGGCATCGGCTTCGCTCTAACCGCAGTTTCCATATGGCTACTACCAATTGTCAAAGATTCCTCAGGGTGGGGCTGGGCGTTCGCAATGCTCGCACTCGGACCGGTAATTGGTACAGCCGCAATGCTCCGACTCCGTTCTCTCCCAGAATCATTGAACCTAGCCGGCGGAAAACGCTAACCATTTGCTATGGTTTGCGAAACCTCGGCAGGAGAGTGGTCAGCGTAGTGTTGCCATTGCGAGGAGTTAGCAGTCTGCCCTGAGCGAAGCCGACCGGGCGGTAATCACGATTAAACGGAGTATCTAGTGCTATTCAGGAAACTGCTTGTGTTCTCGATATTCTCTTTGGCGCTGTTCGCTGTTGCCTGCGGATCAAGTGATCCATACGATTTAGCCGGCGACACCGTCTCTACGTCTAATGATGGTGAAGAAGTCGCACTTATCCTGCGAATCGACGAAGTATTCACTGTTGAGAATTTCGAAGTCGCCGGGTTCAAACTGAGCAAAGAGTTCGATATAGACACCGTGCCGCTGGCAACGAACGTCTACTACGGATTTGCTGATAGGCGAGATATTGAAATTCGTAAATACGCCACACACGCTGATGCAATGTCGGCAGGTGTCAAATCGGCGCTTGCGATCCTCGGCCGTTCGCCTGCGTCCAACTCTGCTGGCGGAATCATCACATCTGGCAATAACCGCACCAGCTATCACGCCTATCTAGTCGCAGGAAACATGGTAATGCTCTGTCAGACCGATATTTCAGCGTGTGAAAACCTAGCCATTATCGTTCAAAGCGACGGCTAATCTAGTCGACGATCCAGCGTTTACGATTAATATCAGCGAATTATTGCTTCTCATAAGCAACTGAAACCGCAGGCTGCGCAAGCGGAGCTGACGGTCGTATACCTGGAGGGAAGTCAGCGTCCATCCTGCTGACCAATTCACTAATGAACTCGACGTAGCGTGAGCGCACGGATCCATTCGGGAGAGCTAAGTGGCGTTCCGGGGGTTAATTAGAAGTTCAAACGAACTATCCGCCGGTTGCAGCCCCGCGACGGCGCCTTCGGTACCGACGCGAGTTCTTACGCGTCTTAGTTGCGCCGTTGGCTGAGGTGGTAGGCCTATCCGGTAACGTGATCTCATCACCGTTAATTCCGTTCGTAGCGGACTTGAATTTTCGAGCTTTCACAGTGCCAGGGGCTTTGGCATTGGGCTTTATGCCGTCCATTTCGGCGAGATACAGCCCTGTAGACGAACTCTTCACCGATGCGACAAACTCTGGTGTGCCCTCGGCAACGAGCTTTCCGCCTCGATCACCAGCCAATGGGCCCATATCGAGAATCCAATCGGCATTCTTAATCAGATCCAAGTGGTGCTCAATCAATATGATCGAGTTTCCAGCATCTACCAATCGGTGCAGCACGATCATCAGCTTCGCAGCATCGTCGAACGAAAGACCAGTAGTTGGCTCATCGAGAATGTAGACCGTTTTGCCCGTAGAACGCTTCGATAGCTCAGACGACAGCTTGATTCGTTGAGCCTCACCACCCGAAAGTGTCGTGGCGGGCTGACCCAAATGCACATAGCCAAGACCCACATCGGTCAGCGTCCTCATCTTATTGGCTATCGAAGGAATGTTTTCGAACACATCAGCTGCTTCAGCAACGGTCATATCCAGAACATCTGCAATCGACTTGCCCTTGAACTTAATCTCAAGAGCTTCTCGGTTGTACCGAGCGCCAAGACAAATCTCACACGGCACAGTCACATCTGGCAGGAACTGCATCTCGATCTGAACGTAACCAGCACCGCTGCAAGCCTCGCAACGACCACCCTTTACGTTGAACGAAAAACGACCAGCCTTGTAACCACGTGCCTTCGACTCAGGCATTGAAGCGAAAATATCTCTAATATTCGTGAATACGCCCGTGTAAGTAGCCGGATTCGAACGAGGCGTTCGACCAATCGCCGATTGATCAATGTTAATCACTTTGTCGACGTGTTCAAGCCCTGTCACTTCATCGTGTTCGCCGGGCCTGTCCTTCGAACGATAGAAGTGCTGTGAAAGCTTCTTAGAAAGAATCTCGTTCACAAGCGTGCTCTTACCCGAACCTGAAACACCGGTCACACAAGTCAGTGTCCCAAGTGGAATCGCTACAGAAACGTTCTTCAGATTGTTTTCGCGAGCACCAATAACAGCAATCTCGCTGCCATTACCTTTACGACGCTTCTTCGGAACAGGAATCGACTTACGTCCACTTAGATAAGCACCCGTAAGCGACTCCTCGCTCTTGAGAATCGCGTCAATCGGACCTTCAACCACTACGTTTCCGCCGAACTGACCTGCTCCCGGCCCCATATCGACAATATGATCGGCTGCTCGCATTACAGATTCATCGTGTTCGACGATCAGAACCGTATTACCCACATCACGAAGGTTCTTCAGCGTGCCGATCAAGCGATCATTGTCCGCAGGATGTAATCCCACTGAAGGCTCGTCACACACGTACAAAACGCCCATCAGCCCCGATCCGATCTGAGTCGCAAGCCTAATTCGTTGACCCTCACCACCCGAAAGCGTTGCCGCAGCTCGGTCGAGAGTCAGATAATCGAGTCCAACCCTCGAAAGGAAGCCCAAACGTGCTTCCACTTCTTTCAAAATTTGAGCTGCAATCGCCTGTTCTCGATTACTCAGGGGGTCTTCAGCCTCGCCGCTGTATTCACCGTTGCCAGGCCACTCACTAGTTCGGCACGCTGCGACCCACCGCAATGCGTTTTCTACTGACTGACCCGTGACTTCCATTACGTTCATGCCGAGAACGGTCACCGCTAGAACTTCGGGCTTCAGACGTGCACCGCCGCAAGTCGCACACGCACGTTGAGTCATATACCGCGCTATGTCATCGCGAACTGAGTCTGATTCTGTATCGATGTGGCGTCGTTCCATGTTCGGAATCACTCCATCGAACGATGTGTTCCAGCTATAAACTTTGCCCTTTTGAGTCTGGTGAGAAACATCAAGCTTCCTGCCCGCAGTTCCATACAGAATCACGCTTAAGTGATCCATATCCATCTCGCGAACAGGCGTGTCCATCGAGAATCCAAAGTGCTCAGAAAGTGATTCTAGAGTCGAGTTGTACCAAGGGGAGTTCGAACCTGATCGAGCCCAAGGAGTAATAGCGCCATTGTTCAAACTCAGTGATTTGTCCTGAATTACTAAATCAGGGTCGACTTCCAGCTTGTATCCAAGTCCAGTGCAAGTCGGGCACGCTCCAAAAGGAGTGTTAAACGAGAAATTACGCGGCTCGAGCTCCGCAATAGAAATATCGCAGTGAACACAGGCGAAATGCTCTGAGTAAATGACATCCTCATCATCCGTACCGTCACTACCCAATTTCGAAGCGATCAGGTTTCCGCCTGTAAGTCGAAGCGCAGTCTCAACCGATTCAGTCAACCGCCCACGGTCGGTGTCTTCACGAACGATAATTCGATCGACAACCACTTCAATGTCGTGCCACTTCGTTTTCGCCAGCTTCAACTCGTCCGAAAGATCATGGGTCTCACCATCGACACGCACACGAACAAAGCCATCTCGTCGGGCCGTCTCGAAAACCTGAAGGTGCTCACCCTTCATGTGAGTCACCATCGGTGCCATCACTTGCAGTCGCGTACCTTCATCCCAATTCAAGATCGAATCGACGATCTGCTGAACAGTCTGACGCGATACCGGTCGCCCACAGTTGTGACAGTGAGGTCGACCCGCACGGGAAAACAGAAGCCGCAGGTAGTCATAAATCTCAGTGACAGTTCCCACAGTCGAACGAGGGTTCTTCGAAACGCCTTTTTGATCGATGGAAATCGAAGGACTCAGCCCCTCAATGTGATCAACGTCAGGCTTTTCCATCCTGCCCAAAAACTGCCGAGCGTACGCAGAAAGCGATTCGACGTAGCGTCGTTGCCCCTCAGCGAAAATAGTATCGAAAGCAAGACTGCTCTTACCCGATCCCGATACGCCGGTGATTACGGTCATCGTATCCCGCGGGATTCTGATGTCGAAGTTCTTAAGATTGTGTTCGCGGGCGCCGCGGATAACGATGTCTGAGTCAGGCATATTTTAGGTGCCAATGGCACGTTCAAGAACAGGTAATTATTTGTAGATGTTGAACGAAATGTGAGCGTTACGCCCACTTCCATCCTGCGACAAGCCGCAAGTAAGGGATAAGTTCAACCGAGTGTAACAATCCAGTGCAAATTCTTTGCGATGAATGTCACACCCTAAGTCACTCGATCGAAACCGAATTATCTGGCGCTATCGCTTCACTATTGTGAGATGGGCGACTGCGCACTTCGTCCATGAATGCCTCAGAACGTAATCCGCGATCTAAAACATGATGAATCTGCGCTCGCAGAATACGAGAAAGCTGTCTGTTCTCGCCTTCGCTCGGCTTCATTACGCCGGCCTGCTGAATATCTGTCTTCGATAGAAATCGCAACAACTTGATCGTGTTCAAGCCCGCTGGCAGTAGCGCCGATTCGCCAACAGGTCGTGACTCGTTGTTCACAAGCCCTCCGCGATCAGCCGAATACAAATGATTCGCAGGCTCCAGCACAACGCCTGTTTCAACGCACTTTGAAAGCTCAGGAGCAAACCCGCTCAACTGAAGCAACCTCATCTCGAAGAAATGAATCGCCATTTCAGGATTATCAGTCGTTTCAAGCGATGCCAGCACGGCTATCAGCAATCTGAATAGTGGCTGGTTGGCTCCGTTTTCAACTGAGAATCGTTCCGCCATTTCAGAAACATACGAAGCTCGTGAAAATTTATCGAGATCGTTTCTCAGGCCTCTAAACCCGTTCACGGTTGCTGCCTGGCTCAAACCATGGAGTGTTCTGGTCTCTCGAATCGACACGCTTACATGCTTCAGCAAATCAAGATGACCGCCAAGCTTGGAACCAGGCTTACGAGCCGCCTTGGCAACGCCACGAACAACTCCATGAATCGGCGTCACCAAAGTGATGATCCGATCCGCCTCGCCTAAATTACTCGTGCGAACAACCACGCCATCAGTCGTATATGTAACCGGCCGCCGCTTTGAAGTCATCGTGCGCTAATCATAGCTGCCAATCATACCCACGACTTACCTTTGTGATTTTTGTTGAACCAAGGCCATAGACCTTAGATGTCCAAGCCACTAAATGGAGTCCAACTACCCGCACTCAGTCGATTTACTCAGAACGAGAGGCGTCGCACTAATCAGCCCCGTATCTTCGCTCCGGCCCATTCGTATTGGCTTCACATCGTCAACGCCTAGAACGATGGTTCTGAACGTGGAATCACCTGGCAAAGTAAAAATAATCTTCGCGTCGTACGGTTTCGATCCCGTCGATTGAACCGCCCATTCCCCAACCCCAGAAGGCTCACCATCGAGAACAGCGACCCGTTCGCCACACAAATGCAGCGAACCTGTGAACGCCTGTGTAACCGCGAAGGTACCGTAGTTGAACGCCACTGCTTCGACTACACCGTTTGATAAATACGCTTTCCAGTAATCGAGCCCCGCTTCCTGATCGAGTCCTGCCGATCCCTCGATAGTGATCTGCTCAGGGAACTCTCGAGTACCGTCAACCCACGGTATTTCTTCGATCTCCACCACTACGATCTCCACTCGTTCTGAAAGTTTCCGTTCTTCATCCGTGAACGCGTACTGAATACCCACATCGGCCAATGCACATTGGTCGCTAGCACGGAATTCCAATGGGGTAGTGTTGCCCGATCGAACCGGCATGCCATCGTTCACGCCTATCGCAAACGTAACATCTCGACCTGTAAACGGAATCTCGTGAGTCAAAGTCACCTCGTACCAGTAACCAGCCGAAGTATTTACCATCCATTTAAGCGCTCCCTCAGGGCTACCAGCAAGATATCCAGTTCCACCGGGGCACAAGTGAATATCGCCCTCGAACGGAGTTCTATTACGGAAGTAAAATCGACCTGAGGTGACCGCGAAGGTCGTGCCTGAAAGAAACTTCTCCCACAAGACAACTACTTCACTAGGATCTGCTTCAGAGTAAAACTCAGGATCAAGCCCCTCAGGCAGCATCCTCACATCGTTATCGGCAACAGCAGGCCATGGTGTGGCAGTTGGCGAGATAGGGGCGGGCGTAACGTCGACCGAAACGAACGTAGCATCTGGAAAAGCTGGACGACCTGAAGCCGGCAGCGGTTCCGTTACGCATGCAGCGAACAACGTAGCGCTAAGCACTAGCAGCAGTAGTGCGCTCAAAGTGCGAGCGCTGATATTACGAACGAAGGTCATGAATCAAATTACGACGATACGCTGAGAGCAGATCCAACTAGCTCAAGTCATCGCCTACACAGTAAACGCGAACCAGCGATCACGCCACCGTGTTCCCGAATCATCACCAAGCACACGACTAAAGCGGAGAGATCTCAACGTTGGCCTCAGCGAACACACGAGCAACCACCACGACCCTGCGAAGCATCCCTTATTCCTTCTACCTAAGTGAGAAGGCTAGTTTGAGGGGGAACGACCCAATTGCCAACATCCACAGGCAGCCAACACTAATAATCTGTCCCAGGCGTAGAGATAGAAAGCCAAACCCAGTACCCAGCCCGCAAAACCTACACGGATAACGGTACGCCGCTACCGTGTAGCAAACTGCGCGCGAACGCCAACTACTACTGAAACCGTGTAGACAATTACAAGGCCAATCGGAAAATGACCGATCTCGCTACCGTGTAGCTAGACACTACTCGAACACCTACGAAGAGGCGTCAGTCTGCGGAGAAGGAATCTCGGATCGACTTTCCAGAGCGTGAGCAAGTGTTGAATCGTCGGCATATTCAATGTCCGACCCGCTCGGTAAGCCACGAGCAAGACGTGTAACTGAAACGCCAAGCGGGCCAATCAACTGTTGAATGTACATCGCAGTTGCTTCGCCCTCGAGATTCGGGTTCGTAGCAACGATCACTTCTTTGACTTTGCCGTCTCGAAGACGCTCCAGCAATTCGCGCAATTTCAAATCGTTCGGGCCGATACCATTCACTGGTGAAATAACGCCATGAAGCACGTGGTATTTACCTGAATAAACTCGTGCTCGCTCAACAGCGACAACGTCCAACGGCTCTTCGACAACACAAATACGTGAATTGTCACGCTGTAAGTCGCCACAAATAACGCACTCAGCCGCTTCGGCAATGTTCGCGCATGTCTCGCACAAAACAACTCGTTCTTTCACGCCAAGAATTGCGGCAGCGAACTCTTCCGCCTCGTCTTGAGGCATACGAATCAAGTGATAAGTAAGGCGCTGTGCGCTTTTAGGCCCAATTCCGGGCAACCGGTGAAATGCCTCGATTAATCGGGCAACCGGCGGCGCAGCGGAAGGTGCAATTTCGGAATTGGCCATGCGTTCTTTTCAGGCTAGTTGGGTATCGGTAAGAACCCGGACTACATCAGGCCAGGAATGTTCATTCCGCCAGTGATGGCGCCCATCTTGTCGGAAGCCAGCTTCTGAGCTGTGTCCATCGCTTCGTTGACAGCAGCAAGAATCAAGTCCTGCAGCATTTCAACGTCTTCAGGGTCTACAACTTCAGGGTCGATAGTGATCGACTCCACTTTCGAGCCACCAATAACGGAAACGCTAATCATTCCCCCGCCAACCGAAGCTTCAGTTCGGGCTACAGCGATTTCGTCCTGCACAGCGGCAAGTCGAGCCTGCATCTGCTGCGCCTGCTTGAGCATGTTCTTGTTCATCATCGAATTGAATCCAGATCACTAACCGAAATATCTACACAAGCCCCAGCATCGATCCATCTAAAAATCGACAATACCAAGACAAAATTTTTTGAATCCGACAATCATACGTCGTTACCAGCCACTACGAGAAATCAAGAAACCAGACTAGAGTGAATTGATCCTTACGCCGATCTCGCTTTACGACGATATCACTTGCCGCTCATTCACTAATTCCTTCTCCCTAAGCGAGAAGGCTGGGTTGAGGGGGAACGCACCCGTCGCCAACACCCATCAACTGCAGACACCCACGCCTAAGAGGATCAGGGGCACTTACAACATCAGCCCTGCGAACCGTCATCCCCGCCATCGCCCGACGTCGGCTCCTCGGAAACCACCGTTGCGCCCATCGCCATCGCAGCGCGCACCATAGCACTCTCCTGCGCATCAGTAATCGGCTGTCGACTGCCGCCTGTAGCGGTTGCGTTAGACTTCGCTTCCTCGGCCGCCTCATGAGGCGAAATTACCTGCAACTCAAGCTCCGAGCCGTACGCTTCGGTTATAGCAGCCTTCAGCGCATCTCTTGACCGCTGATCCTGCATTTCCTCCATGAAGTTGTTCTTCAAAGCGTTGCTCTTGAAGCGGAGGGCAATCTTGCCGTCATCCGGTTCGGGCGTTTCAACATTACGAAGAATCGGGCCAACAACATATTTGCGGTTCTTCGTACGGCGCATCGCCCACATCACCTTGTCCCACTGCTGCTCAACAGGAGTGCGATCACGACGTGGCGCAGGTGCCTTCTCCTCATCGTCACCGGTAGAAGACTTCTGAAAACCCTGCCGAGGAGTAGCAGCAGCCCTAGAAGGAGTCGCACCTGAAGCTGTCGGTGCCGAAGGAGCCATCGCCGCAGAAACAGGCTTAGTAGTCGCCTTCAAAACAGCCAATTCAAGAGGAAGTGGCGATGAAGAGTTGACCTTCATGTCGGCCTGCCCCAACGCCGTAAGTATGTGCAAAATCTGGTTGAGCCGAGCTGGACGTGCCGCCGCCGCCATCGTTTCAGCAAACTCGGAACCTTGAGTTATTGAATCTTCAACACCTGCCTTCATCAGCAACGCAACCCGCAACGCATCAACTGCGCCCGTTCGCAACGCCCGAAGATCTGCACCTCGTTGCGCCTCACGATTTATCACCGTCAACGCCTGTGCTGCGTCTTTTGCAAGCAATGCCGAGGCAAGTTCGGTGCTGGTAGCAGTATCGCCAAGTCCAAGCAGCTCTCTTGCCTGCCCCTCTGTTATCTCAGAAGGCTGACCGTCTTCGCCCGACTGGCCATAAGAAATAAATAGCTGTTCAAGCAGATTTTCGGCGTCACGCAACGAGCCCCAAGCCGTTCGGGCTATCATCTCGAGTACAGCAGGCTCTGCTTCGATCTCTTCGGCTTCACAGACCTCGATCAATCGTTCAATAACGTCGTCGTTCGAGAGTCGTTTGAAATCAAATCTCTGGCAACGACTAATAATCGTCGCTGGCAAAGCCGAAGCTTCAGTTGTTGCCAGAATCATCACGATTCCGGGAGGAGGCTCTTCCAGCGTCTTCAACAATGCGTTGAACGCTGGAGTTGTGAGCATGTGCACCTCGTCGATGATGTACACCTTGTATTTGCCCTCGACGGGTCGGAACTGGACGTTTTCTCGTAGGTCACGAATATCGTTGATGCCGCGATTCGAAGCTCCATCGATCTCGATGAGATCCATGTAACGGCCTTCATCGATAGCCACTGAAACTTCTGAATCGGCTATTGGCTCACCATCTTCGGATCGCTCAGAGTTCAGTGCTTTGGCGAGAATGCGAGCGGTAGATGTTTTGCCGACACCACGTGGTCCCGTGAATAAATATGCGTGCGAAACACGGTCGGTAAGAATCGCCCGTTTGAGAGTATTGGTGACGTGCTGCTGCCCGGCTACCTCGTCAAAACGGGTAGGGCGCCATTTCCTATAAAAAACCTGGCTATTTGTCACGTCAGAACCAGTCTTACCAAATCTAAATAGATAACGAGGCTCTAGTCCCCGAAAATCTCAGCCAAAACAACGTCAGTCTTGCCGAACATAACCTTCTCTTCGTCAGGCTCGGCATGATCGTAACCGAGCAAGTGAAGCACACCGTGAATCGTAAGCATCGCAAGCTCGCGATCCGCCGCTTTACAGTTCTCAGCAGCCTGTCTAACTACCTGAGGAAGCGATATCGCAATATCGCCAAGTCGATCCGATTCAACTTCTACAGAAAATTCGTATTCACTTGATTCACTGGCAAATTCAGGCCACTCTTCATCGCCTGAATCGCCACTCGGTTCATCCACGTTGAACGAAAGCACGTCAGTGATCTCGTCCTCGCCCTTGAAATCCCGATTCAGATTTCTGATTCGCTCGTCCCCAGTGAGCATAACTGTGATGTGATCCGGACCATCGAACTGCTCGGAATCAAGACCCGCCACAGCGGCTTTTATAACAAGCGCAATATCAGAATCGGGAAGATTTTCCAGATCGAAAACGACCTCAATACGGCCGTCTTCTGATAAATATGAGTCGGTTTCGTTTGGGGCTTTCAAAGTGCCCCCATCCTAGCATGGTCGAAAGTAAATTCGAGCCTCGACGGCACATATGCCTAGCTCATTTTCGAAGCCATTTCGGCTTCTTCGGCAAGTACTCGTATTTTTGAATAGAGTGGTGCGTAGCGGGAGTCTGAATTTGCCAGCTCACCGGCTTCGAGTCGTGCGTTCATAATTCCCAGCCGAACTTCAGGCGAATTCAATTTGCCGACTTCAAGATACGTTCGGGCGTTGTACAAACTTGGGATCAATTTGTCGCTGATAGTCCGAGCAACCCAGCGTTCGGCGGGAGGCGCCGCTATTTCCTCGGCCATCTGAACCGCTTCTTCGAGTGTGGTTAGAACTTCCGGACCCGTAGGCCAGAGTTCTTCTGCTTCCCTAATTGGCATATTTCTAATTATTCGCCCGAATTTGCTTTATATCTTCTGATCAAGAACCAAAATACCACTACAAGCACCGCTCCAAAAACATCTGCAATGACGTCAACGACCTCACTTACCCTGCCTTCGACAGTCGATTGGTGAACTTCATCGAGTATTCCATAAACAAGAGCTACGAACACCGTCGAGTAGGCAATACGTGCTTCCGTCGAGGGTCTTAGCAACACCAACGGACGCAATACGAATGCACTAAGAACAAAATACAAACCAACGTGAGCAATCGTCGTTGCAAATGGCAGCCACGAAGTCGCTTTGTCGGCACCTTCGTAAGCGTTGCTTGGGCGATCAGAAAGTGCGTATATCAAACCCATCCAGCCAGCAGCAAGAATTGCCCAAACCCACGCCCGGTCGAGATTTTTCATCTCACTCCCGCAAATCCACTGTTAATCAAAGACGCCAACGCCCCTGCACACTCAATTGGCCAGCTGGCAACATCAGCCCAAAGAAAGCAAAGTTACGGCTTATCAGTCTCTCCTGCTAAGCACGCCACTCTGAATCGAACGCCAAGCTCATCGGGCACCACCAGTCGCCCTCAGAAGCCTGTGGAACCTTCTGCTGATACTTCGTCATCAGATCATTCCACTCTTCAGCTCGCTTTGAAGATGTGTAGCTCTCGAAATCTTTTCGAGGATCGAAATCGTCGGGAACCGTGCAGTACATAAACAGGTGATTACCACTTCGGAAAATCTCCATCCGCTCGATCCCAATACCCTTGAGCGCCTCAAGCACCTCAGGCCATACATTGCGGTGGTACTCCTCGTACTCGGCAATAATCTTAGGATCGTCTTTCAGGTCCAAAACCTGTGCAATAGACTTCGACACTAGAAACACTCCTGCTCAAATAGTCACGTAATTCGCTTCATTTAGTTGGGAACATAGCCTACACTCTGCGGCATCTGAAATATCTCTAATAATGGAATATCCCTAGGAAAACACCATGCAACGAGTCGGATTCGAAATGAAAATTCACCCGGAAATGGTTGCCGAGTACAAGCAGCGACACGATGACATCTGGCCTGAAATGTCTGAAGCACTCATTCGCACCGGCTGGCGTAACTACACCATCTTCTTCCGAGAAGACGGCACACTGTTCGGCTACGTTGAATGCGATGAGTCACACGATGCATCAGTATCAGGAATGGCCAAAGAGGAGGTAAACAAGAAGTGGCAAGACGACATGTCGCCCTTCTTCCAACTCCCCGATGGCGCCCACGCCGATAAAAACCAGACCATCTGGCTAGAAGTCTTCCACGCCGACTAGCCGTGTCCTCCTTTCCTTGATGGAAAGGAGTTAGAGGATAAGGAGAAATGCGACGCGCTACCAAGTCGTTCGATGACGCTCGGAGCTAAACGCAAACACCACGTTACTTTCAAACTCAGCAACCAAATGCCCACTCACCAACACTGTCTTTCTGAACTAGATTCAGAACCACCCAAAAGCCCCAATCGATCCCGGCAGCTAACCTCTCTCACCCTGAAAAAGAGTCACTAGTGATACCCCGTCTCACATCAGATTCCATAGAAGTGTCCGACGCACTCGAAGCCATCGAAACCTACTTCGAAAACGGATGGTCCGACGGCCTCCCCGTAGTGCCGCCAACACCTGAAGCCGTAACAGCCATGCTCGAAGCCGCCAGCCTCGTACCCGACGATATTCTTGGCATTGAACCGGTCAAAGGCGCAGTAATCACAGCCGAAAAAGCAGCCATCAACGCCGTAATGGCAGGCTGTAAACCTGAATATATGCCAGTCGTTATCGCAGCGATAGAAGCGATAACTCAGCCCGAGTTCAACCTCCACGGAATCACCGTTTCAACAATGGGCGCAGCGATCATGCTAATCGTAAACGGCCCTATAACAAAAGATCTTGAGATCAACTCAGGCGTTTCAGCGTTCGGACCAGGCCACCGTGCAAACGCAACCATCGGCAGAGCAATCAGATTAGTAATCCAAAATATTCTCGGCACCAAAAGCAACAACGGGCTTGATAAAGCAACCCTCGGTCACCCCGGCAAGTACAGCTGGTGCATCGCCGAAAACGAAGAAGCGTTACCTAACGAATGGAGCCCTCTCCACGTCACGCATGGATTAACCGAAGGTGAAAGCGCAGTCACAGTTATGTCTGGTCTTAGCGGAACCCAGTTCGGTGAGCACGAAGCTAGCACCCCAGAAGGAATCCTCGATGCGTTCGCACAACGCCTCTACCCAATGGGTCCCGGTGTAAAGCAGGTCGTACTCGTCATCTGCCCCGAACACGCCTCCCATTTCTCGGCAGCTGGCTGGAAAAAAGAGCAAGTCGGCAAATACATCTACGAAAACGCCCGAAAACCCGCTTCTGAATGGATCGCTATGGGATTCCCGAGTGGCGCGCAGAGAGACCCCAAATCTGAATTGGGCGATGCTAACGCCGACCAGCTAACTAGTGTCCTAGATTCGCCAGAATCAGCCATTCCAATCGTAGTCGGAGGCGATGGTGGCGCATGGAGCGCAGTCATACCACCATGGTCGCTCGGTTCCAGATCCAAAGTCGTTACACGACCAATCAAAGCAAACAGGTAACATACCGACTCAGGAGAAATTAATGGTTACAAACATAGGCGCCAAACCACTTCGAGTACTCGACCCCACCGCGACTCAGTCGATAGCAACTGATGGAATGGCGGTTCGTACGGAATCGTTAGCCGGCAAACGAATTGGCTTGCTAACTAACGACAAACTCAACGCCGCAAATCTGCTCGATGCCGTCTATGACGTACTTGCCGAACGATTCGAAGTAGCCAGCGCATACCGAGTAAACAAAGGCGACGCGTCTCGACCCGCCGACCCAGGCTTCCTGAACGATTTATCCCAAGAAATCGATGTGGCGATACTAGCCAACGGCGACTGAGGAAGCTGCTCGTCGTCCAGTGTGTACGACTCACTCAAGCTCGAAGCTCTCGGCATCCCAGCAATCGCAATTTGTACTGAACCGTTCGAATCAGGTGCGCAAGCAATGGCTAACTTAGGAGGAATACCCGACTACCCATTCGCACTCATCCAACACCCAATCGGTAGCCTCACGCCCGAACAAATCCGCGAAAGGGCGATCGAAGCTGCACCACAAATTATTGGTTCACTGTTAGCGCGTAAAGTGTGAGCATATTCAGATTTGGGCAACCTTCGATAATTTCTAGCAATCAAACTGCTAAATGGTCATACCTCCCACTATCGTGTTGGTCGTACTGAAAAACTCAGATAACCCAGAACCCTCAGGTGTATCCGAAACCTCGCTACCCGAACTCGAATCAGGCACCTCACCGGAACTGCCCACAATGCCAAACCTGCTCACAACCCTCAAAACTCTCTACCGTCAGGGTAAATTAACCACGCCCGAACGCACTCTAAACATTTTCAAAAACGGCGTCCGTGAAGTCGACGAAGGGCACCCCGAAAAAGCCATCAATCACTTCACCGAAGCAATCGCACGATCATCGCAATCCGCAAAACTTCACCACTACCGAGCCGACGCCTTCTCCATGAATGGCGAATTCGAAAAAGCGATAGTCGACTACGACACCGCAGTACGACTCAACCCGTCATGCCCTGACACCTATCTCGACCGCGGAAACTCGCACTACCAGCTAGGACACCTAGAAACTGCCCTTAAAGACTTCTCCGAAGCCATCCGACTCAAACCAGATTGGGGCGAAGCATTCGCAAACCGCGCCGTAGTCCATGCAGAACTAGGCAACACGGAAGAGTCAGATTCCGATGAGAAAGTCGCTATTTCTATGAAAGTCGATGTTCCTCAGCTCACAGAAATGTTGGAAATAGCGCGCAACGACGATCAAAACCTTTAGAATCCCGACAAATAATGATTCTCGAGGGTTTTGAAATGACGACGACCGAAACTCGCACTGACGAGTTGTTGATTGGGCACCTGCTTCGACGGGCTGGATTCGGGGGCACGGCTGCCGAACTGCGGAAATACTCGCAACTTGATTATGAAGATGCAGTCGACCAGCTTCTAAATGCAATCGACACCACTTCTCTTCCTCAAGACCTCATACGTCGATACCACATCGATCAGTCCGATCTACGCACCATAGGTAGTAGCGCCGGAAACTGGCTCTATCAAATGGTCACGACCGGCGCGCCGTTCATCGAAAAGATGAACCTGTTCTGGCATCGAGTGTTCGCAACCGGCCAAACGAAACTAATCCAAGGCAAAGCAATGTCGACTCACCTCGACATGCTTCGCGCAAACGGTTTGGGTAAATTCGACGATCTGCTGCTAGCACTGTCCAAAGATCCAGCGATGATCCTGTGGCTCGACAATCAAGACAACCACAAGGATTCGATCAACGAAAACTATGGTCGCGAAATCCTCGAACTGTTCTCATTGGGAGTGGGCAACTACACTGAAGAAGACATCAAAGAATGCTCTCGGGCGTTCACGGGTTGGACGGTCGAAAATACTGACTACATGGCGCTGAAAATGCGCAACAACACGATGCGGCCCTACGGCTACATCAACTGGCAGTTCAAATTTGATCCAGATGACCACGATGACGGAGAAAAAACATTTTTAGGCGAGACCGGAAACTTTAATGGCGAAAATATCATTGCCATCATCTGTAAAAACCCTGCAACCGCCGGATTTATCGCCAGGCACCTGTATCACTATTTCGTTGCCGACGAATTACCTGTCCCTCAATGGCCTCACTTCCCTCCGCTAAATCCAGAAGCAATTGAAGTGATGACCCACGCCTACTTCGAGTCCGGTCATTCGATCAAAGCGATGCTGAGAGCATTGTTCCTATCTGATTCGTTCAAGTCGCCATCCGCATGGAACGCACGGGTGAAAAGCCCTATCGAGCTCGTTGTCGGCACAGTTCGACTCGCTGGCGGCTACGATTCTCCGACTTCCGACGTCTACTCTCACATTGCAGCGAGTGGATATATGGGCCAAGACATTTACGCACCGCCAAGTGTCGAAGGCTGGATGGGTGGCGCCGACTGGATATCGACCGGATCTATGGTCATGCGAGTTAACTTCGCTGGAGAAATCGTCGGAAACCTAGAAAACAATGGCGTTCAAGAAATGGTTTCCACTATTCGTTCAGCAGCGGGTAACTCACCAACAGCCGGCTCCCTAGTAAACGCCAGTTTAGCTAGTCTAGGAAGCCTCCAAGTTGCCGACGATACCTTAAGCGGTCTCAGGGATTACGTAAACAATGTAATCCCGAGTCCGTCGCCGAATGAGAAGCACGACGACATGTCAAACATCTCCGACGAAGTCATCGCCTCCCTTCTGCAACTAATCGTCGCCACCCGCGAGTACCAATTCGTTTAGATCATCATGACCACTCAGATGAAAAATAAACTCAAATACTTAGATACCATCGGATTCGGTGCCGATGTTGGAGGCCGAGGCTTCCACATACCAGTCGATCTTTCGATCCGACCCGATGGTCGCATCTTCGCCGTGAATCGAAGCCCAATGCACCGTTTGGGCATTCGCGTTGGCATATGTGACGTTCATCATGGCTGGTATCACGAGTTCGGTAGCGATGGCACAGACGATGGTCAGTTCGTGAGCCCGACTGCAATCACGCACGGTCCCAACGACCACGTCTATATTGCCGACGAAGAACTCAATCGAATAACCGTGTACACCCCGGATGGTGAATTCATCTCAAAATGGGGCGAACAGGGGAACCATCCCGGTCAAATCAGCGGACCCGCAGGCCTGAAATTCACATTAAACGGTGATTTACTGCTGGTCGATCATCTCAACAATCGAATTCAGCGCCTAACACCCAACGGCGACTATATCTCGCACTTTGGGTGCGAAGGCACCGGTGAAGGCGAGTTCAATCTTCCTTGGGGCATCGATACCGATGTAACTGACAACATCTACGTTGCCGACTGGCGAAACGACCGAATCCAACGATTCGCCAACGATGGAACGTTCATTGACCAGTTCGGCACGCCTGGACGAGAAGAAGGCCAACTGGACCGACCGTCTGACGTCGCAGTTGATCAAGACGGATTTATCTATGTAGCCGACTGGGGCAACCAACGCGTCCAAATGTTCGATTCAAACTGGAATTTCCAACAGTCGGTACGAGGCGCAGCAACGGTTTCGCCGTGGGCGCAGGAATATCTGAATGCAAATGCCGACGAAGCCGAAGCACGAACTCGATTCGATTCGTTCATCGAAGTTGACGCTACGGAACCCCACGAAATTTCATCAAGAGTGGAATCCTATCTTTGGGACCCCACCGCCATCGAAATCGACCCAGAAGGCAGGCTAATAATCACCGACTCCCTCCGCCATCGCCTTCAGGTCTATCAGAGATCCAACGAATAGCGACATAAGACATGTTAGTCGTTCCTGTCATTGCGATGAGGAACTAAGTGACAAACACTAATCAACGCTCGATTCAGCCAACCAAAAACCCCACCAGCACAACTACAGCAACCCGACACCACCTCACCAGACTAATCAGCCAATATCATCATGACCAAAGAGAAAGTCCTCGTAGTCATCCAACTCTCTGGAGGAAACGACTACCTCAACTGCATCGTTCCTTTTCAGAACGGTTTCTATAAAGACTCACGACCCAACATTCGTATCACCGATGACCAGGTCATCCCACTCGACAAGGGCTATGGACTCAATCCCGGCATGGGGCCGATGAAGACGCTTTATGATCAGGGCAAAGTCGCCATCGTTCATGGAATCGGTTATCCCGTCCCTAATCGGTCTCACTTCCGGTCTATGGACATCTGGCACACAGCAGAACCAGCAACAGTCGGCTCAAAAGGATGGCTCGGCCAGGCAATCAAGGAACTCGACCCTGAAGGCAGAAATCCAGTGACGGCGGTCAACTTCGGAAACGGACTTCCAAGAGCACTTGCAGCCCCAGGGGTTCCGGTCGCATCGGTCGGGGATCTAGAAAACTACGGCCTTCTCACCGGAGTAGCCGGAGCCAATCAACGTGAGCAAGCTCTCAACGCCTTCAGACGTATGTACACACCCCTACTCGGATCCGACACCGTTATGGACTATTTAGGCCAAACTGGGCTAGATGCTATGCGAGGAGCCGATATTCTCAAGGAAGCGCCGCTCAAGTACAAGTCGAATGTCGAGTATCCTGACAACCCGTTTGCCAAAAGTCTCAAAGGCGTTGCTCAAGTCCACTTTGCCGATCTCGGAACCAGGGTTTTCTACACCGAGTACGGTAGCTTCGACACTCACACCGACGAAGTAACTCTCCAATCGAAACTATGGAGCCACATTTCGAGTTCGCTCATCTCGTTCTTTGATGATCTCGAAGAACACAGACTAGGTGACGAAGTAACGGTTCTAATGTTCTCTGAGTTCGGCAGGCGAGTTCGCGACAACGGAACAGGAACTGATCACGGATCCGGCGGAGTGGCGTTTGTAGTCGGCAATCAGGTTGCTGGTGGTCATTACGCCGAATATCCGTCGATAGATCCAGCCGACTGGGTGCAAGGCGACCTCGCATTTAACAACGACTTTCGGGGCCTTTACACGGACATCCTTGAAGATTGGCTCCATGTCGAAGCCAAACCAATCGTCAACGGCATATACGAAAAAATAAAACCCTTCGCTGTTTAACTAATGCCCCTTGATCGTGGGAGTTAGAGGGGCAGACTCGACCAAGCACGAATGTGCGCCTGAAGTAAACGCCCCGCTAACTAGGTGAGACGTCTTCACCCCGTCGCAATATCGGCCAGACTAACGCAGCAATTGCCAGAGCGACAAGGTCTTCGGATGAGACAGAGAATCACGCTCGTCAATCCACCGTAATAAACAGCGAATGCCTAATCTTGCCATTCACAGCCCTCGAGATATGACCCTGACCTGTTGTGTCTTCCGCGAGAAACATTTCGCCCGCTCCCATCACTCGCTTATCGCCACTCCCAACGGTAATTTCAACTGCCCCATCGAGATTAACCACGTATTGCTTGCGTGGCGCTACATGAAAATCGTAGTCGTACGCCCCACTAGTCTCCCGAAAAACCAATCCAGTCGCGCTAAACGTCTCTGAAATGTGACCAACAATATTTGGCTCCATCTCAACTTCAAGATCCTCGAAATGCGACTGCCCATCATCCCCGGTAAACAACCGAGTAATCTTCGTCTTTTTAGTCATCTGCTACTCCTGAAAACATCGAATCCCCTCTCCCGGAGGAGAGTGCTAGTGTGAGGGTGGAATCGATACTGGTCACCGTCATAAATCAGCCCATAACATACACCCATCATTGCAAGGAATCCCTAAGAGTGGCGTGGCAATCACGTCCACACCCTTGAATAGACCGAACCTGCAACTACCACCAAACAAAAGAAGCCTGAACCAACCGATTCAGGCTGAAAACATCTATCAACGCGATCCTAATCAGCACCTCGACGACGCCAAATCAAAAAACCTAAATCCACTCACGGCCCTCACCGAGCAAGCCCTCAGCCTCCATCGGGCCAAAACTACCAGGCTCGTAACCCAACATCTTCGGCGTCCCGCCATCCAGCCAAGCATTGATGAACGGATCGATAATTCGCCAAGAATACTCAATCTCATCACTACGATTAAAGTGAGTTGCATCACCCAAAATCGCATCAAGCAGCAAACGTTCATAAGCGTCCCGAATAACACCGACAGGGAAGTGAAACTCAAGAGTTTCCGCAGCAAGCTCAGTTCCAGCGCCCGGCGTTTTGTTCACAAATTGAAGATGAACACCCTCATCAGGCTGAATCGATATGGTCAACCTGTTCGGCATCACATCTCCCGAAACACCAAAAATCGACTGCGGCGGACGTTTGAACTCGATCGATATCTCCGAGCTCTTCCGACTCAGAGCCTTTCCCGATCGCAAAACAAACGGCACATCCTGCCAACGCCAAGTGTCGACGAATAGCTTCACAGCGCCATAAGTCGCAGTCGATGAATCAGGATCAACTCCAGTCTCTGAAACGTAACCGTCGTACTGAGCACGTACGGAATTCGCGGTTGCGTAATCATCATCGACCCGGCGAACGGCCGATAAAACCTTCGCCTTCTCATCCCTTAAAGCATCGGCAGTGGAAGAAGCAGGCGGCTCCATTGCGATCAACGCCAGTAGCTGCATCAAGTGGTTCTGCATCATGTCTCGCAAAACACCAGAATCATCGTAGTAAGTACCACGATTTTCGACTCCGAGATCTTCCAAAACACTTATCTGAACGTGATCAATATAGTTCCGATTCCACAGCGGTTCGAATATGGCGTTTGCGAACCGAAATACCAAAATATTCTGAACAGTATCTTTGCCTAGATAGTGATCTATTCGGTAAATCTGATCCTCGTTCATCATCGAATGCGCCAGCTCGTTCAATTTACGTGCCGACTCAAAATCCGTGCCAAATGGTTTTTCGATTACGACCCTGCGCGATCCTAGGCTTTCATTGAGAGAGCCCGATTCAGCAAGAGCCAATAACGTGTCCGGATAAAGCGACGGTTTAAGAGCAAGGTAGTAAACACGGTCATCGGCGAAATCATCCCCGCACGCTTCCGAAATTTGCTGATCAAGCAACTTCAACGACAATGCATTAGTCGAAGAGCCCTGAAAATAACTGGCTCGTTCAGCAAACCCTGCCCAATCAGAATCGGATACCGCATCCACGCTCTCACGGAGCGTACTTCGGAATGCTTCGTCGGAAAACTTGCTTCTCGAAACACCCACGAACGAACACAAATCTGGCAACGATCCAGAATTCATTAAATGAAACAACGCCGGACCTAGCTTCCGCTGAGTCAAATCCCCAGAAGCACCAAGAATTACAACCGTTGTTTTGCGTGCCTGACTAACCACAGATCATCTCCCAGCACTCAACCCGCAACATCCCAAATAATAAGAATCCGAAACCCGAATCTATCGACTCTACCCTCGACACTACGATCATACGAGCCAAAACCGCCTACTGTCATTGCGAGGAGGACCGACGTGGCAATCAGGTACCATCTCTCCAAATTGTCGAAATTACAACATAGGCAAACTAAATCGCGCCTGGATCAACCGGTTCAGGTTATTTCAGGCAATGGTCCGAACCTAGTTATTGACCCAATGGCGCGTTGTAATCGTCAAACAGAACGAGCGTGATAACTCCCATTATTAAAGCGACCATCGACAGCGACACTAAAACATCTTTGATATTTACGGTCTGATCATTCTCCGAAAGCGGTTCGTGTTTAACCCTTTATACCCAGCGATCCTCTGCTTTGTTGAGACGCTGGGTAGCGAATCCCACTTCTACCAATCCACCTATAAGACTCATCACTACTGAAGTGCCCAAGATATCACTGCGAGTATTGCAAGTTCGGGGTCTTTTATTTGCAATGCCAGAAGTGAAATTCCGAGAACAACCGCGGCGATGGTAACCACTCGCTCACTGAATGAACTTACTGAGTTTAAGTGAGCGTTTAGCAGCGCCCGTACACGCTAGGGATCTAATTGGGCCACTCGTTCATGGTCAGTATTTGCAGTCATAAAAATTCACCCCGCTACATTTTGTAATGGGGTGAATGGTACATAATCCTGTGTTGTGGTCTGGCCGTAGATCAGCTAGAAATGAATAGCCTCGCCCGTTACAGCCGCACCAGCTTCCTTCACAGCCTCCGAAAGCGTCGGGTGCGCATGAGTCATCTTGTGCAACTCAAGGTTCGTACCCTCAAGCATCTGCAGCATGCCAATCTCAGCAATCAACTCAGTAGCTTCAGGGCCAATAATGTGCGCCCCAATAACCTCACCTGAGTCATCATCCGTAAGCACCTTCACGAAGCCCTGAGGCTCCCCGATAGCAACCGACTTGCCAGCAACCGCAAACGGAACCTTACCGATCTTCAAATTCACACCATTCTCGCGAGCCTGCGCCTCAGTAAGACCAATTGAAGCAATCTGCGGCTGAGCGTAAGTACACCGAGGCATGTTTACATAATCCTCAATCGGCTCAACATCGTGACCCGCAATCGTCTCAGCAGCCACAACACCCTGATCAAACGCAACGTGAGCAAGCATCAACTTACCGTTCACATCACCGACAGCGTAAACGCCACCGACATTCGTTCGCATGTTCCCATCAACCTCGATGAACCCGGGTCCAACAGTGTTGATCCCTAAGTTCTCAAGACCAATACCATCGGTGTTTGGCTGAACACCAACACCCAACAGCACCTTGTCGCAGATGAACTCCTGCTTCTCGCCGCCAACTTCGTACTGAACAGCAAGCCGCCCATTCTTCTTCTCAACGCCTGAAACGCTGGCAGAAGTTGCGAACTCGATACCCTGTCGACCAAACTGACGCTCCAGCTCAACCGAAACCTCTTCGTCTTCACGAGGAACCAAATGCTCGAGCATCTCGAACATCTTCACGTTCACACCGTAAGAGTTAAAATAGTAAGCAAACTCACAACCGATAGCCGATGCACCGATAACGGCAACAGCTTCTGGCTGCTCTCGAAGCTCAAGTGCGTGCCGAGAAGTGATGATGTCCTTGCCATCAATCTCAAGACCCGGCAAGCTGCGAGCACGTGCGCCCGTTGCAATAACAATATTCTTGGCAGTAAGGGTCTCGCCGCCCTCAACATCAATCTGAGTCGACGACTTCAGAATCGCTTTACCCTGAACGAGGGTGATCTTGTTCTTCTTGAACAGGAATCCAATTCCGTTCGTAAGAGCCTTCGAAACCTTGCGTGAACGATCAACAGCCTTCGACATGCTTGCCGACCACTCGCCAACCTCGATGCCCCAGTCTTCGGCGTGCGTGAGATGGTTCACCACTTCGGCGTTCTTCAGAAGCGACTTCGAAGGAATACAACCCCAGTTCAAGCAAACTCCACCGAGTCCACCGATACCAGTGCCGTCGTCTTTCTCAATAACCGCAACGCTCAAACCAAGCTGAGCACCCCTAATCGCAGCGTGGTATCCGCCGGGTCCCGCACCAATAACAACAAGATCGAAACTAGTTTCTGCCATTCGAAATTTCTTTTCTCTTCTGGGGTGGATCAATCAAGCCATAACTCGAAATGACCCCAAACCTACAAATTCAACCGCCCGATTATACGTGCGAAATCAACGTAAACAGACATTGGCATCTTGAACTAGATTCAGTATCGACGCCCAATTAGCCCCCGCATCAAAAAATTCGGTATGCACCAATGTGCTAGTAGCAACTAAAACGCGATCCTGTATGCAGTACCAAGTACAAACGAGGATGTCAGGGAAGCGCTAAGCCTCTTTGCCGTCCCCATCACGCATAGCAGTCCCAATACTCGGCTCGTAAGCCTTTTCGCCACCAATCGACGTGTCGAAAATCTTGTACAACCTCGCCATAACGACCGACATGATGATCACTGCCACCAGTATCAAAACGAAAATAATCGCTGAAACTATGACGAACGGCTCCCAGCTGGCAGGGCACTTCCTGATGCCTGAACACAACCACGCACTCGTACCGCCGTAGCCAATGGCCACCATCAATCCCAGCGTAGTACCGAGAATCAATCCAATAACTACAGGTCGTCTATTTCCAATAAATCTAAACATTGTTCTTCAACACTACTGCCAAACCCGCCCGTTTCAAACCCCCGCAACCAAGTCGTACGATAACGCCTGGAACCAACGCCCCCCTTCCGGATGTAAGGGGTTAGGGGTAGGAGATTGTGACGAGCGGCCTAGTCGTCCGACGACGCCCGAGCCTAACCCAACACGCGCAGTCCCTACTTCACCCGCTCCAGCACACCCTTCCCGATCATCTCCATATCGCCCACTTTCCACGGCGAATCAGCCATCGTAGGCCCCGCAGTCACCGTAACCAGCCACTCCCGCTGACGCATCACCATCGTCCGGCCAATCCCGTCACTGTCGATCAATACCGAAAGCACATCGGTCAAACCTTCATCAGCGTTATTAAGCTCTGAAAGTGCGTCACCCGTATCCGAATATGCACTCTTCATCAACTGGTATTGATCCGAGCTCGAATCATCCGACTTGAACTGCATCAATACAACCGAAAGAAATTCACGACCCGGCTCTCCAGTGTCATACATCGCCGAACACATAGACTGAATCTGTGGCTTAGAGGCACTAACCGTGCTCGTAAGCGGATCCGTAAATAACTTTAGGTCGCCCTCGATCGGTGCCAACACACCAACACAATTAACAGCATCGGCTACCGCCGACGAAATAGCCGAATAACCCGATACTGAAGTCGGATTAGCCTGAACCTGAGTTGGCTCAGATGTCTCGCCTGAACTGCCACAAGCTACAAACACCGCAGCCATAACAACCAAAGCTACCAAGCCAACGAGTCGATACATTCCAGCCCCCTGTTTAAATTTAGTATCCGTAAATATTACGCCCAACTACCACCTATTAAAACAAATCTTAAACACCCTCGCTGACACGCTAACTTTTACTTGATTCTGTTAATAACTGGTCATTAATATTAACAATCAGGTTTGATAAACATATTTTTATTGAGGATAAAAAATTGCTGTTCGGAATTCCAAGCGAAATTAAAACCGGCGAACACCGAGTGTCCGTCACTCCCGAAAGTGCCAAAGAGCTAACGAGGCGCAACAAAATCCTAATCCAAACTGGTGCAGGGATCGGAAGCGGATACAGTGACGACTCATACCGCAACGCCGGCTGCCAAATTTCTAACTCCGCCGCCGAAGTCTGGGGCACTGCCGATCTCATCGTGAAGGTCAAAGAACCCCAGCCCTCCGAATACGACCTCATCCGAAAAGACTCCGCACTCTTCACATTCCTCCACCTCGCCGCTGACCTGCCCCTAGCAAACACGCTCCTTGAGAAATATGTACTCGGAATAGCCTACGAAACCGTCACTCATCCCGACACCCGATTTCCGATCCTCTCCCCAATGAGCGCAATCGCCGGGCAGCTCGCCGTCCACGCCGCCGGGCACCACCTCCAGCGAGCACATGGCGGCTTAGGAAAACTCCTATCTAGAATCCAAGGCGCACCCGCAGCTGAAGTCGTAGTCATCGGAGCCGGAACCGTTGGGCAAAACTCTGCGCGCCTCGCCCTAGCAAATGGAGCCAACGTAACCCTCATCAACGACACACAAGACCGCCTAGACCAATTCGCGGTCGACAATCAACAATTCCTTAACAACCTTAAAACCGTTATATCAACAACCGAATCCGTTGAAGAATCGGCGATAAATGCCGACGTCGTCATCGGAGCCGTCTACTCGCCCGGCCGTCGTCCGCCGGTCCTTCTTAAAGAAGACCAAATAGCGAAAATGCAACAAGGATCAGTCCTTGTAGACGTCGCTGTCGATCAAGGCGGGTGCTTCGAAACCACCCACGCCACAACCTACGAAGACCCCACTTACACCGTCCACGGCGTAGTTCACTACGCTGTCGCCAATATGCCCGGAGCCGTCCCCAAAACAGCCACCGCTGCACTGTCAAATGCAACACTCCCGTACCTGCTAAGCATTGCCGAGCAAGGAATCCTTGAAGCACTCAAAAGCGACCAAGGATTCGCCTCCGGAGTAAACACCTACCAAGGCAAAGCTATTGATCCCGGTCTAGCCGCCACAATGGGCGTAACCTCAACTCCATTTAACCAAGCAGCGGCATAATAATAAGAACGGCTCAACCCGGGCAGCAACACTCGGTTGTCACTGTGGTTAAAAGCCCAGCGGCTACCATCCATCATTACAGGCAACAACTGCCAATTGCCATGCTCAAGTAGTTTCAGTATCAATAGCGAGCAGCTACCATCTTCCGCACTACAACCTAAGGTTCCCCATGCCAATACCAGCCGCCAACGATCCCAAAGCCCTCCGCCAAGCCGTCCTCGACCACATGCACGTCGGGATGACAAACCAAACCCTCCTCGCTGAAGAGGGCGGACCCCTACTAATGGAATCCGCCGAAGGCATCTATGTAACCGACGTAGAAGGTAACAAATTCATCGATGGCATCTCAGGTATGTACTTCCGCAACGCAGGTCACGGCCGCGAAGAAATCGCGAAAGCCATCTACGACCAACTCGTCAGTATCAGCATGAACGTCTACTCAGGTGCCACACCAAAGACGATTCAGCTAGCCGCCAAACTATCGGAACTCGCACCCGGCGACCTCACCCGAACCTTCTTCTGTCAAGGTGGATCAGAAGCCAACGAATCATCCCTCAAAATGGCACAGGCATACCACGTGCGCCGAGGTGACCGCGGGCGATACAAAGTCATATCACGAGAAGGCTCCTACCATGGATCCACCTACGGAACCATGTGGCTCGGCGGTCACCCCGGCTTCCCACGCCACGATTACCAGCCCAAACCCGCCAACGTCGTAACCGTGGGGCAGCCCCACTACTACCACGACACCTATGGCGCATCATCCGCAGAACAAAACGGTGAACGAGCAGCCCTAGATATCGAAAAAGCCATCCTATTCGAAGGACCTGAATCTGTATCTGCGGTTATTGGCGAACCTGTATCGCAACCTCTTGGGGGAGTAGTACCGCCCTCCAATTACTGGCCAATGGTTAGAGAAATTTGCGACAAATATGGCGTGCTGCTCATATTCGACGAGGTCATCACCGGATTCGGACGACTTGGCGAATGGTTCGGATCTGACCTCGTAGGCGTCGTACCCGACATCATGTCATTCGCCAAAGGCATCACCTCCGGATACTTCCCTGTAGGCGGATCGATCTCGACCCAGAAAATCGCCGACGCATTCGCTGGTGGACCCGAAAAAGTCTGGTCCCACATGTACACCTACTCTGCCCACCCCGGCGGTGCCGCAGCCGCATTCGCCAACCTCGAAATCGTCGAGCGAGAGAACCTCGTAGAAAACGCTAAGGTGCGAGGCCAGCAAATCTCAGATTCACTAGATGAAATGAAGGCAAAACACCCAATCATCGGCGACACCCGAGGCGTAGGGCTAATTCAGGGCATCGAATTTGTTAAGGACCGCGAAACCAAGGAACACTTCGACTCCTCAGTCGGAGTAAATGCAATGCTCACAGAGGAACTCCGAAAACGAGGCGTCTGGATCCGAGTCCCCGCCTACATCCTCCCAATCGCCCCACCGCTAACAATAACAGCCGACGAAACTGATACGTTGACGAGCATCATCGACGAAGCCCTAACTGCAGTTGAGAGCAGGTTGGGGTTTTAAAATATCGACAACTGACAACTGGTGCTACAAGTTTCTAGGCATTCATAATCCAGCACTGGGTAGCGAGCTAGTAGAACGCATATTCGTTAGACAAGGCGTACACTTTGTCCGCCTTGTCTAATACAGAATCATCAGAACCTACCCAACCTAACAACTCGTCTGAAAATCTCTCCGCTATTCTCGATAAATCAGAGGGAGATATCATTAATAATGTTCAGGATGACGTCGTTACAGACAAAGGCTCAGATGCTCCTGAAAGCCCTCCATCTCTAGGGCTCATGTACGGTCTGTCAGCCGGGCACGGGATAAAACACTTCGGGCAGGGCGCCCTTCTGGTGATGATCCCAAGCATCCGGTCAACTCTGGGGCTTGGTGATATCGCAATCGGTGGAATGTCGTCAGCACAGTCGATCTCATCGGGAATAGCAAACATTCCCGCTGGCATCCTTACCGATATGTTTCGCAAAAAAATCGCATGGATTCTTCTTGTCTCGATGCTGCTCGTCGGAACTGGATACATCATCATAGGCGTGTCGCCTGTCTACTGGACGCTGCTCATCGGAGTATCGATCGTAGGTTTCGGCACATCGCTGTGGCATGCCCCAGCGTTCGGAACGTTGGCCGCCAGATATCCGGATCGCCGTGGCTTCGCGATGGCTGCTCATTTAACGGGAGCACAGATAGGTAACACCACTTCGCCGCTGGTCATCGGATTCCTCTTGGCAGGAACGATAGGATCATGGGTGGTGTTCAGCGGAGTCGATTGGCGCTGGCTAGCGGTGATCATTTCGATCCCAATGTTCATGACCGGATTCGTGGTAATAGCGAAGTTCAAAACTGCGGGTGCTGAATCAAAAGGCGATGTAAGCATTGGTGAATATTTCAGTTCAGCAAAGAAGCTACTCAGTAACCGTGGCGTACTTGGAATGGCCCTGCTCGGTGCACTTAGAGGAGCTATCCACAATTCGTTCCAAGTTTTCCTAGTCATTTATATGCGTGAAGAGCTCGACTACTCGGATACTTTCGTTGGTCTACACGTCGCTCTTATAACGATGGCTGGAATTCTTTCGACGCCGATTATGGGTAACCTCTCTGATCGAATAGGCCGAAGACCTGTTATATCGTTCGCTATGACCTCGATGACGATATTGATCTTCCTGTTCCTTCAGTTCGATTCAGGATTGGCAATGACGGCTCTTATCGCGATTCTAGGGCTCTTCTTCTTCTCAGTAATGCCGATCATCAACGCAGCAGCGATGGACATGATCGATAAGGGTTCTGAGGGGTCAGGAACAGCGCTGATGTTCTCTGGCGGAGCCGTAATCGGATCGCTAACTCCGATTGCCGCCGGGTTTATAAATCAGGAAAACGGTTTCCACGGCGTAATCATATTTGCTGGAATCATCGCAGCAGTCGGCGCCACTTTGTCGCTGATACTGCCGATGAGGGTGAAAGCCTAGTTCATTAACTGAATTAGAACGAAGTAATCTACGTTAACCGAGTATCTGATACCTCGGTGTGACTTAAGCAGGCTTTCGGATTAGTCTTCAGTAGTAATTGATTGAGCTACTGACGTATTCGGCTTATCTCAATGTGAACGGAGGCGACGTCACACACATCGGCGTATCCCCAAGCTTGCTGTTTGAGTATTCAGAAAAGACGCTAGGGTCGAACAGTAACACGGTAAGAACGTCCCGCTCAATTCGAAGAACGGTTTGCTGATGTAGTGGCAGGCACCAATAGTGAGAGCTTCTACGACTGATTACGGGGTGTCGTTTCCGTTTGCGATTATCACTGGTGTATCTGTGTCTTCTCAAAGTTGTTGCATAACATCGAGCCCTGAAATTTTAGATGATCTATAGCATCAGCTCAGAGTATCGAACAACGTACCCTTGTTCACGAATTATTAAAACACCAGTATTAATTAGGACATTCGGTATTCGAATGCCCGTTCAAAGTAGGACAGACCATTGAAAGCCATCGATATTCACGTTCACATACCTCGAATGCCGGGAATACCGGATTACGGTATCGAGTCTGGGCTACGTCGAATGTTTCGTATGAGCGACGAGGCTGACGATGTGGGAAAGATGGTTGAGACGTATCGTGCGATCGATACCATGGCTGTGATTTTTTCAGTCGATGCCGAAACAGAAACCGGTGACTTGCCAGATCCTAACGACTACGTTGCGGAAACAGTCGCTGCTCATCCCGACGTACTGATGGGGTTCGCGTCAGTCGATCCTCGAAAGGGTAACGCTGCAGTTGTTGAACTCGAGCGTGCGGTAACCGAGCTTGGCCTGCGCGGGCTAAAGCTTCACCCGATTCACCAGGCGTTCTTCCCTGACGATCCTCAATTCTCACCTTTGTTCTCGAAGGCTGAAGAACTAGGAATTCCTGTGATTATGCATTCGGGTTACGCAGCAGCTGGAGCAAACACGCCGGGTGGTGGCGGATTTGAACTGGCGTACTCGCGTCCAATCCCTGGATTCGATTCTTTGGCGGCACGGCATCCTAATTTGACGATCATCATGGCCCACCCTGCATGGCCGTGGATTCAAGAACAGATCGCTGTGGCATTGCACAAGCCGAACGTATTCATTGATCTTTCAGGCTGGGCACCTAAGTACATTCCTAAGGAACTTATGTCCGAAGCTGGTGGGCGACTTCGAAAGAAAGTCTTGTTCGGATCGGACTATCCATATATTTCACCGGTGACCTGGATGGAGCAGTTCGAAGAGCTTGAAATTCGTGATGAAGCTCGCCCGCTAATTCTTCATGACAACGCCGCAGGAATTCTCGGGCTGTAACGTATGCCCCATCTTATTTTCAACCTTTAACGAATAAAACTCATAGCGCTCCTAAAATGCGAGAGGGGGGGTTATCGGAAGTTAGTAAAGCTGTTACGGTCAGTACCCAAGCTCGTTAGCCTGTTAAAGAAATGCGCCCCTCCGGAGGCGTAATTGGAGGGGCACATGGGCTCGCAGCGGAGACTATGCCAACAGCTTCAGAACCCATGAAGTATGTCGGCGGCTCGAGGTTTGTGTGTCCGCACAAACCTCAGCGTTTCATCTAGTCGTCTCTACGCGATATTCAGTTTTGAGTGCCTTAGGCATCCCGACCTGGATGTCACGCGCCTGCCGAATGGCCGACGCTCCAGGTGGAATCCGGTTGTCTAAACCGAAACCTTGCCAGGGGCGTACTGTCGTGGAATAGCCTGCCGTCCTGCAACACCTCCGTTAAGGTTTGCTAGTGCCGACCTCAGCCGGCTGTCGAGAATTCTAAGACTGCTTATCAGCTTCAGTCGACGGTATTCCGGAATCACCTGTAGCTGCATTGCGTCGAGCTCGCCAGCGATTTTCAGCACTGCATTTTCGATTAGGGCAGTGTCGGCTTCGACCGGAATAGCTGGCTTAATTACAGTTGTTGGTTCCGGCTCGCGATCAGGTGCTCTTTTGCCATTTACAACCTCTTCTATGATGTCTTCGATCGACAGAGTCGCAGAAGTTTTTGCACGCCCAACAATACGCTCAACATGCACACTAGAAAGTCGTCCGTCGATGAATGGCTGGGCGATTTCTCTCTGCCTCACATGGTCTTCAATATCAGCGATAGAACGGGCTTCTTTAAATGTGAGCTCCCCGCTGTTTACTCGTTCACCAAGAGCAGGGTCAAGAGTGCGAATTAGACTCTCGTAATGGTGGATGGTTCCTGGAGTAATTCCTGTCCTGCGAGCGAGCTCTTGCTGGGTGACTTCATGGCTATCTCGGTATTCCATAAATGCGCGCCCGAGTTGCATCGCCGGCACGAGGGAAGAGTGGTATTGCTCAGCAAGTGAGAGCTCCCATCGTTCCTGTGGAGTTACCTCTTCCTTGACGGTGCATTCGACTGATACTTCGCCAGCTTCTTTGGCGGCTGTGAGCTTTCGCTCGCCTGCTAGAAGGAGGTATCCGTTGCCCGTAGACAGAACAACCGGATCGCGCTTGGAGCGAACTGAACGTGTGTTTTCACGACGTCCGTTGGGCTTCTTTGTACGAGGGAGATCGGGGTCAGGAAAGATCTGGTCTATCGGAATCTTCAACTTGCTTTTCCTCATTTAGTCTCGGAATTCACCGAGATTCGAATTCACATACCTATGGAATCGGAATGAGCAGTAGGAAATAAACTAACTGCACATCGCATTCCAAATCGATATGAGTATTATCAGCGTTCCAAAAAGTAGTTTCATAAACTGTCCCCGCCGGGAAATTTCAATTCCAAATAGCATTTGACTTTGGAATTGCTGGGAGATAGTGTGAGCGCACCACAGGCTTGGAATGGCAGTTTCCCAGTACAAATGACCCTTCACGAACAAACTTCAACAGTTCCCCCGTATGTCCCTTATAGAACATTCCAAACTTTTTTGGAATTCCTTCTAGACGAGGGTATTCCAGGACGTATCGACAAAACTGTCTGGGGGCCGAGATTCTCAGGTAGCTCTGGGACCCAATTAATGACTGCTTTGAAGGTGCTCACTCTTATCGACTCCGATGGGCACCCTTCCGATGAGTTGGAAAATTTGGTCCATTCGGAAGGCGATGACAGGCGTGCATTGCTCCGACGGGTCCTTGAACGGTTCTATGTGCCTGTGTTCGACCTAGATTTAGCTAGGGCGAGCAAGGGACAGTTTCACGAGGCATTCCGATCGTTCGGCACAAAAGAAGGCGTGCTGACGAAATGCGAAGCTTTCTTTATTAGAGCTGCGCAGGCAGCGGGAATCGATCTTTCGAAGAGGATTCTTGTAGGGCGACACGGAGCCAGTAAGAATCGAGCTGCAGTAACTCCACCGCGTCAACGGGCAGCAGCTGCACAGGTAGCGTCACCCATCACTCCTGCTCATGTATTCGCCGAACCACTGGCTACAGCGGGTTCTTTGAAGCTGGAATTAGCAGACAGAATTCTCGCTAAGTATCCAGACTTCGATCCCGTCTGGGACCCAGCGGTTCAGGCCAAATGGCTTGAAGGAATGACGCGACTTTACGAGGGGCTTTCGGTCAATCCCGTCGACCGATATGCGACCCTTGACGAGGCGTAGTTTCATGCTCTGAAATCGTCTGGAATATGATGCCTAAATCGTCTCTGTGTAGATCCGGTATTCGACGATATTTAGCATTTTACCGCTAGGCGTAATACGGTCGTATTCGTCTTCGATTTCTGCACCGAGAGCTTCAGGAATTCTGCGGCTCGGAGTATTTTGTTGATCGACTGGATACCGTAGGTAATCGCATTCGATTTCATCGGTAGCCCACTCACAAAGGCCTTCTATCGCTTCAAGGCCGAGCCCCTGCCGATGGAACTGTTTCGCAACCCAAATGCCCAGCTCTGGGGTCGCCGTGTGTGGTTTGTGTAACCCCAAACACCCAACAAATGTTTTCGGATTTTCCTGGAGCACAGCGACCAATTGAAGGTTCGTGTTGCTGGTGAGACCCTCAATTGAATCCGCAATGAACGGAGCGACGTCCATGGCTGAACGAGCGGCTGAAGAGTACATGTACCGGGTGACCTGCTCATCAAATTCGCGAGCGATCGGTTCGAGATCGACTAGATCCAAAGGGCGAAGAATAAGACGTTCAGTAACGATTTCTACGTCAAGCAGCTGGATGTCTCGACGTAACACTATGACTACGCAGGCTCGACTACTGTGAGACGCTCAGCGGTAGCCGAGCTAGTGAGCTCAATTACGCTTATCGCTTCTGAGCGGACCTTCTTGCCGGTGGGAACCACAGACTTGAACATCGCTTCTGTCTCTGGATGACACGTCAGGAATATGACTTGGAATTGCTCTGAAAGATCTATGATGACCTTGCAAGCTGCCTTCGCACGTTCTGGGTCGAAGTTCACCAGAATATCGTCGAGAACGACTGGCATAGGCTCTGCGTTCTTGGCGTATTCCTCTATAAGTGCAAATCGCATAGCGAGAAACAACTGCTCAGCAGTACCACGACTAAGCTCGTTTGCACGTTTGGTTTGCCCTTCGCCGTCGATAACTTGGAGGTCTTGCTCTTTCTCACCGATTACGGCTCGTACGCTTGTGTACCGGCCGAGCGTGAGTTTTGAGAGGTACTTCGATGCTGACAGCATCAGTGCTGGCTGGCGCTCCTGCTGGAACTCTTCACGAGTTCGTTCAAATATGTCGCGAGCTATTGTTAGCACTGCCCAGCGTTGTGCATCATTGGCTAGCTTCTCTTCGAGGACGTTTATCTCAGAGTGAAGTTCTAGTGCCTGTCCCGATTTTTCAAATTCAGCCCGTTGCCGATCTAGATTGCCCTGCTCAGAGTGAAGACCGTCGACCACTGAGCGTGTTCGCTTTTCCTCGTCTTGGAGCTGCTGTAGGCGCGCAACCGCTTCTTCATGCGGAGTAGCTGAAAGATCGGCTCTGTACGCCTGTCCATCGTCGTTACTAAGCAACGGATAGTTCTCCAGAAGTTCAGAAAGTTTGCGTTCGAGATCGCGACGTTCCTGAACCTGAATCGCAAGAGTTTTGAACTCTTCGTGATCGTAGGTTTCGCCTTTCTCTAGGAGCGAACCAATCTTTACGTCGAGTTCCGACATGCGACCTTCAAGAGTTTCAAATTCTTTCGTCCAAATGTCCATCTCAGACGCAATCTGCGATTGGCGAACAACCGCTTCGTCGTGCGCTTTCAGTCGCATAGCGAGATCTTCAAGCGCCTGAGTACCTTGCTGTGCTGGTGATTCTGGCAACTTAGAGGCTTCGAGAATTTCCGATAATCGTAAGTCGATTTCACCGGCGGTGCCAGACATCTGTGAAACGCGCATTCTCAGGCTGGCAGTTGTTCGTTGCTGGCTCTTTAGCGTTCGTATGCTCGCTATAACGTTTGTTGCCTGCGAAGGATCAAGGTCGATACGTAATTCAGATCGCTCGAGTAGTAATTGCCATCGGTTCTGCACATCAACGAGATTATTGGCACTGAGCGCTAGTCCGCTATGTGCTTCGGTAAGCCGGGTATCGATGGTTGATAACCGAGCCGCCGCCGTTTCGAACTCTCTTGATACAGACTCAAATCGTCGTCGCATATCGAGGGACCTGTCGAGTTCGCCAGCTTTTTCTTCTACGTCACGGATTGTGGGGATGTCGCTGATAATGAATTCTTTGGAAATTTCATAAATTTCTTTGCCAACGATATCGATCCGTTCTTGAATTTCCTCAACTTGAATATTCGCCATATTTTTGGCTTCGTTAATCGCAGGTTCGCGAATCGTGATCTTGAAACCACCCGCTGCTCTCGCACGTGAAATAAGTATGAAGCCTACGACAACTCCCAGCAGTCCAGCGAGACCACCGGGTAGCTCGGCGTTCGTGTAGCTCCATGCCATCGAAGCTGTTCCGACGATGATAACGGTGATTGGCAGAAGTATTGATCCGACGAATCCACCGATATTTTTAGTTTGAGCGAGCGTGTCAGCGAGGTTCTTCTGCGCCTCACTCAACTCGGATCGAATTGAACCGGCGTCGGCTATCGCGGCACGGAGCCTCGACAATCGGTCACGCTTAATCTCGAGATCTGCTGAAGTTTGTTTTGGAACATCTGTTAGCGCGTCCCTAGCACCGGAGAGTTTGAGAGTTTCATCTGCCACGGACTCACGATCTTCAGTTCTAGTTTGAACAGTGAGTGCGTATTCTTGATATTTACGGCGTACGGAAGTGAGTTCCCGCCCAACTGATTCCAGATTAGACTGTAAATCGGTCGGGGTTTCGAACTTGCTAACTGCTTGTTCCGACCAGCCTAGTTCAGCAAGATCATGATCAAGTTGTGCTTGTTCTTTTTCGAGTTCTTGTTCGACCACCGGTAGATCCGTAACTGCCTTCGTGTAGTAGGCGGTTTCCATCAGAAGCTTACGAATGTCATCGCCGTGTTCGATGAACGCGTCGACAGCTCCAACTGATTCAAATTCAGCCTTACGCTCTTGTTGGCGTAAATCACCTTCATCCATCTGTTCTTGAAGAGCAGTCTTATGATCGACTAAATTTTCAAGCTGCTGAAGACCGCCCTTCGGAACCATGTCGTTTTCTGGAAGCTCGGAAACCTGACGTTCGATCTCGGTCTTTCGCTCCCACGTATTTCGAAGTGAAACGAGAGTTTTCTGACGTTCGATCCCAGACCTCATTTCTTCGAGTTCAGTGGTCTGAGAATTAGTATTCTCGATTAGTTGCTCAAGACTGCTAGACAGTTCTGCATATTCATCACTACCACGGCGAGTTTCTTCGAGCTTAGCCCGCGCCACAGTAAGATCTTTTTCAAGCTTGCGTATGCGACCGGCCCGAGGGCTTCGTAGCTTGTGTAACTCATCATCGAGTTCACCACGTGCGTCTGTTAGTGACACGTTGGCGAGGCCGAGACCAACCGAGTAAATCTTGTCTCGAATCTCATCGGAATTAAGCGAAGAGATAACCTGAAGTTCGCTCAGCGAGATCGAAAATACACTCGTATATAACTCGCTATCGATTCCACCGAGCAGAGTGGCAAGTAGGTCGTTACTACCTGTTGCATCGCCGGTGATTGTAACCTCGCCACGCTTTTTACCGTCTCGCCGGTGGATATTGAAATTGGCATCTGATGATGTAACGAGTGAAACTGCCCCTGAACCCGGTTCAGGTTTGAAGTGCTTGTAGTGGAAAAGCTCTTTCAACGAAGCTCGATCAGCCTTTGTGGTGTAGCCGAACATTGTCGAACGTAAAAACGCTCGAATAGCTGACTTACCAGCTTCGTTTGGACCATGAAGCAGTGTGATCCGATTCGACATGTCGCCGAATTCACGATCTGCGAATGGTCCGAAGTTCTCGATGTTTATTCCTGTTAGTCGCAAGTTATTTATTTTGCTCCAACAGCTCTGCTAAATACCAACTGGCCTCTTCTACCCAAGCTGAAACTTGTTCATCGCTTGGCTTCGCGAGTCCGTGGCGTCGACCAGTGTAGACGTCGGATACGACTTTGGTGAGTCTGTCGATTTCGTCAGATTCAAACGAAGAAAGCAGCGCACGCTTTAGTGTGGCGCCAAGAAAATCATCTTGTTTCGCCCGTGACTCAATATCGATAGCAGGTCGAGTTGAATCGACTATTCGCTCAACCCAAACCCACGGTGAACCACCACCACTCCATGTGCCTCGAACTGCGTCAAGCAAGTCCATAACAGCACCATCGGCAGAAAGCTGCTCGTGAAGTGGCCCACGACCAACGAGAGTTAGTCGGCACACAACATCACGATCTTCAGCCTCAACACTGAGATTGTCTGTTGCCTGACGTATAGCCGAATCGAGACTGTCTATTGTCTCTAGATTTGAAATATCAATATCGCTACGTTCCCATCGAACAACATCTAGGGCAACGAAGTCGCTTCGAGAAGCTCCTGAAGGGTCAACGTTAACCACCAGCGCTCCGCGAGCACCTGTTTCGTTAGGATGTCGTCCCTGAGTGTTGCCGGGGTAGGCGATCACAGGAGCAGAGCGCTTGAGCGTTTGGCGAGTGTGAACATGACCTAGCGCCCAGTAGTCAATTCCCGATTCTGAAAGATCTTCGACTGAACAGGGAGCGTAGTTTGGGTGTGCGCTGTTGGCTCCCACGTTAGCGTGAAGGAGCCCGATTGCGAATAGGGAGGGCGATTCAGGCGGGGTGAATTGAGTAGCGAGATTGTCGGTAACTTCGCGAGTCGGATAGCTCATACCTTGAACAGCTGCGACCACTTCGCCGTTCTTTTCAAAATTCTTCCACTCGGGAATCGCACCGAAGATGTGAACACCTTCTGGCCATGAGATTGACGACTGCCAGCCATCGAGCGGATCGTGGTTTCCGTGAACTACAAAGGACTTGATACCTTTATCAGCCAGTTTGGAAAGACCCTCCCTGAAGCGTAACTGCGCTCGAACTGAACGATCGGCGCCATCGTAAACGTCACCAGCGATTACGAGGAAGTCGGCATTTTGGTTAATGCAAAGATCGACCAGATTCTGAAAGGCTTCATAAGTTGCCTCTCGAAGACGGGTCGCTACTCGATTATCGGCGTCACCGACACCCGCAAAGGGTGAATCGATGTGAAGGTCTGCCGCGTGTACAAAGCGGAAAGAATCCATATCGTTGCACTAACTCACTGATAGACCGGTTCGTGCACTTGGGTAGTGATCAGAGGGTAAATTCCCCGTTGAATGCAAGATCAGCCTGTCTCTTTCGTCAGTTTAGCTTAGTCAGCAATGTTGATAGGAGAGGACTGTCACCTGCAAGCTACGTGGTGGTGGCCACGCGAGTACAGAACCATCTAAAACATAGTTGCTCGGTTCTTATTGTTTCATGCCGATGTATATGCCGCGGTCGGTTAGCCCTTCTTCGAGGTGCTTCACTTACAAATCAGCCCTATTAAAGACTTTCAGATACTCGTCGTGAGTGAGCCACTCCATTTCGCGTGTTTCGGTTACTTTCGTTATGCCGCTTGAATCACCGGTCATGTATTCGAGGGCGAGTCGACCACATTCGACTGGTTCAGAAACGGTCATTTTCAGTATGAGTACATTTTATTTTGCGGTTTGGGTGAACATCATAGTAGCCTGATTGATCTTAGAGTGATTAAAAATATCCAGACCACAAATCGACACTATGGGTTCTGTATGAATCGTATCGACCAGAGCGAAGAAGAGGCACTATGAAAATCCCAGGAGTCAAAGCACTCACATTCGATGTAGGTGGAACAGTATTCGACTGGCGGGGAGCTATCGAAACTGAAGTTCAGCGCATTTCCGATGAACAACAGGCAGGTGCTGACGCTCGACAAATCGCCACAGACTGGCGTGTTCGAATGTTCGAAGAGCTTGAGCGTGTGAAGTCTGGTGAATTACTTCGTATGAACGCAGACGTACTTCACAGGCATGTTCTCGATGAAGTACTTGATAATCACGATTCTCTCAAGCTATCGGTCCTAGAGCGTGATGAACTAAATCAGGCTTGGCATCGAATGAAAACATGGGATGGTTCCGTCGATGCTATTCACAAGCTACGTGAAACTTACACAACCACTGTACTGACTGTATTGAGCCTCTCGATTGCGGTGGACTGCTCGAAGCTAAACGGTCTTAGCTGGGACGGCATTATGTCGGGTGAATTCATGGATCACTACAAAAAGGATCCCGAAGCATATCAACAGGGCGCGAAATTGCTCGGTCACCAACCAAACGAAGTGATGATGGTCGCCACTCATGCAGCTGACCTGATGGGTGCCAAAAATGCCGGGCTTAAGACGGCATACATCCACGTTGAAGAAGAGTGGATCGACGTCTTCCCAACGCCCGAACCTATTCACCCTCTATCCGAGTTCGACGTAAGTGCGCACAGCTGGGCTGAGCTAGTCGAAAAGCTGACTTGAACTGCGGAAGCTGAACTCTAGTTGGTGAACAAGTCGACTATGTTTCCGAAGCCTGAACCATCGAGCCTGAACAGTTCAGTGAAACCACACTGTTCGCAGGAAACCGTTTGGTACTTCTGATTCTGTACGTTCAAGAACCTGCTGAGTCCTGACCCAGTGGTTCGAATTTCGCCGGTTTTGTATGTCGTTGAGCTGCACTTGTCGCACGAGTACGATCGTTGATCCATTTTGTTTCCTGAGTGGCCTGTGTGGTTGATCTGTTGATGATTTACACATCGTACATTGTCGTGCTGGACTGCATCCTGATCTAGTCGAAATGTCGGTTCTGTATCCAGTTAGTTTGAACGGAAGCCGGGTCCCTGTACTAGATCTTGAAAATGAATTCAGGGTTACATCTCCCCGCTGTCAGAACAAAAAAAGGGTCGCACCTTTCGATGCGACCCTTTTCATAATTGCTTTACTAAAGCAAAGGCTATTAGAAGCCCATGTCTCCACCAGGAGCGCCGCCACCACCCATAGGTGGCATCATTGGCTCGTCCTTCTCGCTGATCAGAGCCTCAGTTGTGAGGATCATTCCAGCAACAGAAACAGCGTTTTCAACTGCAGCACGAGTTACCTTGGCAGGGTCAACAATTCCCATCTTGACCATGTCGCCGTACTCGCCCTTGTGAGCGTCGAAACCGAAGTTTTTGTCTTTGTTGTCGGCAACCTTGCTAAGGATTACAGCGCCTTCGAAACCGGAGTTTGCGGCGATTACTCTGATAGGTGCAAGTAGAGCTTTCTTCAGCACGTTAATGCCGGTCTGCTCGTCACCGTTCTCAGAATTCACAGAACTGAGTCCTTCAGAAGCACGAATTAGAACTGTTCCACCGCCGGGAACGATTCCTTCTTCAACAGCAGCACGGGTAGCCGAAAGGGCATCTTCCATGCGCTGCTTCTTCTCTTTCATTTCGATTTCAGTGGCTGCGCCAACCTTCAAGATTGCGACTCCGCCGGACAACTTAGCAAGTCGCTCTTGGAGCTTCTCACGGTCGTAGTCGGATGAAGTGTCGCTGATCTGAGATTCAATTTCAGCCTTGCGACCCTTGAGGGCGTCAGCTGAACCGGCACCATCAACAAACGTAGTCTCGTCCTTGTTGACGACGACCTGCTTGCACTTGCCGAGGTCATCAAGAGTAACCGTGTCGAGTTTGCGACCGATTTCTTCTGAAATGACTGTTCCGCCAGTGAGAATTGCGATGTCTTCGAGCATTGCCTTTCGGCGGTCACCGAAGCCAGGAGCCTTTACGGCCGCGACGTTCAATGTGCCACGAAGCTTGTTCACAACGAGAGTAGCGAGAGCCTCGCCCTCAACGTCTTCTGCGATAACAAGAATGTTTTTGTTGGTCTGCAGTACCTTCTCAAGAACAGGGAGAAGGTCGGATATTGCAGAAATCTTCTGTGAAGTGATCAGAACGTAAGGGTCGTTTAAAACCGATTCCTGTTTTTCTGAGTTGTTCACGAAGTATGGCGAAAGATAGCCACGGTCGATCTGCATTCCTTCAACGAACTCGGTCTCGTATGAAAGAGACTTCGATTCGTCAACGGTAATAACGCCGTCTTTACCAACCTTGTCCATAACGTCGGAAATGAGTGTACCCATTTCGTCGTCATGGGAAGAAAGGATCGCTACGCTTTCGATCTGTTCCTTAGAGTCAACTGGTGTTGACTGTGAGGCGATCGACTCACGGATGGAAGCCATAGCTATTTCCATACCGCGCTTGATTGCCATTGGGTCGGCACCAGCTGTCACGTTCTTGAAGCCTTCAGCAATAATTGCCTGAGCGAGAACGGTTGAGGTGGTCGTGCCATCACCAGCGTCGTCGTTAGTCTTCTTTGAGACTTCCTTCAGAAGCTGTGCACCCATGTTTGCAAACGGATCTTCGAGGTCGATCTCTTTGGCGATTGTTACACCGTCAGAGTTGACTTGCGGAGGGCCGAATTTTTTGTCGACGATAACGTTTCGACCACGTGGGCCGAGAGTCGACTTTAAAACATCAGCAAGTACGTCGATGCCTTCTTTAAGGCGTGATCGAGCGTCATCACTGAACTTTAGATCTTTTGCTGCCATTACTTATATATCTCCAAAATGAGACGGGTAGTTCGAGATTGAACTATCCAACGATTGCGAGTATGTCGCTCTCTCGAACGATCAGGTAGTCAACTCCGCCTTCTGTGTACTCGGTACCTGCGTACTTAGAGTAGATGACGGTCTGGCCGACTGAAACAGGCATGTCTATGACGGTGCCTTCGTCGGTTGTTCGGCCTGGGCCGGCTGCTACAACAGAGCCCTGTTGAGGCTTTTCTTTTGCTGTGTCAGGAATGATGATTCCGCCGGGAGAGGTTGAAGCCTCTGCGTCGGCAGGTTCTATGATTACCCTGTCACCAAGCGGTGTGAGGTTCAGTGCCACTGAGTTTTTTCTCCTTAGTTGTCACGTGAGAAAACGGTTTTTCAAAATTGAATTAAGAGTGCGGAGGCACCGAATCAAGTTCAAATCGTACCGTTTTCATGATTAGCACTCGACCTTGCCGACTGTTAGCAGTCGCGGGCTTAGAGTGCCAGCCATAGAATTCTATGAATGTGAGGGGGGCACGTCAACTGATGTTGTCAGTGAGTTTGGCCCCTGATGAAGAACGAACGGCTAATATTAGCGGGCTAAGTGGGTGCCCAGCAGCCTAAGGTTTGGCAGATTCGAACAGCACTTCGCCGTCGATTTCGATTTTCACGTTGCGCTGGAATTCTCTAATTGCGTCAAGATTGACTTCTACGCCGAGACCGGGTTCATCTGAGGCGCGTATCAGGCCGTCTGAATCCCTGAAAATACCAGTTGGCGCAGTTAGTCCGAGGATAAGAGCGGAATCGCCAGCTGGATATTCAGTGAGATTGAACTCTTCATATCCTGCGAACACGTGAATCGATGCTGCTACCGACAGATGGCTTTTAAAGGTGTGGTTAACATACTGTATGCCAAGTTTGTGGGCTTTATCGGCAACACGCTTCGCCTCTGTAATCCCGCCGATTCGTCCGACGTCGATCTGAACAAAGTCGAGTCCTGCATTAGTCATCATGTCATCGGCCGCTCGGAAGTAGTCAGCGCCTTCGCCGCCAGCAATGCCTATGTTCACACCGTTGGCACGAACTCGATCGCTAAGCTCTTTGTATGCGTCAACTTCTTCAGTACGAAGCGGTTCTTCGAGCCAAGTAACCCCAAGATCGGCGAATGCGACCGCTCGCTCATAAGCGGCGTCGACGTTATCGCCCCAGATCACTCCAGCATCAACCATTAGCTTCGCATCATGTCCCAATCCATCACGAGCAGCCTGAACTAGATCGATGTCATCTGACAGTGAACCGCGACCCATTGGGCCCCAGCCGAACTTAGCAGCTCTGAAATCACGCTCGACTATCGAATCAGCAACGGCTCTTGTTTCCGCTGGATCATCACCGAACAAAACACTGGCGTATGGAAGTTTTCCATATGAAGCTTCATGCCCAATTAGCTTCCATACCGGCTCGCCAAGATGTTTTCCAAGTACATCCCACATTGCGATGTCTGAACCGGCTACGGCGTGGTCGAGCTGTTGGACATCTAATCCATATTCGCCAACTTTCTTGCGAAGACGAATTACATCTTCGGGAGAGTCGAGAGTCTCACCTATCAACGCTTCGTTGATGTTGATGACGTTCGAGTGTGACATTGGCATCACGTACGCTGCCATTGATACCAGCGGCGATGCATCGCATTCACCCCAGCCTTCGAGTCCGTTGTCCGTTCGAACCCGAACTACGAGTGAATCCTGAGTACCGTCGGCAGTCCTCGTGATTTTTGGGAGAGCGACGTAAAAGAGATCGATAGCTTCGATTTTCATAGTATTTAGGAGACTTTCCAGATTAGGAGGTCGTCAATTGAAGCAAGCAGGGCGTCGTATTCAGCCATATCGTAGCTGTCGAGTTCTTGCTTCCCGGGGGAACGAGTTGTTGTGGATGTAATAACGCCGCGTCGGTAAAGCACTTCTTTGAAAGCGCGCATTCCGTAAAGGCTTTCGAAGTTGTTCAATGGAGCCATTCGAGTGTGGATTTCTCTCGCACTGGCTTCATCGCCAGATTCAAGCAGGTCCCACATGTTCGAGTGAATATCCCCGAAGTGAGAGGCAGGCATGTTTCCGCACATACCTCGGTTGTACTCGGAGATCAGGAATTTACAGCCCATGCCGCCCATAACACCTTTGACGGAGTCTCCGGCTTGGTTGAGTAGGGCAGTTGTTAGCTGCGCAGCGAAGACGGTTTCCTCCTTGATGTAGCTGACGTTCTCTACGTTTTCGCAGAGTTCAGCCAACTGTGTAGCGCTCAGAGGCGCACCCAGAGAATGGTTTTGTATCCAAATAGGAATATTTACAGCGTTGCTGAGTAGTTCAAAGAACGACAACACTTCACTCGTCGACGGTCGAGAGATATTAAACGGTGGCATTGCGATTACTGAGTCGAACCCTGTGCCCTCAGCGTATTTCGCTAATTCTATCGAATGAATATTCGATATTCCTGATACGCCAGCGACGGTTGGAATGCGATTCGCTACAACTTTGGTGCTGACATCAAACACTTGACGACGTTCTGTATCAGTGAGTGCCTGATACTCGCTCGCCATTACCGGTATTACGATGCCGTGGCAGCCGTTATCTACTGAAAATTCTATAACGCTCTCTAGTGATCGAAGATCAAGAGTTTCATCTTCATTGAACGGCGTTGCAGGAATTCCATAGATACCACGGTACTGATCGGAATTATGATTAGTCATTTTTAAAAACGTAGCAGGGCTATTTTTTCCTAAGTCGCATGATGTAGTGCCGACCGCCTCGTGTGTACGGGGCGATGCTTTTGTTCATAATCTCGATCAGTTCACGAGCAGCGATGAGGTCGGATTCGTGAAGAAGGCGAGCCTCGGTTTCTTTCGCACGGTTGAACGCGAAGGCAAGATCTGTAACGTCGAGAGACGTTTCAAGATCAAGTCCCCATGCTTCAGCCAATTGAAGAGGAGTTACTTTTGGATCTTCAAACAGTGAGATGGCGATGAAGCATCCACCCGGTTTGAGAACTCGTTTTACTTCGGCGGGGTCAAAAATATCGGTAGTGACGACCATGTCGAACATTCCGTCGTTGAACGGAAGATCTTCAACCGGGGCTTTTACGAATGTGCATAGCTCGGAGATATTTTCGATATCGGCAAGATCGCGTGCGACCTCAAGAGCGTCTTCATCGATGTCATTGCCGTAAACCTGGCAGCCGAACAGTGAAGCCATCCATCGAGCGTTACCACCAACTGCACAGGCGGTATCAAGAACTTTAGTTTCAGAGTTGATTTCCTGCTCTTCTAAAGTGATTCGGAAGATGGTCTGGTTTGCACCAATGTGCATGAACTCGCCATATGAAGCGTGATCCCATTGGGGGCGTTCATCGAACCATCGCTGTAGCCGTTGAGTTTTGTTGTCCGAGCGTTGGTCCATTTGAGAGATTCCTGAGCCGATAACTAGGTTCAAGTTCGATGACGATTGAGTACCGTGCCAAGAGCTCTACGCTCTAGTGAACAGTTTGCCAGAAACATATTAGGCTTTCGACATTCACGTGTCGGTAGATATCGTAGTTCAATTGCGTATTCCATCGACCAAACGGGAAAGCAACCCTCGAGTTATCAAGGGGTGCTTTCCCGTTTGGGGGCCTGCATGGTAGGAGCTTAGACGTTTATTTCTGATCCGTTTGGCATGGTGAATGATGTACGGGTGCCCGACGCAGGAGCTTGCTGTCCAATATCACGTAGTCCAGATCCGACGGGTCCACGACCTTCAAGGGCGCCACGGTGGTGTCGACCGTGGCCATGTCGACCACGTCGGCCGTCACGTTCACCATCGCCATAGTTATCTCTTGCTGGACGTATCTTTTCACGTAGGTCATTAAGATAGTCTGGCTTGGCTTCGTTCCAAGCTGTTACAGCGTCTGCCTCAGCTTGAGTAATCACTTCTTGCTCTACTAGGGCGGAAAGTCGAGCCTCAATGCTGTTGTCGTCGCCAGTGTCGTGACCTCGTCCGAGCTTCTTGAGATCTCCCATCACTTCTGGACGGGAGTCTTCCCAAGCGTCGATCTCGTCTGCCTGTTCCTGAGTAATTTTTCCCACTTCGACAAGATCAGCCAGTCGCGCGTCCTGCTTGGCTTCTCGGTTCTCGTCACGTGCAGCGCTCATTGCCGAGTCGAGAAATTCTCGTTCGATGCCAAGAATCTCGGCTACTCGATCTTTTACTGAATCGTGCAGGTTGCCATCGACTGGTGCTTCATCCGCAAATGCGGTCCCTGCGAGAGCGAATGCGCCAAGAAGTCCTGCTGTTACGCCGAGAGTGATTTTTCGTGTGATCATTTTCTAAATCCTTTGCCGGCTAACCGGCTGAGTTGATTGCCTACAACCAAATTTAGAAAATGAATGTGTGGAACCTGTTCAGGCAATGTGAAGAAATTGTTGAGGAAGTTTAGGAGAGGCTCGATTTGATGATGCACAGCTTAAAATCCTTCTCCTTGTGGAGAAGGCAATGTTGAGTGAGGAACCTGTGGCTGAACTAATCGAATGCGCAGTATTTGCGAAATACTGAATCAAATTCAGATTGATGGGGACTGTTATCTGCCTAAACCGTTGGATCCCACTTGCCATCCACCTTGACTGCTTCGTGATCGCCCGGCCACGGTGGCGTAGTCGTAATAACGATTGCTAATGGTACTTCGCCTGTGCTTCGAAACTGAAATATTGTTCCAAGCGGAATGTCACATGTAGTTCCTGCTGATAGTTCCTGAACAGATTCGCCGTTCGAATCTTTTCGCCAAAGCTCGCCTTTACCTTCGACGCAATACCAATCTTCCTCAACCGTCAGATGATGGACCGCATGAGTAGTTGTTCTTGGACGCAGAAGTGCGTGAACCCTGCTTGAACCGTCTATGAGAGATTCCATAAGGCGAATCTCAGAGCCATCTGGGGCGATTACATCAGGATCTTTCGGTAGATTGGCGATTAGTTCAGCGTGATTTTTTGACATCTGCGGATGATATCGGCTTAAGAGCAGAGCGCCCCGACTAAAATTGGGACGTTCTGATAAGACCAATTCGAGAAAATACCCACAAGAAACTTGAGATGTTTCTTGTGAGTACAGAAGTGTTGCCTGTACTAGTTGGGCTACAGATTATTTCTCATCAATGTGGAGATCTGCGCAGATGGTATTAAGGAGTCACCCAACACGATTTTCGTCAATTTCAAGCTCTTAATAAATTTCGTAATCGGCGTAACCAGAAGAAATAAACATTAGAGCTTCCATCCGAATCACGGAGACTCTTTACGAATACATCTGTCTTGGCGTTGTTTATATCCAGTTCGACTCTATGAAGTGTGAATGCAACTTCTTTATCGTTCGGACTAATCGTGGGATTACAAGCTGTCCTTAGACTGCACTGGTATCGCCAATTTAGTCGCCTGTTTGAATTATTTATTCAGCGTAAACGCACGTTGTATATGAATCGATATTGTAGTCTTGTTCATGGAAAATTATGAGCCACATCAGGGCACTCTCATGAAGTAAACTTTCGCCGACTCGGCTTGCAGTGAGCCCCGTTATCCGTGTGCATATTGTTGGAGCATCAGAATGAAGATCGTCGACGTAAGAACTGTCGTAGTTGGAAATCCTTGGAAGAACTGGATTTTCGTCGTGGTCGAAACTGATGAAGGGCTGATCGGTGTAGGTGAAGCCACAGGCGGATCAGAAACTCAGCCTCGTGTTGCTTCCATCGAAGAGGTCAAACATCTCGTCGTCGGAATGGATCCTCGCAACATACACGAAATATTCCACAAGTTATATCTCACTGCTTTCCTGAAAGTTACTCCGGCGATGGCTGGAATTGAGATGGCTTGCTGGGACATATTAGGAAAATCGCTTGGTGTGCCGGTTCATGCTCTGCTCGGAGGAAAAGTACGTGACAACGTTCGCGTCTATGCAAACGGTTGGTACTCGGGCGAACGAACTCCAGAAGGATTCGCTGCAAAAGCAGCCGAAGTCGTGGCAAAGGGCTACACCGCTCTCAAATTCGATCCTTTCGGCGATGCGCACATGCAGCTGTCTCGAAAAGAGACCCAAGAAACCAAGGCGTTAATCGGTGCTGTTCGTGATGCTGTTGGTGACGACGTGGATATTTTGATCGAGGCGCACGATAGATTTAGCACCTTTGCCGCTATAGAGATTGGTAATTGGCTGAAGGACTACGAAGTAACATGGTTTGAAACACCAGTGCTATCGACTGATGTAAGCGCACTCGTTGAAGTTGCGCGTAGGATTCCGGTTCGAATGGTCGCCGGTGAACGAATGCACGCTATTCACGAGTTTGGAGAGTTTCTATCTCACAACGTGACTGACGTCATTAATCCAGAGCCACTGGGAGTCGGTGGTATTTGGCGATCACTTCAAATCGCAGGAATCGCAGAAGCGCACCACGCTGAAATCGCTCTTCACAACGCTGAAAGTCCGTTCAAAACTATGGTCGCACTTCATATCGATGCGGTGACGCCCAACGTGTTCATTCAAGAGTGTTTTGACGACTTCTTAGAGCCGTGGGTGACAGATGTTTTGAAAGGATTCCACCGTGTAGAAGATGGGCACCTCACCATGCCAACTACGCCGGGTATCGGAGTCACACTGAACGAAGAGGAAGCTAAAAAGCATCCGTACGGCAAGAGTAACTTCTTACGAATGTTCAGACCCGGCTGGGAGAAGCGAGACACAGCGAAGCAGTAGTAGACAAGCTTGGTAGAACATCGCGTTCTGTTGATAACTGGCCTGTCAGAAGCTGGTAAATCTACTGTTGCCGAGGAATGAGTGACTTCGTATACAGCTGATTCGTATCGCCTATAGTTCGACTCGTTTAGAGAGTTCGTAAAATATGGTTTCCGAAACCTTGAGATAGGCTGGTGTGATGAGACTCAGCGGCAACTCGATTTAGCTAGATTTAATGTTGCTGTTGTCGCCTATTGAGATCAGTTTGATCGTACTTATTCCTAGCAGAAAGGAAGTGTCCGACCGGAATGCATCACGAGCAGATGATCTCAGGCTACGAGAAACGACACTTCGCTCTATTTACGATGATATGTGTGGCTCGTACGAAAACAAAGTTGCTGAGATCATCGTCAACTCGAATCTCACCGTTGCTCAAACAGTGAGTGAAATAGATCAAATTTTGAAGAGCCAGAGTAATTAACTACTGCGTTGTTACGCTGCCTTTGACCATGCCGGCTTCGTCGCTAGCTAGGAATGCGTAGACCTTCGAGATTTCATCAGGCGAAACAAGCGCCCCGATTTTGTCTTTGAGGCTCCCTGCTTTTCCGCTCGCTTCGTGCATTTGTTCGACATTGGCGACTTTCAAAGGCGTTGCAACACTACCTGGAAGAACATCGTTCACACGAATGTTGTGCTTCTCAAGGTGGTCTGCCATAACGAGTGAAAGGCCGTGAACTCCGCCCTTGGACGAACCGTATGCGAGTGAAGAACTTCCGCCGTGAACACCAGCACCTGAAGCGGTAAGGATGATCACACCCTTGCCTTGTTTTTTCATAGCGCCAGTTACGTATTTACAAATAGTGAACGAGCCGCGCAGGTTTACGTCGAGAACGGTGTCCCAAATTTCCTCAGGAAACTCGTCGAGTTCGATAGCCGCACCCTGAAGTACGCCTGCAACGTGAATCAGAACGTCAACGCCGCCTAGCCAAGTTTCAGCAGCAGCCACTGCGCCTGAAACAGCGAGTTCATCTCGGACATCAACGTGCCAGTACCGAGCGTCACCGCCAGCTTCATTGACTTCGTTAATCGTTACTGCGCCATCGGTATCGTTCACATCGAAAGCGGCGACTTTTGCCCCAGATGTCGATACGCGTAACGTTGTCGCCCGACCAATACCTGTAGCAGCACCAGTGATGATTATTCGCTTGCCGGAAAGATCGGCTGGCATGATTAGGCTCCTGATATACCTGCGCACTTCGCTGTGCGAGGATAGTCATTTGGTCGAAGCTCAGAGTGCCTTACAACGAGCTTCGACGCACGTAAATAATTGATCGAGACTATTACTAGTCCCACTCAATTCCGACACGATTGGCAACCTTGCGAATTCCCGCTGCAGCAACTGGAATCTTATCGTCAGGCAGGTGCTCAACAAGAACATGTGCATTTGGATTGACTTTTTGTAGACCGAGTAGAAGTGCTTCGTTATCGAGCAAGCTTTCTGGCTGGTCAATAATTGTTTCTTCGAAGTGAGGAAGAAGTGCGTTTACGACTGTGAAGTCTTTCGCGTGGCAACCAACGATACGATCTGGAATAAGTTCGTAGAACTCGTTGATGAGCGAAGTGGTGTCATATGCAATATCTAGTGACCCAACGAAGTTCACGGGATCCATGTTGAGTCCAAGCGCTTTGGATCCAACTGCGTCGATGAGGTCCTTCATTCGCTGAGGCGAATCAATCGGGCAAACTGTGCCGCCCTCGACCGCCATCATGATTCCTTCGTTCTCAGCAACGGCGCAAATCTGCTTCGTGCTGTCGACGAGCCGATCGAATACTTCATCCGAGTGGTTCAATCGGTGAGGCATCCAACCACCCTTTGGATTAAGGCTGCCTGGGCGCAAGTAGGTGTTAGGACTGCCGAGACGAGATGTAACGTTGACCATTCGCTTTACAAATTTAATCTCGTTCTTACGTTCGGTTTCGTCTTCTGCGATGAGCTTGCCACCGTAGTTTCCAACGGTCTGCGGCATTTCGAATCCACGTCCTTCGAACATGGATTTTAGACGCTTGACGTCGGTGTCCTTCATGGACTGCGGATCACTGACTCTAATTTGGACAGTCTTGAATCCATGTTCGGCGACATTGTCGAGTACAGCCCCGTCGATTGATCGCCAGTCACCTGGTACCAGACCCGCAACACCTAACAGCATGAGAGAACCTTTCCGAAATCATCACAAAGCTGCATGGAATTGACTCGCTACCCAAATAATCTGGAATACGAGCTTCATGCAACCATATAGTTAACTCTAAGAACGGTGACCTAGCTTATCGTCAACGAGGGCGATATGGGGCTGTTTCGTGATTTGATTTCGGAACAGTAGCGACAAAACGGCCGATGATGGCTATAGAAAATACAACTCAAGCTGGGATTGCGTGGAAAGAGACCGTTGAGGCTGAACATACTCAGTCCAAAACCTGAGTCAGGATCCTGTTATCAGTACAGCTACCAGCAAACTCAAAACACGCGATCGGTCTGTCAACATCCCCTCAATATTTTTCACCGCAGCGGCAGGTTACTTGTCTTCGGCGAACGCCGCGACCATGTGTCGTCGCTGAATCTTACCGGTAGCTGTTCGAGGCAAAGAATCTGCGATGTACACAACGTCAGGAACCTTGAACCCTGCCATCTGTTCTCGGCAGTAGGCACGAATATTTTCCTGATTGGCGTCACCCTTTAGAACGACTGCTGCGTGAACTACTTCACCGTACTTTTCATCGGGCACAGCGAAACAAACAGCTTCGGCTACAGCAGGGTGCTTTAGAAGTATCCCATCGATTTCAAGCGGTGAAATCTTCTCACCACCACGGTTGATCAATTCCTTGATTCGACCCGTGAGTGAAAGATAACCCTCTGCATCCAAGAATCCCTGATCGCCAGTCCGGAACCATCCATCAACGAACGCTTCAGCGTTGGCTTCTGAGTTGTTGTTGTAACCATGCATCACGTTCTCGCCCTTGATGACGATTTCGCCGATGTCACCAGTCTTCTGAAGCTGACCAGTGGCTGCCATATCCATAATTGCGATTTCAACGCCTGTTGCCTGACCGACAGTGCCAGGAATTCGCTTGCCTGGATGCATTGGGCTAGATGACATCTGGTGAGAAGCCTCGGTCATTCCGTAGGCTTCCAGAACCGGAGCACCGAATCTTGCTTCAAGGCGTTCAAACACGGCCGGTGCGAGAGCTGAGGAGCAAGACCGGATGAATCGGAACGACTCAGTTGGAGCATTGTCCTCATCAGCTCGCATAAGCAAAATCTGGTGAATAGTAGGCACAGCTGAGTACCATGTTGCTGAGTAGTCCTTCTGCAATCCCCAGAATGCTGACGCTGAGAATCGTTCAGGAATTACGAGCGTTCCTCCAGAGTTCAGAGTCGAGAGCGATGCACCCATAAGACCGTGAACGTGGAATAGCGGCATTACAATTATCGAAGTGTCTTCAGGAGTCAGTTCGTAGTGATTCTTTATATTCCCGATCGATTTCATCAAGTTGGCGTGCGTTAGCGGAACGCCCTTAGGGCGGTTAGTCGTGCCTGATGTGTGAAGGAACAAGGCTACGTCTGATTCGGAAGGAGCCTGTGCATCCGCCGACTTAGTGAGATTTCCGCCGCTATTGCTTAGGACTAGCTTGCTGCCTTCGAGCGAAGCGTCGAGAACGGGAATACCGAGCTGAGTTGCGGCATCACGACCTAGATGCGCTCCCTGCGGGACGATTACCAGCTGAGCGTCGGCATCTTCGATGAAGAATTTGAACTCATCGACGGTGTATGCCGAGTTCAATGGGGCTGCAACAGCTCCAGCCCGGACGACTGCAAGAAACAGCACCATGAATTCGAGGTTGTTGGTGAGAACGATTGATACTGGCCTACCCGGCTTTACGCCTACGCCTGCCAGCAAGCCTGCTACGCGCTCGATTTCTTCACCGTACTCAGCGTACGAAAGAGTCGGGCCGCCCGGTATGATGATCGAATCATCGGTTTTGGACGATGGGTTTAGAAGGTGTGCAAGCGTATTTGTAGACATGATTACCTGATCGTTCGGATCTGCTGGCTAAGATTCATTCGCTATTAAGTCTGAAACATCGATATGCGAACGAGATCACGAATTGTAGTACTGTCAGGGCGATTTGGTGAGGCTAATTTTTCAGACTTTTGAATTACGTCTTTCGCACAGCGACCGCGGCTGCGGTGAGCATGACGATAGCGAACAGCGTCAACGCAGCTATCTCAAGATATATTCCTTTGAAAACTGATTTGTTTCCATAAGCGAACTATAGTCCGCTTATGGATATGGCTGACTCCGCCGTCGTATTGTGGTTCGAGGTAATTTTTCCTCGCTAATCCCAACTCCAAGTAGTGCTGGCAATCAATGGGTTGTCACGGTCTACAAGAACATGCCCAGTGTCTTCGAAGCCGCGATTAGCAAGCTGAGCAGCATCGACAGTGCATGTCTGTGGTTCAACGCAAAGAGCGTTTTCTGGAGAGAAGAACATAAAATGAGTGATTTCTTCTGATCCCGACATTGTAATAGTTAGTTCTGGCCAGCTAATTACGGCTTTTCCGCCCTTGTCCATCAAGAAGCATCCATCTACTTCACGAATAGCGAACTTCGTTCCGTTCTGGAGGCGAGTGGTCACTTCGGTTACTTCGAGCTTGCCGGACGCTGTTCCCATGTCCTTCAATTTCCACTGGCTTTTTACATCAGCTTGGACAGTTACCAGGTCTGTACCAAGAGTTGGGTTGAACCAGGGGTGCCATCCAACGCTTCCTGGGAACGAGCGAGTTTCGTTATTGCCAGCAATCAGGCGAATTGTCTGAACAAGGGAATTTCCTTGCATCGAAATCGAGTACTCGATATGGCCAACGTACGGCCATGGCTCTTCGAGCTTGATTTCGAGTTCTACTGAGCTCTCGCTGATTTCTTTCACAGTCCATACGCGTTCTCGTACGTTTCCGTGAATAGCGTGCGGAGGCTGGTTCATTGGCAGTTCGTGAATCCCGTCTGGAGTCACAAGTCGCCCATCACGAATACGATTCACCCACGGTGCCATTATGAATGATCCTTCACCATGTGGAAGATTCGTAGGATCATGTGGATTGTTACCGCCTGAGAGAAGTTCGTATGATTTGCCGTTCTTGTTTACTTTGATTGACCGGAGCGATGCTCCGGCTTCAGGTGACAGCGTTACTGAGGCGAATTCGTTTTTTATTGTTATGTTTTCGGGCATATGGAATATTGTTTGCGAAAATGGGCGGTATGATGTGGCCCGTTCGAACACCATAATAGTTGCTGAACTACTTATATTGCATGTTTATTGGAGAAGTTATGTCTGAAGGTTTTCCGTCCGCAGCGAACACAAATGTTCACTTTGCTCACGTTGCATACCGGATGGAGGAGCGGTATGCCGCCCGCGCCCCCGAGGTGAAGTATTTCCAGACTTGGTCCTCCGATGAAACGATGGATCGCATCGAAGACGCTGATGTATTCGTTGTTTCTGGATTCTGGGACAACGCATTGCTCGATCGAGCGAAGAACTTGAAATACATTCAGTCAATCGGTGCTGGTTACGATCAGTTTCCACTCGACGAACTTAAGAAGCGTGGTATTCGACTCGCTAACGCATCGGGCGTAAACCAAAATGCGGTTGCAGAACATGCTATGTCGTTGATTCTTGGTTTGAACCGTCACATTCACACAGGTCGTGACAATCAGAACAGCACCACTTGGCGTGGAATGCTCGGCGACCTTACTGAGCGCGAAGATGAGTTGATAGGCAAGACCATGCTGATTGTCGGCATGGGAGCTATCGGGTCGCGACTAGCACGTTTCGCAAAAGCGTTCGACATGAAGGTTGTTGCTACTAAGCGCGACCCTTCCACTGCCGTAGGTCCTGCCGATGAAGTGGTGACTCCCGGTAAGTTGAATGATCTCGTTTCTCAAGCTGACTTTGTTGTGCTGACATGCCCACTAACGCCAGAAACAACCAACATCGTTGATGCTGATGTTCTTAAGGTGATGAAATCGTCGGCATACCTGATCAACGTTGCCCGAGGGCAGTGTGTTGATGAACCAGCTCTGGCTGACGCTCTGAAATCAGGTCAAATTGCAGGAGCTGGAATCGATCACTTCTGGAACGAACCGCTCGAAAAGGAATCGGTGTTCTGGGAGCTGGAGAACGTGATAATCACACCGCACACCGGTGGTGAGACTCGACTCTATGAAGAACGTGTTATCGATATTCTGAACGATAATTTGGGTCGACTCTGGAAAGGTGAAACAGAACTTCGTAACCAGATCATTTAGTTTCGCTACTCCACCTACTACTATCAGAACGGCGAACCATTCTGACCATTTAACCGTCGCTGCGTTAATCGCTGCGCTTATATTCCTGATGTGCGAATTCGGAACCTGCCCTGTCCTCAGGCTTGTAGCCGAGCGCCTCTTTGGCGTGATCGATATCGAATATCTTCCAAGTGTTATCAGAAGTTGCGTTGAATATGTCGTACTTGTGGGATTCTGGCGCACTAATGCAAAGATCCATTAACTGTGCAGTGTCTCGATGGCTCAACCACACCGACAAGGCGTATCCCGAGAACGTTGGATCGTCGTGCTCTAGCACCCATCCGATCCGCAAGTGGAACGAACTTACCCCGTGGTAATCGTTGTAATAGCTGCCAAGCGCCTCACCGTACGCCTTAGCGACTCCGTAGTAGCTGTCAGGCCGAATCATGTGCCTTTCAGTAACCAGTTCGTAGTTGTCTTGTTCGAGTAGGTGAAAATCGCCGTCCATCACGGTTTTCCATGGAGCATCGAGGTAGTAGCCACCTTCTGCGTGATTTGAACTGGCGAAAACAACTCGCTTCACTCCAGCACGTTTCGAAGCTTCGAATACGTTGTACGTTGCGACGAAATTGTTCTTCAGGATTGAATCCCACGATCCATTTGGTGACCTGTCGGCTGCAAGATGAACGACAGTGTCGATTCCTTCAAATGCAGGCGTAATCGCTTCCATATCATCTAGGTTTGCAACCGTCGACTTGACGCGATCGGCTTCGCGTAGGTCTAGCGAAGAGAATTCGTACTTATCGTCGAGCTTGTCGATCATGATCGAACCTATGAGTCCGGCGCCGCCTGTAATAAGAACTTTTTGCTTGTCGTTTGGCATGTATTCGTATTGGTCTCAGTAAATGGTTAGAAGCGGTGTGCATTCGGTTCGGAGCTAGCTTCATAGTAATCAGCAACGTTGGTGCCGGGTGGTGCTAGCTCATTGATCCTGTCGAAATCCTCCTGGGGCAGTTTCACTCTGACTATATTGTTTGTGATAAACAAATTACATTCGATCGGAACGAAAATATCTCTGACTTCGGAATGACAGATAGTTAGCTAGAGAATTTTGGCCATGCCCTGCTGTAGCACTTTGTTAACTTAAGGCAGACGGGATTGCACGCCTTGAGCAACGTTAACTAAATCTTGACCATCCAATAATGCGTTGTTTTCATCGTCAGTTGTTGAACTCATAGATATGAAAGTTGAGTCGAAAACATAGACCACGATCGCACCAATTCCGCCCGCTTTGACATCCATAAGGTATGAATCGGTGCCGACAACATCCTGATGTACTTCAGCGAGATCTCCAACTTGCTCGGCACTGAGAATGGCGGCGGCAAGTGTCGAGTTGTAAAGCCTCTTTGCGAGTTCGTTTGTTTCGAACCGAACAAGTGAAAGAGTTACCGAATCTCCCGGTGCCGTGTCATCGGATCCATCGAGAGTGCGGAACACTTCGATAAGGCAGTTTGCGGTGGCTCCGCTTTCTGCAAAACCCGGTATCGATGCTACGTCGAGCACGCGTACTCGATCGACTAAGCCAGATGTATCGGCTTCGCCTTCGATGTGTTCGGCAGCGATGAATCCTTCGCAGGTGTCGAAGTCGCCAGTGTTCGCGACCGAAACCTTTTCAGGTTCGGCTTCGCTGCTACAGGCTGCAGCGGTAATTACCAGCAGTAGTAGCGCTGAGATGAGTAGGTGTGTTCGGTTCTGTGATTTCGACATGCAATCACTGTAACGGCGATATCAGCTTTGCGAAAACCTTTGGTGCGTGAGATTCACTAGGATAGAACCTGATAGCCATCAGGTCTTTAATACGTAGCCGTATGCTCAAAGATAGGGAGGCACTCATGATTCACCGTCAGCTTCGAGCTGTTCACGGTCACTTTTAGGATAATACGTTTTGGTTCAATACAAACTCTAGAGATGATCTGAATCCCAGAAAGATCAGCGCTGGTGCCTGCAGGAATGTATCGATAAGATCGAATTCTCGGCGAGTCAGATTTAGTTATCTATCGCCGGGACTCGTAGTTTGTGTATCAAGTGAAAGCCTGATAAAAGCTAAAGATCTTCGCGTGGCTTATGTTGCATATATGCGTTGAGTTAACCTCAATATATCGTACATTTTGTACCCACAGCGTTGTTCGGCAAGGACTTCTATTTGTTCAAATACGTTGTGGTCTTCAAGCTATCTTGAAACGGAACTTACGTACTTACTTATAAATTGCCAGCAAGAGTCGATTTGTGATCTTGTAACCGGATCCGGTGAGGCGAATATGAGAGCATCGTAAACACAGCCACTATTGAACTGAATTTCTGTATAGAAATCATTTGGCACCTCTCAGTTTCAGGTCAGTAATTGACCGTGCCTACGTGATTTCGAGATATTCAGTTCAACACATCACTGGATTTAGAAATTTTCCAGAACTGACCTGTTCAGAATCGAACTGGACCAGCACTCGCTCTTCTAAGGGAGGTGCTGGGTAAGAACATTTCTTCGTGGGTCGAATTCAGGACGATAAGCCCAAGTTACATCCTGTTTATCCATCACGTCCTTGATGACCGCCCTTCGACGAATACTTGCGAGGTTTTCGGCAGCCATATCGTCAGGGTCGAACTCATCGAGTATCAGCGCTTTTAATTCAGATTCGACTTCAACATGATCTGTTGAGCCGGCGAGATTATTCCATTCTTTGGGATCATCTTTCATGTTGAACAACTGTGGCTCGTGACCGTGGATGTAGTTGTATTTCCAGTCGGCTTTGCGAACCATGATGCAAGGAACGCCAACCACTTCATGTGCTTCGACGAATACGTGCCGGTCATGATCTTCTTGCTCGATAAGCGGTAGCAGGCTGTCGCCGTCGTGTGGTTGCGAGGCGTCACTGCCTGTCATTTCGCACATTGTTGGCAGTAAATCGATAGTTGTCACAGGCGTGCGAACTATCTTTCCGGCGTTTCGGTTGTCGGGATATTTGATGATCAATGGGACTCTGGAGCAGTAGTCGTAGAACGCTCTCTTCTGAACCATTTCGCGCTCGACAAGCATGTCGCCATGGTCGGAGGAGAAAATAATGATTGTGTTTTTATCGAGCCCTGACCGTTCCAAGCTGGAGATCAGTTCGCCTACCAGGTCGTCAACGTAAGACATAAGTGCGTAGTAAGCCCGACGCATTCGGTAAAGGCTTTCGGGATTGCGCAGATCGAATTTTGTGATGCCGTGATAGGCGTTGAGCCAGGTGTCCATCATCGACCGGGTCTCTTCGAGATTGTCTGGGAATTCCGGTATATCTATCGGCTCACCTTCGTACATGTCCCAGTACTTTGTTGGTGGCCAGAATGGCTCGTGAGGGTGGTGATACGAAACCGTGAGCATGAACGGTTCGGGATTATTACCTCGGGCGTTCAAATATTGCAACGCCCGGAAGTGTGTTTCCTGATCAAACGCAAGATCGCCATGTTGACCATCAACCTTTACAGCATCAGGACCGTAGTTGGAGGCGTTGTATCGATCGCGGTTCTCCATTATGTTGACCCAGTCTTCACCTCGCGACTCTTTCATATCAACCCACTCGGATCGGACCATTTTGTAGTCCTCTGGGTAGATGTCGGTGTTTAGTCGGCGACTGTATCCATGAAGTTGATCTGCGCCTACGAAGTGCATCTTACCGCTGAGCACGGTGTCGTATCCGTTTTGAGCAAGATAGTGGGCGAAAGTTGGGTGATCGGATCCGAACGATGCGCCGTTGTCCCAAGCCCCAATGCTCGAAGCATGCCGACCCGTCATCATCGCTGCACGGGCCGGAGCACAAAGTGGAAACGGGGTATATGCAGTGTCGAATCGAACACCGTTTTCAACAAGCTTGTCGATATTCGGCGTCTTCACCACCGGATGACCGTAGGCTCCCATAAGTTCGGCAATTGCTTCATCCGCCATTATGTAAAGAATGTTGGGTTTGTCGGTGAGATTTTGTGTCATGGGGTGTATTGTATCTACGAGTAAATAGTTAGCCGATATGCATACATATGCTGTTTCTGTATTTCGTCCTAGTAGACCTGAATTAGTTACTAATTTGGCGATAGAATTACAGGTCGAACTAGGGTGTAAACGTTTTCTATCCACGGGTAACGTAGGCACTATAAAACGTGCGTCAGGGAAGTAATTGGGTCTCAAAGAAAATTGGTGGCGATTTAATTATCACGCCATTCGGTTAGGATTTGTTCCTGTAGCTAAACGCGCACTGATGCTACACAGTCGAGTCGAAGGCGAGATACCCAACATACGGCCAATTATGCTGGCGCCAGTGCACCGGACCTCCGCAGATGTGTTTGCTCTAGCCGAAGCGAACAGCGAGTTCGTTAGTTTCGTATCAACTGATTCATTTGGGCATAACTCGGTAATTAATTTTATTGAGAAACAAATGACGACAGCTATCGGTACTGTTATCTGGCAAGAAAGTGGAATTAAAAACCCTCGAAAACGTGCTGTGGAACTGGCAAATGACGTTGAAGACCGTCTCGACAGGCGCTTGATAACGGCGGTGTTCACACAAGGCGAGTACCAGTACGACTCAGTCAATTCGATCGAAGAAGGCCTAATTGGCCTTCTGAAGCGTTATGAATCCCGCCACCTAAAGCAAAAGGGGCACGAGCTTAAAATTCCGATCGTTCCAGTGGGTATTGAATACGACCGCAAAGGCCGAGGGTTAGAGCAGTCGGCGGTTGGAAAATGGATAACAAAATGGATTCCATTTACACCAAATTGGACCATCCCGTCGTTTCGAACCAGGATCACTGTCAGATTCGGCACCCCACTCTATTTTGAAAGCCAAAATCCTCGTGAACTGACTGAGAGCGTGATGAAGGAAGCTGCCAGACTGAGCAATATTCCGTACGAGGTTTAATGTTTTTTAATTCTGTTCGGGCAATTTGTTATTCAGCAGTCCCTGCGAAGTTAACGCCTGAGAAATCTGGCATCTCTCGCCTCATAGTTGTTAAGTTACGTACTTCGAATTAGCGGAAATCAGTGTGACTGGAAACTGTTGCAAGCAACTTCATGAGATCAACCGGCGATTCGAAGAACCGGGCGAGTTATTTGACTGATGCGGCAACCATTATGACTGATGTTTCTAAATGAGATAGAAATGTGCGCTACTTACCCTTACGGGCGATCAAGTCATCCACAACCTCAGGATCGGCCAGTGTTGACGTGTCGCCTATTGTGTCGATTTCGTCCGTGGCGATTTTTCTTAGAATTCGGCGCATGATTTTGCCAGAGCGAGTTTTGGGGAGGGCTGGTGCCCAGTGGATGACGTCGGGTGAGGCGATGGGCCCTATGACCTGTCTTACCTGAGTTCGAAGCACTTGTTTGAGTTCGTCTGTGTATTGTTGACCAACATTCAAAGTCACGTATGCGTAGATGCCTTGCCCCTTGATGTCGTGCTGGAATCCAACGACTGCTGCTTCGGCGACTGCCTCGTGCAGCACGAGAGCGCTTTCGACTTCGGCTGTGCCCATTCGGTGTCCTGAGACGTTGATAACGTCGTCGACACGTCCGGTGACCCAGTAGTAGCCATCTTCATCACGTGTCGAGCCGTCTCCAGTGAAGTAGTAGCCCTTGTAGATATCGAAATACGTATCTTTGAAGCGCTTGTGATCGCCGTATAGAGTGCGCATCTGACCCGGCCAAGTCGACTTCAACACCAGCACGCCCGATACGCCATTGCCTTCGAGCGGCTTACCGGTTTCTGGGTCGAGGATTTCAGGTTCAACACCGAAGAACGGCAAAGTTGCGGCACCCGGCTTGGCTGGAATTGCGCCTGGGAGAGGTGTGATAAGGATTCCGCCAGTTTCGGTTTGCCACCAAGTATCGACGATTGGACAACGTCCTTTTCCGACGTGAGTGTTGTACCAGCGCCACGCTTCGGGGTTGATCGGTTCACCAACGGATCCGAGCAGTTTCAAAGTGGGCATTTCATACTTGTCTGGGTAGTCATCACCGAGAGCAGCGATAGCTCGAATTGCGGTTGGAGCTGTGTAGAACTGGTTTACACTCCATTTTTCGACGATTTGCCAGAAGCGATCAGGAGCAGGATAGGTAGGAATCCCTTCGAACATGAGCGTCGTTGCTCCGTTGGCTAACGGCCCGTATATGATGTAGGAATGGCCTGTTACCCAGCCGATATCGGCGGTACAGAAATAGATATCTCCGTCGTGGTAGTCGAAGACGTATTTGTGGGTTTGCGCGGAGTAGACCATGTATCCGGCGGTGGTGTGGAGCACGCCTTTGGGCTTACCGGTTGAGCCTGATGTGTAGAGGATGAAGAGCGGGTCTTCGGACTCCATGTGCTCGGCTTCGTTTACGGGGTCGGCATTTGCCATGACGTCGGCGTACCACTCGTCACGACCGTCTTTCATGTCATGCTCAACGCCTACGCTGCCTTTGATTCGTTCGACAACGATGCATGTTTCGACTGGTTTGCCCATCTGCTTTTCGGCGATGATCATTGCATCGTCGGCGACAGTTTTCATTTCGAGTGGCTTTGCGCCACGGCGGGTGCCATTGCAGGTGACGAGGATTGTGGAAGTGGCGTCGGCCATGCGATCGCCAAGGGCGTCGGCTGAAAATCCGCCGAAGACGATGGAGTGGATGGCTCCGATTCGGGCGCAGGCGAGCATGGCTACTGCCAGCTCGGGGATCATGGGCATGTAGATCGTAACGCGGTCGCCTTTGGCTACGCCGCGCGACTTTAGGACGTTCGCAAATTTGGAAACTTCGGCGTGAAGTTCGTTGTAGGAGATTTCTCGCTGTTCGCCGGGTTCGTTGCCTTCCCAGATGATGGCAGTTTGTTCGCCTCGGGTTTTGAGGTGACGGTCGAGACAGTTGTAGGCGATGTTGGTTTGTCCGCCTTCGAACCACTTGATATCAACTTCGCCTAGACGGACGTCGTAGTTGAACTCTCGGACGGTGTCCCACTTTTTGAACCAGTGGTATTCGGAGGCTTTTTCTGCCCAGAAGGAGTCAGGGTCGGCGATCGACCGATCGTACTCGGATTTGTATTCATCGAAGCTCTTTATGTGAGCGTTCGCTGCGAACGATTCCGAAGGTGAATATAGTTCCGAATCAGACATCAGTCTCTCCAGTTACAAAGCGTTCGCCACAAGTGGGTTAATCCTTTATTCGCACTTGCAACATTGTGCAGATAGTACGATTTCACGGGAAGGATACAGTTTGGTATCCATTTTGCTTAGCTGTAACCGGTTCGGAAACGGCTTCAAGTTGCGGTTCTTTGGCTGTCGATACTATAACTCTTTCTACCAAGCACAATCTTCGGTCGATTACGAATGATGCAAGCTAGCCGCTTAGCCCTTTGTCGGCTCCGGAGTTTTTGAACATTACTGCCATGATTGATCCGCTGATGCCGAGAACATTAGACCGTAGTTGAATCCTAGATTATTCACTCCTAACCAGTTCGCTGTGGCGAGCGGTAAAAGGGTGAAGTTTTCACCGAATCTGGATGATCTATTGGGGCAGTGTGAGAGCCGAACAGATTTCTTGTTCAGGTTCACGTTGAGTCATCCCGGTATGCACACTAACCCTGCACGTATGGCTCAAAACGTCGCTGCTGCAAGAAGGGTTGCCTTGCCGATGATATTTACTCAGGATCAAAAAAACGGCTAGAAGCAGCTGGTGAATCGGCGGGATCGATTTTTTCGTTCAGTCAATAAAGAAAACGCCGACTCGATTGAGTCGGCGTTTTCTTTATTGACTGAACGACCGTTTTCTTTGGCCCTGAGAACTTACGAATTACTATCGAGTAGTAATTGGAAGGGCGCTGTTGCCCCACTCAGTCCATGATCCGTCGTAAACCTTCACAGTTTCGTATCCAAGAAGTTCCTGCAGAACGAACCATGAGTGTGTTGCTCGAACAGCAGTTTGGCAAAGCGTGAATACGACCT
>JAPKCH010000059.1 GCA_026421185.1 Dehalococcoidia bacterium | reverse complement strand
ACGACGTGGTAGGTGAGCACCTCTGTTAGTGCCGGTACATCCTCAAGAAGACCTGCAACAATTCCATCAGGTAGAGCTGCGAATGCATCGTCTGTCGGTGCAAAAACCGTAAAAGGTCCCTCACCAGAAAGCGTGTCAACGAGACCGGCTGCTTGGAGGGCTGTTACCAACGTACCGAACCGACCATCTTCAACAGCGATGTCAACGATGGTTTTTGAAACAACCATTGGGTCTTCAGATTCTGCTAGAGATGCTGCGATCGTGGCTGGCAATAGGACGGCATCTATGACGTGAATAACACCGTTCGATCCAACAATATCGGTGATGATGACTTTTGCACCATCAATCATTACTGAATCGTCAACTAGCGATACTTCAACATCGGATCCCTGGAGAGTCGTAGCTGAGGTTAGTCCGACGACCTGTTCCGCTAAAACTGATCCTGAAACGACGTGGTAGGTGAGCACCTCTGTTAGTGCCGGTACATCCTCAAGAAGACCTGCAACAATTCCATCAGGTAGAGCTGCGAATGCATCGTCTGTCGGTGCAAAAACCGTAAAAGGTCCCTCACCAGAAAGCGTGTCAACGAGACCGGCTGCTTGGAGGGCTGTTACCAACGTACCGAACCGACCATCTTCAACAGCGATGTCAACGATGGTTTTTGAAACTGCCTCATCGTTCACCATTTCCTGAGTTAATTCAGGTTGGGGCGTCGGGGCCATTGTCTGTGTCGCTTCATCTTCCGATGAACACGCTGCTAGAACCATTGTTATGGCTCCTAGCAATAATATTGATGCGAACTTTTTCATTGTTTTTTCCTAATCTGTTTTTGTTTCTGCGCCTATTTATTTTTAGGCTTTGCCAACGGGGCTGAGAACGATTATTGGTATAAGTAGATATTGCGTTTTCTTCTCCGTTTATTTGCAGATAGCGGCCTAGTTACAATGGCTGTACATATGAATAAAAACTACATATGTGCAATCATGTTGAATATATCCTATGCCATAAACTGTGCGGTGTAAAGTCTGCATGTTGAAATAAATGATGACAATGTACAACATTATTCAGTAAAACCAAGAAAAAATGAAATAACTAAGAAGCGTCAAGAATTACTTGATGCATTGATTTCTGTAGATCAAGTAGCGGCTACTCGAGTTGTAGAAGATTTGCTCTCAAAAAGGTGGAAGCCGGCATTTGTTTACGCCGATGCAATAGGTCACTGCTTCGCTGAAATCGGAACTCGATGGCATAACGGAATTTTTCTATCGCCACACAGCACCGTGCTACACAGATTGCTTTACAGCTCTTATCCAGAGATCAGCTTCAAGGGGATGGGATGTGGATTTCTTCGGCGCTGACTCGCCAGTCAGTTCGATCGTTGATCTGGTGATACAACAAAAGCCAGATATTGTCGGTCTATATGTAATGATCGAGAAATATCTACCCAACGCTACTTCCATTGTTAAAGCTGCTAAAAGCAGTCAATGAGAATCTTGTTTTCGTTGTATGTGGAGCCGCCACGGGACTTCGAATGCCGCAGTTTCTTTAGCTGTCGTAGATTTTTACAGCCGATATTTAGTCGCTGCTGTGGAACAAATTACATCTTAAAGATTCCACAATGTCACTCGAAGTCATGCTTAGTGACATGGGATCTACGATCCAATCCCTCAGGAAAGATCGAGGCCTAAGTCAACAAAAATTGGCAACTGGAGCTGGGCTTGGTCGCCATACTGCCTTTCATCCGCAGGTCGTGGGTTCGAAACCCACATGTCCGACCAAACTCGTATTTCAGGTAACAAGGCCTCGGAATTTCCTAGATCTTGTTTGATCCCATATTTTGGTCACCGGCCCCGAAACTAATCGTTTGTTGGTCCGGTGTAAGAGAAGTCCATCGACGCAGGCTTGTACTGGACTGGCCAGTTTTCTGACTTTCCGTCAAGTTTCGCCTGAGCGTACAAAGACCAGTATGGGTTCCTCATGATTTCACGTCCGATGAATACCGCATCGGCTTGGCCAGCTTGAAGAATATCTTCTGCTTGCTGAGCGTCTGTAATCAGACCAACTGCACCAGTCATTATTCCTGCCTGATTACGAATCGCATCAGAGAACGGAACCTGATATCCAGGACTAAGTTCCAGCACTTGTTTAGCATTATTCCCACCAGCTGAAGCATCAATAAGATCCACCCCAGCGTCTTTCATCCATTTCGCAATTTGGACTGAGTCATCGATGTCCCATCCGCCTTCAACGAATTCAGAAGACGAAATTCGCACTAACAGTGGAGCTGATTCAGGAATTGCCTTACGAATTGCTTTGATCGTTTCGAGTGCGAAACGGCTGCGGTTCTCGAGCGAACCGCCGTATTCGTCTGTCCGAGTGTTTGAGAGGGGAGACATGAACGAGCTTGCGAGATAACCGTGAGCAAAGTGAAGCTCAACGACTTTGAATCCGGCTTCTAGCGAGTACAACGCGCCATCGACAAACTGCTGAGTAATCTCGGCAATTTCTTGCGTGGTCAATTCTTTTGGCGTACCAAAGGATTCGTCGAACGGAATAGCGCTTGGACCGACAATCTGCCAACCGTTTTCGCTCTCGTTAAGGTTTCGCTTTGGGGTGTTCCAAGGCTCTGTATTAGAGCCTTTGCGACCACCGTGGGCTATTTGAATTGCAGGTACAGAACCCTGACTCGTGATGAAATCAGTGATCGGGCGCCATGCATCGACATGTGCACCAGACCAAATGCCAGCGCAGCTTGGTGAAAGCCTTCCAATCGGGCTGACAGCTGTTGCTTCAGCCATAACCAGACCTGTACCGCCGGCAGCCTTCGAGCCAAGGTGCACCATGTGCCATGGCGTTGCGAGTCCATCGGTACCACACGAATACTCACACATTGGAGAGTAGAAGACACGGTTAGGTATGGTTTCCCCTCGAAGTTGGATGGGGTTAAATAACTTGCTAATCGTATTGCTCTTTCGTAACGAATTAATTTGGATATAAGTATTTGCTGGTCAGATGTCTAAGATACGGACCGGTAGGGCTATTCAAATAAGGATTGGCGTCATTTGGGCGAGATTGTAAACGCCATTGCACCGGATCTATTCGAGACTCCCAGACTGCTTATAACAATGTTCGGTACTCGACTTCATGGGAGGTTCCAACACCGTAGGAGTAGTTAGAATTTAGCTCTCAGGTTTTCTTGACGGGTACTCCTTACGGAGTGTTAGCCGACTACGTCTCTTATTGCACTCAATACTTTTATGTTTTCTGGTTCAGTTCGAATTGAAACTCTTAAATATTCGCCTTCAAGTCCAATTTTGTCACCACAACTTCGAACATAAACACCGTGTCTGAGCAGCAGCAACGCTGCTGCTATTTCAGCCGAAACGTTATCAGGCATTTTCATTAGTTGGAAATTCGCACTTGTGCTGAACGCCTGAATAAAATCGAAATTGGCAGTCGCAGTCGTGAACTTGCTGATGAATGCTTTGTAGTTCGATAGTTCACGAAGATATTCAGTTTTAAATTCTGGGCGATCAAATAATGAAAAGAAGTATTCAGCAATACCGCTCGTATTCCACAAGTAACCATGCTTGAGTAGCTGTGTCACACGCTGAGCTGGCATGATCGCGTATCCAGCACGGATGCCAGCAATGCCGAAATCTTTCGACATGCTTTTAACTACCGTGACGTTGTTAAATTCGTTGGTGATTCCCGTGATATTAGGTAGCTCTGTATCGGGTGTCGATCTGTCTGCGAAATGAATAAAGCTTTCGTCTACGATGATTGTCCGAAGCGTGGTCAGTTTAGAAAGAATCCATTTTAGGTCTGAATCTGGTATCAAATGCCCATCAGGATTATTCGGTGAGATTAGAACCGCAGTATCAGCACCGCTTTGCAGAACCGATTCCACATACTGTTCAGGGTCGACCGTGAAGTTATTCGCCGGGTCGAGATGGAATTCAGTGATCTGTATTTCTGGACCCGCAAACTCGTAGTAAGGTGAAAATGTAGGCGTGTTGATGTGTATGTGCGAGGAAAAATTGTGAATTATTGCCTGAATTGCTTCAGTAGCACCGTTTGCGATGAACAGGTTATCGGCGTCGACACCAATGGCTACTGACAGTCGTTCTGCAATTGCATTGTTCTGAGATGGGTATGCCTCGAGCATTCGTTTGAATAGCTGCGGATCGGCAAGTACATCGGAATTGAAGTACGACCAGAACAGATCTGTTGCTAGTGGATTTGAGAGATAGCAAGCATCGATTTCGACTGTAATTTCCGGAATCGCCAGTTGAATCGCTGCGAGGCTCGGTGAGTGTGACCCAGATCGAGCGCTTAACTGTTCTATTTTGTTCAAAACCATTCGTTCTGAAGGCGATATTTTGATCGGATTTAGGCCAATTATCAATGAGTTCCTTAGTACTAAGTTTAAACGCCGCATTGAGCAGTTGTATTGCCTTATCTATAGGCAAGTTACCACTAGCACGGTAAATAACGTATGGCGCCTTGAAGATTTCAACTAATAGAGTGGGTGCTAAAAAAGTAAACACGTCTATCGGTGAAGCACCCAATAACTCATATTAGTTATCTGTATGATTGGACAACTGCACTTCTACCGTTGCCTATCAGCGGATGCTTTTAACGCTAATCCGATCGGGAGGTAATCCGTGGGCCTTAATTCAAGCTTGTTCGAACCAATGGATATGTCGATAGCTGAAGTGCTTCTTAAAGAAGCGAAGCAGATTCTCGACAATCTCAAGTTACCCTTCTTCTTACGTCATGGTACATGTTTGGGAGCTGTGCGAGATGGAGCATTCATTTCGTGGGACGATGATCTGGACATTGGATCGGTTATTGGGCTTCATGGTTTAACTGATGAAATAGTCATTGAAGCGGCAGCTGAATTCCGAAATTATGGGTATTCGGCTGATGTGATCGATAGCGAATTGCACATTAGCGTCGACCTCAAGAAGAACGGCGTCCAAATGGACTGGACTTGCTATCGAATAATCGACGGGAATATATATCAATGGCCAGTTCTCAAAATCCCAGCAAGCCTTCACGAAAACTTGAAGGAAATAGAGTTTCTTGGTACAACATTCATGGTGCCGAATCCACCTGAAGAATACTTCCGTCTTAAGTATGGCGCCGATTGGATAACGCCCAAAAGGGCAGGTGAGTTCGAAGATGAAGTACTGAATCTCATGGAAGATCGCAGTACGTCAACTGATTCTGAAAACGTCTTGCAACTCGCAGATCAGCACGACGAAAAGCTTCATACTGGCAGTATTAAGGTCGTCGGATTCGATGGAGCAACTGTCGGCGGGGCAGAAGTTACTCTAGCGCCAACGTCGGTACTTACCGGGTTAGACAAGGCGAAAACCAACAAAGACGGCTTCGTGTACTTTAGCTTGCCTGAGGAAGCCTGCTATGTTGTGGCGATACAACTTGGCGACCAAAAAGAGATTCTCTACTTGGAAGAACTTGAGCCGGGTGTCGAATATATGTACACGCCCGATCCTGAACATTCCACCGGCAGGGCAAACGCACTGGTTGCCCGATAGCACTTGTCGATCGTTCTAATTTTCAGTTAATTAATTCTAGGAGTGAATGTAATCACACGCGTATATGTCGATATGGTGGCCGATCTTTTTCATTACGGGCACGTGAACTTTCTTCGTCAGGCGAGTTCGCACGGTGACTTTCTTTTGGTTGGTATTCACGCCGATGAGGCGGTCGAGAGCTATAAGCGCAGCCCGATTCTTTCAATGAAAGAACGAATCGCCTCAGTCGAAGGCTGTAAGTACGTCGACGAAGTGGTGCCTAACGCTCCGCTGGAGATAACCCGTGAGTGGATCGAAAAGCACAATATCGACTTGATAATGCATGGTGACGACGTCGATCCGCAAGTCATGGATAAATGGTACGGCGTACCAATTGAGATGGGAATATATAAGTCGGTCGGCTATACCGAGGGCATTTCGACAACTGAGCTTATTGCGAGAATTAGATCGGCTGAGCTTGAATGAAAGTGGTCGGTAGGTACGGCGAAGATGTCTTAGAAGCGGTTCCTGGCGAAATCGATCGTTTGGAACGTTTAGGATACGACGTTCTTACTACCGGCGAACTTAAGTACGAAGCGACCACGCGTTGGACACTTGCTGCTCACGCTTCTAAGCGTGCCGAGATCGGCATGTCTGTGATGATCGCTTTCCCACGTTCACCGTTCGTGTCAGCCCAGATGGCTTGGGAACTACAACGAATGACTGGCGGTCGGATTTCGATCGGTCTTGGTTCGCAAGTTAAGGGTCACAACGAACGTCGGTTCAGCACCGGCGAATGGGTGGCGCCAGCCGCTCGAATGGAAGAGTACGTGCAGATGATGCGTGCCGTTTGGCAAACGTTTCAGTCGGGCAAGCTGAATCCGTTCGAAGGCGAGCACTATCAGTTCACACTGTGCCCACCAGCTTTTAACGCAGGTCCGATAGACGTTCCGTTCCCCAAGATATTTTTAGCTGCCGTTAACCCAGCAATGACTCGGGTAGCAGGACGAGTAGCCGACGGATTATTGCCGCACTCATTCACTACGGAAAAATACGTCCGTGAGGTAACACTGCCGAATCTTGGAAAAGGTGCGTTGCAAGCTGGTAGGAATGTCTCGGAGATTGAAATTGCGGCAGGTGGAATGATGGCGTTGGCGGATTCTAAGAGTGAACTTACACAGAAACTGCTGAAGTTACGACACCGTGTAGCGTTCTATGGATCAACCCGAACATATCAAAAGGTCTTCGAAGTTCACGGGCAAGAAGAGTTGGGCCAAAAGCTTCATGAAATGTCGGTGACTGATCGTTGGGATCAAATGCCGGATGCTGTATCGCTCGACGTAGTCCGAGAGTTCGCTATTTCAGGGACATACGACTCGTTGCCAGCTGAGATCGAACGACGGCAAGGATTTGCCGACCGGGTGTCCATCGACACCGCTGGGGATCCTGAGAACGAAGAACGTCTCGCTGACTTGATTTCCAGAGTACAAAAAATTAAATCCTAGATGTGCGACAACTAGTTATTAGCTGTCGTAGTGAACAACGTCTTCAAGCGAACGACGACTTACTGAGCCGAACTTACCTGTTGGGTATCCCACTGGAATGATTGCGAACGGTTCGACCAGTTCTGGCAAGCCGAGTACTTCTTTAGCCGCTGGTCGGTTTGATAGTCCAAGTGTTGTAAGTGCTGCGCCCAAACCAAGAGTGAGCGCGGTTAGTAAGACGTTCTGGACAGCCGGCCAAATCGAACCGCCCGCGTCAGCTCCTGCTTGCCAGTGATTGGCCGGTACTGATTCGAAGCTCAGGAGGGGATAAGAATTGCAGGAATCGCATCGAAGTGATGACGTTGCCATTTCACCGCTTTTACGATGCCAGCACGCTCTGGTGCCGATAAGCCAGCAGTGTCTATATAACCGTTTACGGCAATCCGATTTAGCTCGCCAAGCTTCTTCTTTTGTTCGTCGTCTCGAACAATAATCTGACTGGTATTTTGCTTGTTGCTGCCTGTCGGATCTTGATTCGCTGCATCGATCAATTTCAGCAACAGCCTTTCTGGAACAGCGTCGGTCTTGAGCCTTCGCATCGCTCGTGTGTGATGGATGACGTATTCGAGGCTTTGTTCTTCAGGTGTTATAAGTAGTATTGTCTGTTCAGTTGCGATATCGGTTGTGGTGTTTAGATTGCGCTAAACGAGCCAGATAACATACCCAGGTATTGGGCGTGAACCGGACCCAATTGGTACGATTCATCCGCTTTCACAATACGATCTATCTTCTAATCAATTGACTTGAGCACCTACCGATGAAATTCGCCGACCTACTTATGCAAGACGCCGCTCGCCGAGGGATCAAACACGTTTTTGGTTTGCCGGGCTCTGGATTCCCAATGGATGCGATGGAAGCGGGACGTAAGGCAGGGGTTGAATTTGTTCACGTCGCCCACGAATCTTCAGCGGCAATAGCTGCTGCGTACTATGGAGCAGGACTCGGAACGGCAGGACTGGCGATCGGAGTTAAAGGTGTCGGCGCGGGAAACATGCTTGGTGGGGTGGCGAACGCTTTCTTCGAGAGAATGCCGGTTGTCTGTGCCTTCGAAGCGGGGCCTACTAATTCAGATATTAATCTTGTCCAAGTAACCGATCACTCTGCAATGTTCGGTGGAATTACAAAATCGTTCAGCACACTGGAACGCTCTACAGCCAACGACACTCTGCGTGACGCAGTGGCCAATGCGACTGATGGTCGGCGAGGTCCGGTAGTTATTGATTACCCGTCAAACTTCGATGATGGCGACTGTGGCGATCTTCAGTCCGCCCCGGCTGGTTACGAAGAATCTTCACCTGATGCGAACTCACTCGAACAGGCTAAGAAACTTATTAGTTCAGCAAAGCACCCAATGGTCATCGTAGGTGCTGACGTGGCTACTACGAGAGCTACTGCAGAGTTGGTGGAGTTTGTGGAAGCTATCGGTGGGGCAGTGCAGGTGAACATGGATGCTAGGGGAGTGTTCCCTGAATCTCACCCACGATTTGCCGGCGTGATGACCGGCAACTACGTTCCGAACACTGTTGAGGGTGAATTACAAGAACTCTGTGATCTTGCTATTCTAGTGGGCGCTGATTCGTTGATGACCCACGCACCGTGGGCCTTCAAAATGCCTGCCATCGAATTGGTTTCTCGACCTGAATATCGTACTACTGTTCCTAATCCGGAAGTTCGTGTGAATGGTTCTCTCAAGGAATCTCTCAACGCTCTGAGCAGCGCTGGTGGAGATGGGGTTTCGATAGAAGAAATCGATCTCGCTAAGCAGAACGTTTTGAAATATTTCGAGCGTCCCGCTGGTGCGAAATTTTCCATTCAAGATATCGTAGCTAGCTGTCGTGAGTCACTGCCCGGCGATGGCGTAGTGATCTCAGAAACTGGTGCGTTCGTTCGGATGCTTGAACATCTCTGGGAGTTCGATAAGTTCGGACAATTTCTAGGAACTTCCGGTGGTCGTACGATGGGACTCATGATTCCAGCGTCGCTTGGAGCCAAGATGGCGAATCCTGATGTACCGATGATTGGGATTGGCGGCGACGGTTCTACACTTATGCGGCTTGGCGATTTCGAAGTGTTTGCTCGAATGAATGTCGCAATGCCATTGGTGATCGTGAACGACAGGGCGTTAGGCACAATGAAATCACGCCAAGTTTCGCGAGGACTTCCAAAATTTGGACTCGATCTCACACCAGTAGATTTCGCGGCAATTGGCCGAGCATCAGGTTTGAACGGCGTAATCGTAAACACTCCAAAGGAATTCGAAACTGCGTTGGCTCAGGCGATGGCCGCCGATAGAGCAACGGTCATCGACGCACGGATAGATCAACAGCCCTACTGGGACAACTTTGCGTTGAGCATTGGTGCGATTCCGGAGGATTAATGCTCGACTGTCATCACGCCATCGGTGTCGGTGATTGTGTCCGAATGGTGCACGCTGTTTACGAATCTGCACGGCTGCAGACGCAAGTGCAGATGCCGATGAAGACTATGGCGAACCCGCTCGATTTGATGATCGAAGATGGCCACTTGCCAGTTCGCTACCCCGGTAAGCACGACATCCGTGCGAGCCGACTCCGCGGCGAAAACCTCGGAGCCGATTCGGATAATAGCTAGGATCGCTAGCTAGGCCACTGTATTAGTTCTACTCGTACGTTGTCTGGTGCAGCAACCCAGCAGAATCGCGTGCCATCGGGAAGTTCGTTGGGTCCCTCCACCAGAGGAGCTCCAACGGCGCCGAGTCGCTTTATTTCGGCATCCATGTCATCAACGTCGAACCCAAAGTGTTCGAGCCCTAGATTTGGACCTGAGTCGCTCTCAACGAGAGTCTGACCATCCAGTGGTCCCGAGATATTCACGGGTACATCGTTGGCTGAACGGCACTTGATAAAACGGTCACCAGTATCTCGTGTCGAATCGTCAACGATCGTGAATCCGAAATTATCAACCCACCAGTTGGCAGCTTTTTTAGGATCGTTCGACTTCATGTGAATATGGTTCAAGTTGTACATTTTTTACCTCTTTTAGTTCTTGGAAATATTGATGTCTGATGACTGGGGATCTTTAGTCGGATATCACGGTCCTACGCGACACTCGATAAATTGGGCTATGCTCCAGCTAAAGCCGCCTGCAACGTCGCCCGTGCGTATCCGACGGTATAAGCGAATCCCGTGTATCCCTCACCGAAGCCTTTGTGTGTGAACTCTTTGTCGTGGTCAATCACAGGTGGGTGCTCCGGGTAAACGATTCTTGGGTACTTCTGGCGAACGAGCTCTTTCATAACGGCGAGCATATCTACCTCACCTTCATCCAAGAAAACCTCTGTGTATTTCTCGTTTGGAATTTCGGTGATTACGTTTCGCCAGTGAACATGGTTGATACGGTCGAGATCGCCAAAGTAGCGGGCCACTTGTACAGGATCGCCGCCCATCTCACGAGTCACACCGCAGTCGAACGTGATGCCGTTCGCAGTACTATCGACGATACTTGCCAGCTTCTTCCAGCCATCGATACTGCCCATGATCTGCTCTGAGCCACGACTGATCGGTGCTGGCGGATCGTTGGGGTGCAATGCCATACGAACACCTGCTTCTTCTGCAGCCGGAATCACGGCCTTCAAGAAGTAAGTGATGTTGTCCCACATAGCGTCGGCAGTGTGAGCGCCTTCTTCTGGAAGTGGTGAGAGATCTTTGATCGACTGGTAGTCGAACTCCTTGTATTCGGCTCCACCTCGACCTTCAACGAATGAGTAACCTTCGACAATTCGGTGGGCGTACCAGTTGTATTCGACTACTGGGATTTCCAATCTACCAGCACATTTAACTGACTCGATGACTTTCTCGATATCTTCGTCACGACTTGTACGGCCGTAGATGGCGTTCGGGAAGCCTGTGATCATCTTGATGCCCAATTTTATTCCGTAGGCGGCAAGCGCTTTGACGTCAGTTCCAAGTGTTTCATCGGTCCACGGCAGTTCATTCTCTCGGCCAAAGTT
>JAPKCH010000058.1 GCA_026421185.1 Dehalococcoidia bacterium | reverse complement strand
TTAGATTCATCTAGTGTTTATATCCGTTGACGCTCGGGAAAACCGCATGCTAACTTCACCATGTCCTATCGCTTAGCGTGTACGTCACTAGACGGTGAATATTTCACCTCGGGGCAAGTATGCCGACTCTGACAGCAAGAAAACGAGAAATACTCAAGTTCATCGTGTCTGAACATGTTCAGACAGCGTCGCCTGTTGCCTCAAGCACAGTCGCACGCTCTACCAATCTAAAAGCGAGTCCAGCGACAATTCGTAACGAGATGGTCGCCCTCGAAGAAGATGGTCTAATCCGACGCCCGCACGTATCGTCAGGCGGAGTTCCGTCTGATCGCGGTTACCGCCAGTTCGTAACATCGCTTAATCCTGAAGTAACGTTGAACCGCAATGTATCGGCACGAATAGATCAAGAATTCAGTTCACTCAAAGCTCACGTGGAAGAGTGGATTGACTCGGCTTCGGAAATTCTCGCCGGTTTGATGGACACTCTTGCGTTCACTACGGTCCCGCGTACCGCTCCCGCACCTGTGAAAAGCATTGAGCTACTACGCCTTCAAGAAATGCTGATGGTCGTGATCGTGGTCTTGCAAGAGGCAAGCGTTTACAAGCAAGTAATAAATCTTGATGCCTCGGTTTCCAATTCAGAAATCGAACACGCACGAAATAGACTCAGCGAAGCTATCGTAGGGGTCCCAGCTAATAATCTAGCTGCGCGTGCAGGCCGCATAAACGATGGTTTAGAACGTAGGGCGTTCGATTCAGCAGTATCGGCTCTCCAGCAACACAACACCGCCTCAGGCACTGAAAAACGATTCAGTGGCATCAGCAAACTGTTCCAACAGCCTGAATTTCTAACAGACCCGGCGATGTCACAGGGTGTCACCTGGCTTATCGAAGATTCGCTTGCCACATCTGCACTTTCACATTCCAGTAACGACATCGGGACAGCCAACGTTGTTATTGGTGAAGAAAACTCAGAAGAGTCGCTTAAAAACTTCTCTGTCGTTTTCAGTCGATATGGCACTTCCGATACAGCTGAAGGCATGATCGGCGTGATGGCACCGACCCGCATGGAATACGAAATGGCCATACCAGCTGTTCGATACATAGCGAACCATCTCGACCAGATGACCATGATGTACTACGGCGGCTAGCCAGTCGGCTCGTCTCTTTTTCAGAATCGTTGTACTTGAGTTTCTACCCACATTCCGATTAGCTGCGTCTCAGGTTTATAATTGATAAGTTCGTGTGTTTCGTAACAGTGAATACGAACTGCGATTTAAAACTGACCTTTGGTCCGGGGTAGACATCCACTCTTTATGACAACTAGCAAACGTGATTATTACGAAGTTCTTGGTGCAGCCCGTGACGCTACACCTGAAGATCTCAAAAAAGCGTTCCGTAAACAGGCGCTCAAATATCACCCCGACCGCAATAAAGCGGAGGATGCTAACGATCGTTTCAAAGAAGTAAACGAGGCGTACCAGGTTCTCAGCGATCCTAAGCGAAAAGCGCAATACGACCAGTTTGGTCACGAAGGTATGAATGGCCAAGCAGGTCGTGGTTTCGACGGATTCGAAGGATTCGGTGGATTCGGTGATATTTTCGATTCGTTCTTTGGCGGCTCAACTGGTCAGCAGTCCAATCGTGGTGCCGACCTTGAGTTCCAGATAAACGTATCGTTCCGTGACGCCGCATTTGGTGTTGCTCGCGAACTCGAACTCAACCGTATGGAGCGCTGCGAACGCTGCGACGGTAACCGATCTGAACCTGGCACCGATGTAATCGAATGTTCAACCTGCCACGGTGAAGGAAAAGTGCGTCGCACCCAGCGAACGTTCTTCGGTCAGTTCGAGCAGGTAACCGCTTGCCCAACCTGTGAAGGTGAAGGTCAGCAAGTCAAAACAGCTTGTTCACATTGTTCTGGTCGCGGAACCGAACGTAACGCACGCAAAATTGAAGTTCAGATCCCCGCTGGTGTTGAGCACGGTACGAAGCTTGTTATCAGGGGTGAAGGCGAATCTGGCGGTAAAGGCCTTCCAAGTGGCGACCTATACGTTCACATCGGTGTACAGCGTGACCAGGTTTTCGCTCGCCGAGGCAATGACGTACTTATGACAGCCGAAGTGAACATGGCGATGGCTGCCCTAGGCGGAATAATCAACGTAGAAACTCTCGAAGGTTCTATTGATATCGATGTCGAACCCGGAACTCAGTCCGGAGCCGTCAAGCGAATCAGAAGCGCTGGAATACCGCAAATGGGAACAGGCGGACGACGAGGAGATCAACTTGTCGAACTGAAGGTTGTCATACCGAAGAAACTCGACGACCAACAGACAGCGCTATTGCAAGAGCTTGCAGAATCATTCGGGCTTGAACGAGTCAGTGAAAATTCCAACGATCAAGGCTTGTTCGATCGTTTCAAAGACGCGTTCCGAGGCGAAGACAGCAGGGCGTAGTACTACTCCGTCATGTATTAATCGCCCCAATTTACATTACATAATCAAAGGCAAATAAGATGCGCTGGCTACAGATCAGCATCAAAGGACCGCCCGAATACGTCGAGCCACTAACTCACTTATTCAATATTCACGGTGAAGGATCGGCCTCGGTCGAACGCCAAGGCGGATACAATCCCGACGAAGGTGAAGAGCCAGATCCAACCGCATGGGTAACAATCAAAGGCTGGATTCCACTCGATCGAACCACCGAAAGCCGTAAGACGTCAATCGATGTTGGTGTGCGCCTAATCAGGCATCTTGTTGACCTCCCAGAGATCGAAGAACTCGAAGTAAGCGACGATGAATGGCGCAACCAGAAATTCGAACCAATCAAAGTCGGCAAGAATCTCGTTATCGTCCCACGATCTAGCAAGTACGACAGTAATCCTTCCGATGTCATCATCGAACTCGAGCCCGGTCTAGCGTTCGGCACAGGGCATCACCCGACCACGCTAATGTGTCTCGAAGAGATCGAGAAGGCCATCAAGCCCGGCAATAGCTTCTTGGACGTTGGTTGCGGTTCGGGTGTCCTATCCATAGCTGCGCTTGCACTTGGTGCAGGACACGCAGTTGGACTCGATATAGATGACGATGCAGTTATCTCGTCGAATGCGAATCTGGCTGAGGCTGGATTTACTGAGAAGTCGACAATTTTCTCTGGATCAATTCCCCACGCTCAGGTTCCGGATGGCAGCTTCGATGTTATCGGAGCAAATATCGCCGCCAACGTACTGATATCCCTCGCTGAACCGCTGATAGCCTCTGTAGCCGACGACGGAGTAATCATCACTTCTGGCGTTCTAGACGTCCGACTAGATGACGTTATCTCAGCTTTCAAAGCTGTAGGTGGCGAAGTCAAATCAAGCAGGCAGATCGAAGACTGGACAGCGACTCTGATCACGCGTGCCGGAGGAATTAAATAATGCATCGGTTCTATGTCCCAGATATAGACGCTACTGATCGTTCGATCTTTTTGGACGGTGCCATCGCTCGTCAGCTGAAAACAGTATTGCGAACCGATACCGGAGAACACATTCGTCTTTTCAATGGTTCAGGTTCTGAGTGGGAAGTGGAAATCGACCACGTTGGTAAGAACGAAGTTTCTACAAAGCTTGTATTCGCAATTAATCCAGCCGCTGAACCGATAACGAAAATAACGATGCTACTGGGACTCGCTCGTCCTGAACGCATTGAACTCGCGATTCAAAAATGCACAGAACTTGGAGCCACTAGGTTCGTGCCAGTAATCTCGGAACGAGTGCAAGGCGGCAACACAGGCACACCTTCGGCCAAACGACTCGAACGCTGGCAACGGATAGCGATTGAGGCTGCCGAACAAAGCGGCAGGGCCACCGTGCCGACAGTGGAAGCGCCGATTTCTATAATGAACGCAATCGCAGAAACAGTATCGGCTCAGCCGTTGCTGTGTATGTGGGAAGAAATCTCCCATGAATCTCAATCGTTGAATACTGCACTAAAATCACTCGATAAGAACCAGCCTGAATTGGCTGCTTTAATCGGACCGCCCGGTGGTTTCAGCGAACAGGAAGCAACCCTCATTCGTGAGGCAGGAGCAACGTTGGTTACTCTAGGCCCACGAGTACTACGGAGTGAAACAGCTGCGATCGCAGTGATGTCGGCAATACTGTACGAACGAGGAGATCTAGGCGGGTAATCTTCCTAGTATCTAACCTCTGGCTGAAGCGTTCGTCTCATCAGATCTTTAATAGCGTCGTTCGGTGACGCCCCCTCGAACAACACGGCATAAGTAGCGTCGGCAATCGGCATCTCTACGCCAAGCTTCTGAGCCAGACGTACTGCTGCTTGGGTTGTCGGTACGCCTTCAGCTATTTGTCCCAGATCTTTCAGAACTGACGACAGATCACGACCGGAAGCCAACCCAAGCCCAAGCCTATAGTTACGGCTGAGATTCGAATAACAAGTGGTAAGCAGATCGCCCATACCGCTTAGGCCCGCAAACGTATCGGGTTTGGCTCCCATGGCAACACCGAGGCGAGTTATCTCATGCAGACCTCTTGTAACGTACGCCGCTTTAGCGTTCGATCCGAGACCTGCTCCATCAATGAATGCTGCACCGATCGCAATAATATTTTTCAGAGCGCCGCCAAGTTCGACCCCGGTTACATCTTCGCTTCTGTACACTCGAAAAAGATCCGAACTAAGAATTGCTTGAACTTTCTCAGCAATAGCCTCGTTTGGGAATGCAACGGTCGCAGTGGCGACATTTCCTGCCGCTATTTCAGGGGCAAGATTGGGGCCGGAGAGCACACCGATCTGATCAGATGCAAAATCATTCAGTTCCTCAGTGATCACCTGTGACATACGTTTACCGCACGCAATTTCAATTCCCTTAGTTGCGCATAAAACGTAGGCAGAAGACGGGATAGCGTTTCGAATTTTACGCATATTTTCGCGAATGGTTACCGAGGGAACTGCAACAATAATCACTTCGGCATTGCCTAGTGATTCATCGAGAGAGTTCGAAACCATCATAGAATCTGGAAAATCAACTCCAGGAACCGATCGTTTGTTCACACGTGCATTAGACAACTCTGAGGCACGCGCTTTAGTGCGAGACCACAGAGTTGTCTGATTTCCGGTGCGTGCTAGAAGTATTCCGAGGGTGGTTGCCCAGGCCCCGGTACCGATGATGCCAATTTTTATCACCCGATGATTTTACGGGGTTCGTTGGGCCCTGCGCGGCGCTGGCTTGTTCTCAAGCTTAGATTCGTCGCCTTTTGTGAGGCGATCGACGTTAGATCGGTGGCTCCAAAATATGAAAATCGGAACAGGTATTGCAAACAGCAAATACCACGGATCGTGTTCCCAACCTAGAATCGTGAGCCCAAAAGCACTGAACATTATCAGAAGGCCGAGGCTCAGCCCAGTACCAAGAATCGATCCGAGCGATACATATTTCGTTATCGCTGCGATCAAGACTCCACTTAATGCGATAGCCGCTGAAATTGGGGAAATCACAGCGAGTGCGCCTAATCCGGTAGCAACACCTTTGCCGCCCTTGAAACGAATGTATACAGGGAACATGTGTCCCAATACGCCTGTTGTTCCGGCTGAAGCGACAATCCAAGATTCGCCATCAAGTGCGAAGTGGGCTATCAGCGTAACGACTAGACCTTTACCGACGTCGGCTGCCAAAACACCGGCACCGGCGTATGGACCAAGGGTGCGATTTACGTTTGTAGCGCCCGATCCACCGCTGCCGTAGCTACGGATATCGATGCCTCGAAACACCTTGCCGATGATCACACCAAATGGAATCGCACCAATGAAGTAGGCTGCGAAAATCACTAATATTGCGACTACAAGATCACTCATCAATACGGCTTTTGAAGGTCATTCTCAGTGGAGATCCAATGAAACCAAAACTCTCTCGCAGTCGGTTTTCCAGATATCTGCGATAACTGAAGTGTATTTCATCAGCGGCCCGTGCGGTAAATTCGAACGTAGGCGGCGAAGTACGACTCTGAATACATTTGTAAATTCTTGGTCGTCGGCTGCCGAAACCTGGCAATGGATTATCACCCATCGCATCGAATATCACGCGGCTAACTTCGGCACGAGGTATACGCTTAGAGAACTCGTTGTACACATTCAAAATCGTCGGGATTACTTTCTCTACCCCCCAGCCTGTTAGGGCGGATGTGAACACGATTGGGACTTCAGGAATGAACTTGAATCGATTGCGAACAGCCTCTTCGGCTTCGCCACGATCCAGATCAAGCTCAGGAGCAAGGTCCCACTTGTTCACAACAACTACGGCTGCGCGAGACGCATCGTCGATGTAGCCGCCAATATGCTGATCTTGAGCAGTTACGAATTCAGTAGCATCAAGTACCAGCACTGCCACATAGCAACGCTCGATTGCTCCGATAGATCGAATTGTGCTGTACTTTTCGATGCCAGGCTCGACACTGCCGCGTTTCCGTAATCCAGCTGTGTCGAGGAACGTAAGACGAGTGCCTTGGTAGTCGAATAATGAGTCGACGGTATCTCGTGTCGTACCTGCTACAGGACTAACCACTGCTCGCTTTTCGCCAGTCAGTGCGTTGAACAATGCTGATTTTCCAGCGTTTGGACGACCGGCGATAGCGACTCGAACCGAGTTTTTGCCAATAGGGTCGTCTTCGATCGCCGGCAGCTGCTCAAATACTGATTGCAGCATGTCGCCAATTCCGGTGTCGTGATAAGCACTAATCGGATGCGGCTCGCCAAGACCCAGCGCAAAGAATTCATAAATCATGTCTTCACGCGAAAGCGTGTCGGCCTTGTTAGCAGCTACAACAGTAGGTTTACCAGCCCGTCGAACCATATCAGCGGCATCTTCGTCAGCGTCAGTAATACCATCGTTTACATCGACCGCGAAAATAATAGCGTCGGCCTGGTGTATGGCGATCTCTACTTGGGCACGAATGTCATCCCACATAAGCTCGTCATGCGGACGATCTTCTACACCAGCAGTATCCACGATTAAGTACTTATGCCGCCCCCACTCTGCGTCAATAGAGACCCTGTCACGGGTTGTTCCCGGTATATCGCTGACAATCGCGATTCGACGACCTGCCAAACGATTGAACAGAGTCGATTTTCCGACGTTAGGTCGACCGATGATTGCTATTACTGGAAGTGCCATAGTGAGATTTTTCGTTCTCTTGTAAAGCAGCGAACAGAAGATCGCTACAGGTAGTAGACCACAAATTCGTCATGTGATCCTAAAAAATTAGTGTCGTCCCTAAATCAGTTTTTCCATCAAAGCAGCCTGCGCCCATAGGCGGTTTTCTGCTTGATCGAATGCTACCGATCTTGAATCATATAGAAGACCGTCAGTGATCTCTTCACCAGGATGAGCAGGAAGATCGTGCATGAACTTCACGTTCGTACCTGCCTGATCGAGCAAAGCCGGGTTCACCTGATAGCCATCGAATGCAACAAGGCGTTTCGCAGTTTCAGTCTCTTGCCCCATGCTGGTCCATACGTCCGTGTAAACGATATCGGCATCGGCTACAGCTTCTTGAGGGCTTGTGACCTGCGTCACCTTTCCACCGACCGAAGCACCGTATGTGTTCGCACCTTCAAGATCTTCACCAGGAAGTTTATATCCATCGGGTGATGCAACAACGAGGTGCCCACCGAGGCCTGCCACAGCGTATCCGAGGCTGGCTGCAACGTTGTTTCCATCGCCAATAAAAGCGACTTTAGCCCCAGCGACGTTTCCAAATTGTTCAGTGATCGTCTGGGTATCTGCAAGAGCTTGGCACGGGTGTTCAGCATCTGTCAGAGCGTTGATCACTGGGATCGATGCGTTCGCAGCGAACTCTTCGATAGTCGATTGAGCAAACGTGCGAATAACTGCAACGTCCGACATTCTCGACATAACTTGCGCCACATCAGCTATAGGCTCTCGTTTACCAAGTCCAACTTCTTCAGGACTGAAATGAACCGGATGTCCACCAAGTTTTTCAGCGCCCACCCAGAATGAAAGCTTCGTACGTAACGAAGGCTTTTCGAACAGGATTGCAATCGATTTACCGGCAAGCGCATTGCTCTTAGCACCCGACTTTAGTTCGATTGCGCGATCAAGTATCGGCTGAATTTCTTCAGGCGCGATATCGCTGAGTTTTAGGAAGTGGTTAACCATTGGGAGTGACCTCGACTCGAATTACAAGTGAAAAGGGAGCTGCTCAGGTTCGGCGTGCCTATGCACCCATCGTTCGGTGTCGCCGAAACAGACTGTGAATTCGTCTGGGGATACCAATCTGAGCGTTCCTTCAGTAAAGAGTGGAGATGGGGACTTCATGAGTTGCCAGCTAACTTTTCGACTGGTGATCTAATAATTCTAACCCTGCATTGCTCGTAAGACTATGCCGGTGTGAACTTCAGTAATGTGAGCCCACCTTCACTGTGCTCGAAGACCGGCTTTAGTGCCATTCCAATCACAAAGTTCTCAGGTTCAGGATCAACTCCAACGATGTTTGTTGGAACGATCACATCTTCTTCGAGCTGCACTAATGCCGTGATGTACGGAACTTCGCCCACAAATCCCATGTGAGGGGCAGCGTGAACGATCGCAAACGTGAACAGTTCAGCCTTTCCAGATGCCTGAACCCACTCGATGCCGTCGGCACCAGTTTCAGGATCAGAAATTGAGAAGTTACGCGGATAAAACTGGAACTTACCGGTTGCCTTAGATCGCTGCAGCCAGATTTCCTCTCTACTGAGACCCTGCCAGTAGCGATCAGATTCAGGCTGAGAAACCGGTTGCGGCTTTGGAGTTATGTTTGTCATATCTAATCAGCCCCCAATACGACTGTTCCGGTCGACGATAAAAGACCGCCGGTGCCATGAGCGACTGCAAGATCACATTTGTCAAGCTGACGTTCGCCCGCTTGCCCACGAAGCTGTCGGACGGCTTCAATGACAGTAAAAATGCCGTACATGCCGGGATGTGTGTACGAAAGTCCTCCGCCGTTGGTGTTCAGTGGGAAGTCACCACCTGGTGCGGTTCGCTGTGATGCCACGAAATCGGGGCCTTCACCCGGACCACAAAAGCCAAGATTTTCGAGGCTGACCAACACGGTATAAGTAAACGAGTCGTAGACCATCGCCAGATCAAGATCTGAATGCGTCACGCCAGCCATCTCCAACGCCTGAGGCCCAGTGTTCCTACCGAATGCTCTAGTCAGATCAGGCATTTGAGATATTCCAGAGTGGTCGTGACCTTCGCCAGCGCCCAGAATTTCCACACTACCATTCTTCGCGTCACGTGCTCGCTCAGGAGTAGTAATAACGATGGCTCCACCAGCGTCTGTCACCAAACAACAGTCGAGCAAATGGAACGGCCAAGCCACCCATTTAGAGTTGTGATAATCGTCGAACGTCGTCGGCTTGTCGTAGAAATAAGCCTTCGGATTAAGGTTCGCCCACTTACGGGTCGATACCGCAATTTCAGCCATAGCTTGACGGGTTCGATCTTCACCGTACTGGTGCATGTATCGTCGAGCCGCCATTGCATATGAAACGGGTGGTCCGATGATTCCGTAAGGTGCCTCGTACTGCGACATCGGGGCGCCAGGGTTTCGTGGAATCGGAGCCCTATCGCTTCGACCCGATTGACCGTGCGTAATCAGCGCAACTTCGCAGTATCCAGCAGCAATCGCCGACAAAGCGTGTGCCACGTGAATCACGAACGACGAGCCACCCACCGAAGTGCTGTCGGTGTATCGAGGTTGAATTCCCAAATACTCGCCAACATCCAACGTCGACCAGCCAGCTGTGAACAAGGCGTCCACGTCCGAAAGCTGCAACCCAGCATCATTAAGAGCGTTTATCGCTGCTTCTGAATGATGAGCAAGCGGTGACTTATCGGGAACCTTCCCGATCTTATTCGATTCTCCGACGCCCACGATGTGAGCCTGACCTGAGAGGTTTTTAAGTCGTTGAATATTTGGCATGTTTTGTTAGCTCGATTACGTCGTGAGTAGCCGGTTTTTAGCCACCTAGCGACGTGAACGAAGATCTATCGTAGTGGTGAGTAAGGCGTTGGAGTAAGTAGCTGATTGCGAACGTTCTTAACTATGAGTCCATCTTCATGTGACTCTTCGAAAACGCGCTCTCGTTCAGGATCAGCCCTGAAATTCGCCCACGCTTCAGCACGTTGATTAGCGTCTTCAAACGCCACCATATATGTGAGCTCGTGGTTACTCTCGCCAACGTCGGTAGTCCAGTAACCGATGTTCTTGATGCCGTGCTTTTCGAACAGCTTCATCGTGTGATCAGCGAAGCGGGCATTGATATTCGGAAGTCGTCCTGGCAGACATTCATACACGCGAAGTTCGTAAAGCACGCTATGTTCCTTTCGTTAGCAACTCTTGACTGAAAAAAGTAAACGCAACTAGTTGCTTTGCGAGATTTTGGATAGTTAGGGGCTTGTAGTCAACCTATAACTTGGGTCGCAGCGTCGATCATTCGCTGAAGTGTTGGGTCGTGAGGCTGATGAGCGAGTGTCGGTCCCTCGAACGACGAGATCGCAACTTTATTGCGGCCAAGCACTTCAATGTCAGTTCCAGAAACCAGTTCTTGGTTCTCAAGAAGAACTCCGAGTCCAGACGCTATCTCATAGCCACCATCGCTGTGAGCGATTATATGGCTTCTGAACTCGGAAGGGGCAGCCGATGCACCTTCTGCTCCCTCGATAGGAGTGTTCGCAAAGGTAGGAATATTTACGTTGAAGAGACCAGCTTGCTGAGTTTCTGATTTGAGCGCTTCTGTAACTATCGCTCCGATGATTTTCTTGACGGTGGCGTCTTCGAAATTGTCTTCAATGTCCATCGAAAACGCACATGCCTTCACGCCTTTTCCTGACGCTTGAATAGCTGCGCCCATCGTTCCAGATATGAAAACATTGCGACTAGTGTTGAATCCGGGATTCACACCTGACACCACGATATCTACGTTTCCGAGAAGAATGTGTTCGATGCCCAGAACCACAGAATCAGCTGGCGTACCGCTTACTGCGTAGCACTTCACACCATCGACTTGACTGGGAGCTTCGTTGATCTTCACGGACTTCCTAAGAGTCAATGCAGTGCCAACACCCGACTGGTTGCCGGCTGGGGCAACTACGGTTACTTCGCCGAGGTCTTTTACAGCTCGCACTAATGCCCAGATA
>JAPKCH010000057.1 GCA_026421185.1 Dehalococcoidia bacterium | reverse complement strand
TACTGGCCTAGCGCCATCGCCTTGCTTCCAACACAAGAACTGTGAGGAGCAAGAACACTGCGGTTAATGATGAGTAATAGGCAATATCTGTCAGGGTGATAATACCTCGTGCAAAGTCTGCGAAGTGACCGCCTTCGGCCACCCCGAAGCTGTTTATATCGAACACTGAAAATGAAGCACCTAGCTGGAATGCATCCAAAATTTCGGATGCAACACCGGTGAGACGAGCACTAACGAAATCGATGATTGTTAGCGCTGTCAATATTCCTGAACCAACTACTAGCCCGACGATCTGGTTACTACTCAATGAGGAGGCGAATAGACCTACCGCAAGAGTTGCAGAAGCGTACATGGCAAGACCGAATAAACCGCTTAGTAGTGGACCTATATCAGGATCACCGTATACGAACAACACCAGAACGAAGTAGAGCGAAAGACCGATCATTATGAGCGTTGTCACAAACGCAGCAATAAACTTTCCTAATACGATTTCGAATTCACGAAGAGGCGAAGTCAAAAGAAGTTCAAGGGTGCCGAGTTTTTGCTCTTCAGCAATTAGTCGCATCGTCAGTGCGGGTGACATGAAGATCATGAAGAAAATCGCACCAGCTAGATAACCACGGATACTTGCTTCAGCGAATGAATCGGAAACCGATGCAACGAAGAAGAAGCCTGTGATAGCTAGGAACGCTGCCGACACCACGTAGGCCATCGGCGAGGCGAAATATGTGCGAATCTCTTTGATCGCTATGACGGATATGAAACGCAATACCTACTCGCCTAAATTCTCTTCGGTTGTAAGTTCAAGGAAGATTTCTTCGAGAGTCATAGGGATTGGCGTCAAATTCGTCAGACCCCAACCGTTCTCGACAATGGTTTTAGCAATTTTTTCTGATGCCTGAACGTTAGGTCGGGCATCGACGATGAACGGCGAGAAGTCTTCCCGCTCTGCTCGTTGCAGCATTGAAACACGCTGGTCAGATCGAGCGTCCACAACATCTGTGATATCTCGCATGGCGTTGATGAATGCTGGTGATTCAGCTCCACGAACGCTGATCTCGATTCGTTCTGCGTGCTGGAGTTTCTCCGATAGATCGTCTGGCTTGTCATCAGCCACGATACGACCATCGTTGATTACTAACACTCGTTTACATATAGCACTGACTTCAGGAAGAATGTGAGAACTTAGCAACATTGTGTGTTCTTCACCCAAATTACTGATCAGCTCACGGGTTTCCACAACCTGAATTGGGTCGATACCAATAGTAGGTTCGTCCATCACAAGCACATCAGGTTCGTGCAGAATAGCCTGAGAAATACCTACTCGCTGTCGGTATCCCTTGGAAAGACGACCAATAAGAGTGTTCTGGTATTCCCCGAGCCGGACCATGTCTATCACTTTCGGTAGGCGTTCTTTCACCCACGAAGAGTTCATGCCACGGATTTCACCCATGTACTTAAGATAGTCCATAACGGTCATGTCAAGATACAGCGGGACAGTCTCAGGGAGATATCCGATGTGCCGACGGACGTCGAGTGAGTGGGATACGACATCGTAGCCCCCAACAGTCACGTCACCATCAGTAGGGGGTGTGAAGCCAGTTACGACTCGCATCGTTGTAGTTTTACCGGCTCCGTTCGGGCCTAAAAAACCAACGATTTCGCCTTTGAGCACTTCAAATGAGATGTCAATTACGGCGGGATAAGGCCCGTAACTCTTCGACATGTGCTCAATCTTGATCAACTACTCACTCCGGATTTCGGTTCAATGGCGCTCATTAGCCCCACAGCGAAATCATTCTGCCAAAAAAAAATGACCTGTGGGGTTACTTACCAGTGATATGGTCGTCTTGTTACCACTATCTTCACGATTAAATAGGTTATCCAAGTAAATAAAGCTTTGGTACACCGATTCGTTGCCCTTAGGCAATTAGTAGCAAATACTTTAACAATGACTTCTCCTGAAGAACGAATTAATTACCTCGACCACGCAGCCACCACTCCGGTGCGACGAGAAGTTCTCGAGAAAATGCTACCGTACTTTTCTGAGAAATTCGGTAATCCTTCAAGTTTGTATTCATTAGCTGGAGAAGGGCGTTATGGTATCGACGAGGCGCGAGAGCTTACAGCAGACGTACTGGGCTCTCGTTCTAGTGAGATCGTTTTCACCGGCGGTGGCTCAGAATCAAACAATCTAGCAATCAAAGGGACGGCGGCATTACGATCTTCTACGACGGGCCACATCCTCACAACGGCAATTGAACACCATGCAGTGATTCATCCTGTCGAGCAACTCGAAAAACTAGGTTACGAATCAACTTACATAGGAGTCGACGAAACCGGGCGTGTTGATCCTGATGAATTCGCAGCAGCTGTTCGACCTGACACGTTCTTAGCCAGTGTGATGCTGGTCAACAACGAAGTCGGAACTATCCAGGATGTTGCCGCTATCGCCCAAAAAACTCGGGAAGCAGCGAAACAGGTGGGTGGAGAGATATTAATCCATACCGACGCTGTTCAAGGCGCAGGGAAACTCTCGCTTGACGTAAATGTACTAAACGTCGATCTGATGAGTCTATCCGGTCATAAGATCTATGGACCCAAAGGAGCTGGAGTTTTGTACGTGCGCCGGGGTGTTGAGCTTGAACCACTGATCGCTGGTGGTGGTCAAGAACGGCAGAGGCGATCAGGGACTGAGAATGTAGCTAGTATTGTCGGCTTTGGTGAATCTCTGAGATTGGCTGAAGCTGAACGTGCTTCATCAAATTTGAAGATGACGGATCTTTCGACTCGATTGATCGAGGGTGTATCTGAACGAATTCCTGATTCATTTTTCAATGGCAGCAGAACCCACCGAGTTCCGGAAATTTCTAATTTCTCTTTCCCTGGAGTTGAAGGGGAACCAATTTTGCTTGGGTTGGATTTCAAAGGCATCGCGGCATCTAGCGGAAGCGCATGTAGCTCGGCATCGCTTGAACCGTCTCACGTTCTTCTAGCGATGGGAGTAAGTCCCGAACTTGCTGTCGGAAGTGTTCGTATATCGCTGGGTCGGGAGACAACCGAAGCCGACATTGATGACGTACTTCAGGCATTGAGTGATGTTTTGGGACAACTTGCGACGTTCCCTTCTGCGAAGAACTAATAAACCGCTGTGGACCGTCACACAACTTGCAATTACTAGATGAAATTCGCTGAAACGCTAAGTGTTGGCAATAATTAGCAGTTCACAAATGAAAATAGAGTGCGAGACACGTCACACATCATGTAGGCTCGCTTGTCGGTACGGGGTAGTACCGTACAGTGGAGCAATGGATGACTGAAGAGAACCGAACTGAACAGGACGCTGCAGATGAGACTCAGGCAACTGAGGAATCTGTAGTTACGGCAAGTAACGAACCAGAGGCAGGGGCACTAAGATTTGCCTTTGGCGACGCTGCTTCGACTCAATTTCCCTCACAAGTTGGCGCCGCACTCGAATATGCAGGCGAGAACAAGTACGAATATGGGCCCCGTCTTCGCGATGCGGAGCTTGATTGGAATGTCGTATCGGCTGAACCGATGGCTAACAACATCGTGCGCGTGAAGCTCGAATTTGCTCCAGCATCCGGTTTCCGTGGTAACCCAGGCTCCGAGTACCTAGATGTTGATGCTTCAGGAGCAATTCTTGCCCGACGACAGATATCTATTCCGAAAGAAAATAACCCAGTCGTGCTCATGGGCATCACTGCAGTTTCTGTAGTCATTGCAGTTGTCTTTATAAGCATGATGACTGTCTTCAAATCTGAAGGTGGCGACCCGCTGTACGTAGCTGGACGGACCTTATGGATCCGTGCCGAAGTACCTAAGTCGCAGGAGTACATCACATACTCGGGTGCCGACCAAACTGGCACGCTCTACAACTGGGCCATGAAGCCTGACGATGAGGTAAACAACGAACTTGTTTACGTCAAGGTCACGTTGATCAACGAAAAATCAGGATCGGTAAACGTGGTTGTTGACGAAGAGGCTGCGGTGTTAATGGATGGTAATAAGAAGAGTTACAAACCGATCAATGCGATAAGCCGTGCAGAACTTGATGATACTGAGGAAAGTGATCCTAAGTACAACGTTGAGGACTTCATCCCAATCTGGGGTACTGTGCAAATAAAGGCTAGCGAACAGGTAATCGGAATGATGGTCTTCGAGCTTCCTCGCGGTAGTTCCTTTAGAGAATTTCGTTGGAAAGCATCAGATTCCGCCACGATTAGTTATCAGTAGACGATAATTACGCGATAACGATCCTCACATTCACGCTAGAATCGTCCCACGATGCCAGCTACTCAGGATTTCTCAGCGACCTCAACCTTCAAGGGCGGGAAAAGCGCGTCCTCGAAATCAGTGAAAAAAAAGACCCCAGCTGGCAAGAAAATATCCCCTGGTCGACGTCAGTTCCTCGAATTCAAAGCGAAATATCCTGATTCGCTGCTGCTCATCAGGATGGGCGATTTTTACGAAGCCTTCGACGATGATGCCCACACGCTTTCAAAAGTTTTGGGTATTACTTTGACAGCACGAGAGTCAGGAGCTGGAGGTAAGGCTCCACTCGCGGGAATTCCGCATCACGCACTCGATAATCATCTTGGAACGCTAGTATCGGCTGGGCTGAAAATAGCTATTGCTGAACAAACGAGTGATCCGGCCAAGTCTCGGGGATTAGTGGAGCGAGCCGTTGTTCGTGTAGTGACTCCCGGAACGGTGATCGAACCTGCGCTTCTCGATCAATCTACCAACAACTACCTGGCTGCGGCAGTAAGCGATGGGCAACGAACTGGCTTGGCGTACGTCGATATTTCGACAAGCGAATTCGTTACAGGGGAATTCCCCGCTTCGGATCTTAAAGATGAGTTATTTAGACTTTCACCAGCTGAGTTGATCGCCGACAAGAATTCTCTGGATTTGTTAAATACAGATAGCGATTCTCCAATGGCGATTCGCAGCCTAGACGAATCTCGGCTTGATACAGAACTGTCGGGTGCTCGGCTTATGGAGCACTTTAAAGTCAAAACACTCGCAGCTTTTGGCTGCGAGAAATTGCCATTAGCGGTTATCGCAGCTTCCTCAGTTCTCGATTTTGTAGCTGAAACTCAGTTCGGTGCGATCCCGCAGTTGACGTCACTACGAACGGAATCATCCAATTCGTACATGAAGCTAGATCAGAAGGCTTTACGTGACTTGGAAGTGTTTAGTTCGCCAAGTGGTAAAGCTGTTGCACCTACGTTATTTCGATCTCTAAATTTCTCGAAAACAGCGATGGGAGCTCGTTCGTTAAGAGCATGGCTGACACGTCCGCTGCTGAATCCAGACGATGTTCAACGTAGGCAAGAAGTCGTTGCCTCGTTCTTTGAAGATCAAAGCGCTCGGTCACGGGTACAAAGCCTGCTAGCCCAAGTATCTGATCTCGAACGGCTTACAAATCGTGTACGTACAAATAAAGCTACACCTCGAGATCTTGCATCTCTAAGAACAGGTCTGGTCGTGATTCCGGAATTGATTAGTTCGCTGCCAGAAGGTGTCGTACCCGGCGGGGCTGTAATCGGAAAACTTCACTCATCTACTGAAGCAGTCGCATTATTAATTGCCGCTGTTCCAGACGAACCTTCGATTACCGTCGGCGACGGATCTGCAATTCGAGATGGATTTAACTCCGAACTTGATGAAGTCCGATCGCTATCTGGTGATGCAAGATCAAGCATTGCAGCACTAGAAGCTGATTATCGCGAAACTACTGGTATCAAAAATCTTAAAATCGGTTATAACCGGGTTTTTGGTTACTACTTGGAGGTGAGTAAGGGCAGTGCTCACTTAGTACCGGATTCATTCGAACGAAGGCAAACTCTGGTGAACGGTGAACGGTTCATCACACCGGTATTGAAAGAGCTTGAATCGAAAATTCTTAATGCCCGAGATCGGATCAGCGAACTCGAGCGTGAGATTTTCCGACGCATATGTGGGGAAGTGACGATTCACAGCAGTCGAATCATGGAAACTGCCAAGGCTCTCGGCACCTTGGATGCACTCGTGGGTATGTCCCAAGCAGCGGCTGAAAACGCATGGGTTCGACCGCTAGTCGACGATGGCAACGTTCTCTCAATCGAAGGTGGCCGACATCCGGTAGTTGAAACAGCTCTTGGACCCGGGCGATTCGTCCCGAACGATCTTGATTTGTCGAATACTGATAGACAGGTAATGATCATTACCGGGCCAAACATGTCTGGTAAATCTACTTACATCCGGCAAGCGGCAGTTCTAGTGCTAATGGCACAGGTCGGTAGCTTCATTCCGGCTACGAAGGCAAGAATTGGCATAGTGGATCGGATTTTTACTCGAGCGGGGCTGTCCGATGACATCTCGGGTGGGCAATCGACGTTCATGGTTGAGATGGTTGAGACGGCATCAATTTTGAACCAAGCCACGAGTCGATCGTTGGCTGTTTTGGATGAAATCGGGCGAGGTACATCTACTTACGATGGTTTGGCGATCGCTCGTTCAGTTGCCGAACACATTCACAATTCTCCGAAACTTGGTTGTAAAACTCTGTTTGCAACTCACTATCACGAGATGACTGAACTTGCTGGGCAGCTACCTCGCGCACACAATCTGCAAGTCTCAGTTGCCGAAGAAGCTGGTGAGGTCGTATTTTTGCATCAGATCGTTCCTGGTGGAGCTGATAAATCGTATGGTGTTCACGTTGCCAGACTCGCCGGAATGCCGGGAGCCGTGGTTAATAGAGCTTGGGATTTGCTAGAAGAACTCGAGAACGGCTCTAAGACTACTTCGAAGCCTGCTGGATACCAATTGCAGATGCCGTTCGGAGATCAACAGGTAAGTAACGATGCTCTGGAGGAACTGAAAGACCTAGACGTCGCCAATATGACACCTATCGACGCTATCAACGCATTATTCAGTCTTCAAGAACAAGTTAAACGCTTAGACGACTGAGCTCAGCGAAGTTACGAAAGATACCGCCGCACTTAATCTGAATTTCGTTGTACGATGCCTCGAACTTCTGTGTTCTTCACTGTGAAAGCACTAATCATGTTTGGAGACTGGAATGGAACTGGGTTTCTTCACAATGCCCTTGCACCCCCCGGGTGCAAATCACGCCGACACGCTCGAGGCTGATCTCAAGCAGCTTGTATATCTAGATCAACTTGGGTACTCCGAGGCGTGGATCGGCGAGCACTATACCGCTGAGTGGGAAAATATCCCGGCTCCTGATCTTCTGATTGCGCAAGCACTGGGTGTTACTACTCAGATTCGATTGGGAACTGGCGTTACGTGCATGCCCAATCACAATCCGTTCTACATTGCGCATCGAATCGCACAGCTCGATCATATGGCTCGAGGGAGAATCAATTGGGGAGTGGGCTCAGGCGGCTTTCCCGGCGATCTCCACGTAAACGGTTTTGATCCTCGTACAGGCGAAAATCGGGATATGACACAACAGGCTATCGAACTTGTTCTTCAGCTTTGGAAGGACCCGAAACCAGGGAACTATAAAAGCAAATGGTGGAATTTCAATATCCCGGAGCCTGAAGATGACATTGCACTGAGATTTCATTTGAAGCCCTATCAGGATCCTCACCCGCCGATTGGCGTTGCAGGAGTATCTCCAAAATCAGCTACGCTCACTATGGCTGGCGAACGTGGCTGGTTGCCTATGAGCATTAATTTCGTACCTGAACATATGCTTATTTCACACTGGACTGCAGTTGAAGAAGGGGCTAGATCAGCTGGTAAAACGCCTGTTCGTTCAAACTGGCGTATTGCGAGAGAAGTGATGGTAGCTGATTCGAGTGCAGAAGCGCGAAAACAAGCTCTAAAAGGTACGCTGGCTCGTGATATGGAAGGTTATTTCCTCAAGTTGCTTCCTCGATCTAAGATGATGGGCCTATTGAAAATCGACCCGAATATGGCTGATTCAGACGTAACGGTCGAATATCTCGTAGACAACATCTTTATAGTCGGGTCTCCTGAAGAGGTTACTGAAAAAATTTCGTCACTCAATGAATCCGTTGGAGGCTTTGGGACATTGATGGCGATGGGGCATGAATGGGAGCCAGAAGGATTCTGGAAGACGTCAATGGGCCTTCTGAAGGAAGAAGTGATGCCAAAAATTACAGGGTGATAACTACTAAGGCAATCATTCTCAAGTGACTCTTCAAGTACAGTCGAGTTTGCACTAGTTTGATGTTAGTAAACTTTGTTTAGATGTTTAAATTTTGAACTATTACTAATTGGATATCGACTCAACTTTATTTAGGAATATTGCGTTTAATGGTGGAAATTGAAGTAATTCAGGTCGGAGTTCTTGCCACGAACTGTTACGTGATTCAAATTCCGAACCAGACCGAGTGCATCGTTATAGATGCTGGTGCTGATTCACCAAGAATAATTAAGTATCTTGATTCCAAGAATCTTGTTCCTAGTTTGATTTTGGCGACACATGCTCATGCTGACCATATTGGAGCAGTATCTCCGCTTGTTGAGCGTTACAGAAGTAAATTTATGATTGGCGCCGACGATGTCGTTCCAGCCACTCAACAGCTCAGTTGGCTGAAGGACATGCTTGGCGACTTCCAAGAGCCCCCTGTGCCATCTCAGGCGCTCAATCATGGAGATTCGATAACAACGAGCAGCGATATCATCGTCGGAGTTCTTTCAACTCCCGGTCACACAGGAGGTAGTACTTCCTTCACTATCGAAGGGCTTGTCTTCACTGGGGACACATTATTTCGAGAGACGATTGGAAGGTTCGACCTTCCAGACGGCGATGAAGAGCAAGAGATAGCCAGCATCCGGGACGTTCTATTTGATCTGGACGATGACACGATCGTTTTACCAGGACATGGCCAATCGACGACTATAGGGCACGAGAAAGCCAATAATCGATACGTTCGATAATTCCATAGTGATATTTATCTAAACGCGAAAACGCCCGAATCAGTTACGATTTGGGCGTTTTCTATTTTCTATTCAGGCTTAAGAAAGCTTCTCAGCAGTTCTCTATTCAGATTTATACGAACAGAGGACCGAAGATCAGCGAAACGATAGCCATGAGCTTCAAGAGAATGTTGATTGCAGGGCCTGAGGTGTCTTTGAAGGGATCACCAACCGTGTCACCAGTAACTGCTGCTGCGTGGGTGTCTGAACCCTTACCACCGAAGTTTCCTAGCTCAACATACTTCTTAGCGTTGTCCCATGCACCACCAGCGTTAGCCATGAAGATGGCAAGCAGGAAGCCAGAAACGATCGAACCGGCGAGCATGCCACCTAGAGCCTCAGCGCCCATCAATGCACCAATAGCAATTGGAGCGATGATTGCTATGAGACCAGGAACGATCATTGCCTTTAGCGATCCCTCTGTGCTGATAGCAACTGCTCGAGCGGCATCAGGCTTCACGCCTTCTTTACCTTCTCGAAGACCAGGGATCTCTCGGAACTGACGTCGAACTTCTTCGATCATCTCGCCGGCTGCTGTTCCAACGGCCTGCATTGTTAGCCCTGAGAACACGAAGGGTAAAAGACCACCGATGATCGTACCCATCAGAACTTTAGGGTTGAGAAGGTCGAGTTCGGTGGTATCAGTTGCGAAAGCGTATGCCACTAGAAGGGCGAGAGCTGTAAGCACAGCCGATCCGATGGCGAAACCCTTGCCTGTAGCGGCAGTGGTGTTACCCAAGGCGTCTAGAGCGTCTGTGCGCTCTCGTACTTCCGGATCAAGGTGAGCCTGCTCGGCGATACCACCGGCGTTGTCAGCCACAGGGCCGTAAGCGTCGGTAGCAAGAGTGATACCAAGAGTTGAAAGCATTCCAACAGCTGCAAGACCGATTCCGTAGAGACCGGCAAGTTCGTTGGCAAAGTAGATTCCGACTACGATTGCGATCGCAGGAATTACTGTGCTGTAGAGACCTACAGATAGACCAGCGATGATCGTTGAAGGATGACCTGTCTCGGACTGCTTAGCAATCCACTTCACAGGGTTGAATTCCTTGCCAAAGATCTTGAGACCTTCGTAAGAAGTAAACCATTCGGTAGAAGTCCCAATCACCTGCCCAACAACGATTCCTGTCACAACAACCCAGAACAGGTTGAAGTCGAGGCTATCGTTCATGCTGATGTAGATACCGGTTCCGATAAGGGAAAGAATTCCCGCACCGAATATGCCGTACCGAAGCGTCCAGAGCAGTTTGCCCATATCGGCATCGTCACCGGTTCGAACAAGGAACATACCGACAATCGATGAAAGGATTCCGATACCAGCGATTACCAGTGGCAGAATTGCCCTTGAAGCATCGACTTGGAACGTTTCTGCGGTCACGATACCAGTTGCGCTTACTGCAAAGAAAGCGAGCGAGATCGTAGCGATGATAGATCCGACATACGACTCGAATAGGTCGGCACCCATGCCAGCTACGTCACCAACGTTGTCTCCAACGTTATCGGCGATAACAGCAGGGTTGCGAGGGTCATCTTCATCAAGACCAGCCTCAACCTTACCTACAAGGTCAGCTCCAACGTCGGCAGCCTTGGTGAAAATTCCACCACCAACACGAGCGAACAGTGCAATTGAAGATGCTCCGAAACCAAAGCCAGCGATTACGTTGGGGTTTTCGAAGAGCAACCACATTGAAGAGACACCGATGATGCCGATTCCGACAACTGTGAGTCCCATTACTGAACCGGTGCTGAACGCAACCTGTAGAGCTTTGTTGAGACCTGTCTGCGCAGCTGTAGCAGTTCGAGTGTTACCTCGAACTGCAATGCTCATACCAATGAATCCGGCTAGTGCCGATCCGATGGCACCGAGAATGTATGCAATCGCAGTCCAAGGGCCTTGCGATGTCATCGCTCCGCCTTCGCTGAGCGAGGCGATCTTGGCGTTACCAAGAATGTTGTAGTCGATGAACACTGCGAGGATCACAAATATAATCACCACAAACACAGCAAGGATTGAATATTCCTTACGTATGAACGCTGATGAACCTTCTTTAATTAGATCACCAATCGCACGAACTTCATCGTTACCCTCTGGTTGCTTCAGCACTCGCATGGCGAGTAGGGCAGCGGCCACAAGGCCGACACCTCCTGCTGCAATCGCAAGCAAGATCGATTCCATTTAGATATCTCCGCAAAAAAACCTTCCGTGAATCGACGTTATTAGTGTCGTAGGAAGATATGTATTGAAAATTGAAACTTCTAGTAGCCGACCCATTACATACTCTGTACTGTCTTCGGCTCCATCCAACTTTAAAGTTGACCAATGAATGCTAGCGTCGGTGAATATTGCAGTCAACGAAATAACGACTGATTACATAGATTGGTTTGTCAGTTATTCAATCAGGTCAATGTATTTGGAGTTTACTGAAGGGTTATTTGTGAACCGTG
>JAPKCH010000110.1 GCA_026421185.1 Dehalococcoidia bacterium | reverse complement strand
TGTGTCGCGTAGAATCTTATCTCGATGTCTTTCTGATTGAAAAACCCATACCAAATCTCGATTGATGCTGGCACGGTTTCGGTATCGTACTGCTTCGACTTCTTCCATCCTGCAGCGATGAATGAATCAGTAGTAAAAATTTGGTCTGTGAGTACTATCGCGTCTGTAGCGCTTGATTCGTCGCTACTTTCATCACTCGACGATCCCTCCGAGCCACATGTAGCGATTGCGAATATAAGCATCGCCCAAATGATGACTTTGATTATGTGTTTCGAGTACATGTTCACTCCGTGGAATTTATTGTTCTAATCGTCGCATATGATACTTGGTTGGAGCATCTGGCATACCTGCGCTGACTGATGAAGAAATTATTTACGCAGTCTTCACGTCGAATCACACCGCTGCAAGCGAGGACTTACTAGTATCAAATCAAGGTAGTGACAACCAGATATATAACCGGATCGTTTGATCTGAGTATGAAGTTGGCGACATTGTTTAGCGTTCAGATCTGAACGCTCTAGTGGCCGTCGCTATTGTCGCTGCCGATGCCTTGAACTGAGACTCGGTATGAAGGGTTGGAGTCTAGATCATGATCGATTATCACATCAGCTTTGCTCAGTATTCGCTGGGAGTTAGCGCTGAGGTTAAGAACATGTAATTCTCGACCGGTTGCTTCATAGCGTCGAGAAAGATCGGCAATCGCCTGGATACCAGAGTGATCCCAAACGCGTGAGTACCGGAAATCGAGAACGACTTCCAGTGGATCATCTGCCGGGTGGAACAAGTCTCGGAAGGAAGTGATCGAAGCAAAGAACAGCTGGCCGTGAAGTACGTACACTTTTCGGTCAGGTCCACTGGCTGGGCTTTCTTCTACGTAGATGGAACGTGCCGTGTTCCATGCGAACACTAACGCCGAAACGATCACACCAACGATTACCGCGATAGCGAGGTCGGTAGCTACGGTTACTGCTGATACGAGGATCATCACAAATGCGTCGGATAGAGGCACTTTTCGGATGATTCGTAAGCTCGACCACGAGAACGTGCCGATAACGACTACGAACATGACACCGACGAGTGCGGCTATCGGAATCTGCTCAATGAGAGATGAAGCGACCAGAATGTAGGCAAGAAGAAGTAGTGCGGCGATCGCTCCAGAAAGTCGCCATCGTGCGCCCGACTTCATATTGATCATACTCTGGCCGATCATTGCACAGCCCCCCATTCCACCGAAGAAGCCGGTGAGTATGTTCGCTGCGCCCTGTGACATACACTCTCGGTTGTTCTGACCCTTCGTTTCAGTGATTCCATCGATTAGTGAAACGGTCAGCAGGGATTCGATCAGTCCGATCGCTGCCAAGATCATTGCGTGCGGCAGGATGATCCAAAGCGTCTCAAGGTTCATAGGAACGTCAGGGACGCTGAACGTAGGTAGTCCACCCGAGATGCTTGATAGATCGCCAACGGTAGTTGTGTTGACTCCACCGAAGATTACGATTCCCGATACGACGAGTATTCCTGCGAGAGCCGACGGGAACTTCGTAGTGATTTTAGGGATTAGGTAAATAACTGCCATCGTGACAGCGATGAGGCCGAGCATGGTGTACAGGGCGCTTCCGGCGAGCCACTGTTCAGAACCGTTTAGCCCTTCGAACTTGAAGCTTTCAAGCTGTGCGAGGAAAATGACGATTGCGAGTCCGTTCACGAATCCGAGCATTACCGGATAAGGAACCATGCGTATGAGTCGACCCTGTTTGAGTGCGCCTACTACCATTTGGATGATTCCCATAAGAATCACGGTTAGGAAGAGGTATTCAACGCCGTGGTCTTTGACGAGGACGACCATCACTACCGCTAGTGCCCCGGTGGCGCCAGAAATCATTCCGGGTCGTCCGCCAGTTACCGATGTGACAAGGCCGACGATGAATGCGGCATAGAGCCCTACTAGCGGGTCGACTCCTGCTACAAAAGCGAAGGCGACTGCTTCTGGGACTAGGGCCAGAGAGACGGTGAGTCCGGCTAGGACTTCAACTCTAATTCTGGATGGTATGGATAATTCTTGCATAGGTGGTCAAGTATGGGAGAAACTTTTTTTCAGTCAGCGTTCGTTTGTATACTTCTCCCAGTTCTAATGGTTGGTTATTCGTTACGTATTAGAGCAAAAGCGCTAGTTGAAACCACTGCTCAATCTTTGTTTTGGCGCCTAAGTGGTGCCTTCGGTTTTTTGTGGGGCGTCATCGTCGTCGGTGTGATGACTATCAATCGGAACGCTTTCGATCGCTAACGCTGTGCCTGCAAAACGTTGTATGTATGCCAAGAGTCCTTGGGCCGTTGGGTTTGTCATTTGGTATTCAAAACCCATTTCAGGATGTGGGTAGCGATAGCTA
>JAPKCH010000109.1 GCA_026421185.1 Dehalococcoidia bacterium | reverse complement strand
GTAGTCATTCTGACGCCTCCAAGACCACACCTGGTCTTATTTCAAATCTATGCATGAGCGGACACTCAATGCGTTTTGGCGCCGTTGGACCGGTTGCCCGGTACAACGGCTATGTAATTGAGATTCTTGAAACCTCTGCAACTGCGAGAGCGGTGTAAGCCATCCAGCTGTTCGACACACGGAACCGTATTGGTTTTCTGGTTGTTCATACAAGGTACGTTAGTACTCATTCCTTGTCTATTATCTAATTATTGTTTTGAACAAGTTTAAAACTATGTCTAAAACTCAAGTTCAACTAAGTTGCAACAATTACGCGGTGATATCACGCGATGTCACCGGTGCTGGAAGGGGTCAAATACAATCACCTAGTAGTCAGAGCACAGGTTTTGTGCGACCGACGCACAGGTATATAAAAGTTCAGGAGCAAGGTCTGTTGGAAGTTGTAGTCGCTCACAGTGATGTCACTGAGATAGAAGTAGATGTATTAGTGGTTAACCTTTTCGAAGGAGTGACTAATCCCGGTGGTGCTACTGGTGCTGTTGATTCAGCTCTGGGAGGCTTGATATCCGAACTAATATCCGACGGTGAAATAACCGGTTCTACTAATGAATTGACGCTAATTCACACACCAAACTCCGTTTATCCATCTTTCAAGCCCGCCCGAGTGTTAGTCGCTGGACTCGGTTCTCGCGAATCGTTTGATACCGATGGCATCCGAAGAGTGTCAGCATCGGTAATTCGTAAACTACGGTCGGCCCGAGTGAAGCATGCTGCGACGATCGTGCACGGCATTGGCATCGGGAGCATTGAAGTTGTATCCGGTTCACAGGCAATGGTTGAAGGCGCCCTGCTGGGTGCTTACCGATTCCTTAAGTACCGAACAACAGATAAGAACCGAAAAGCTGATGTTGCTACGTTGACGATAGTAGAAGGCGATTCATCGAAAATTGCCACTATTAAAACAGGAGTCGAGCGAGCAATCGCTTACTCCCAGGCGGAAATACTCGCACGCGATCTTGTAAACGAACCTGCAAACAAACTATCTCCAGCCGATCTAGCCACTGTGGCCCAGAAAGTAGCAGCAGACAACGGACTTTCTTGTATTGTTCTTGAAGAAGCTGATGTGACCAAGCTCGGCATGGGCGCATACGTTGGGGTGTCTCAAGGAGGTCCACGACCTCTCAAATTCATCCACGTCACTTATGAAGGCGATGTAGCCCGCCCTGAAAATAATCTATGGCTCATTGGAAAAGGCATCACGTTCGATAGTGGTGGAATTTCGATCAAACCCGGCGCCGGTATGGGCAAGATGAAGGGCGACATGGGTGGTGGAGCTTCGGTAATAGGGGCAATTCAGGCGATATCGCAACTGAAGCCAAAGCTGAACGTGCATGTAGTTTGTGCTGCGACCGACAATATGCCCGGCGGATCTGCACAGCGACCGGGTGACGTTGTTACCGCTATGAACGGAATGACGATTGAGATAGACAACACCGATGCTGAAGGCCGGCTAACTCTTGCCGACGCCATTGGGTACGCAAAATCTAAGGACGCTGTTCGTATCGTCGACGTCGCAACGCTCACTGGTGCTGCTCGAGTCGCCCTAGGTGATGGAGTTAGCCCTGTATTCGGAAATGACGACGATCTAGTCGATGCTGTACTTGAAACTAGCGAGATTGTTGGCGAATCGATGTGGCGAATGCCGTTGGATTCAGTAACCAAACGCCAGAACGCTTCGAAGATCGCTGATCTGAAGAACACCGGCGGTCGTGGCGGTGGATCAACAACTGCAGCTCACTTCATCGCCGATTTCGCTGGCAAAACTCCATGGGTGCACATTGATGTTGCCGCTACCTCGATGTTAGACAGCACAAGAGGTTGGATGCCAGCCGGAGCAACCGGCGTACCGACCCGATCATTGATCGAATTAGCGATGAAATTTGGCCGCTAATTTACGGTCGTATGAGAATGTACGATGCTAAACAATACGCTAAAAATAGTAAGGTGGCGTGTCGGGAATCATTTCGGTATGTCAACTTGCATTGATTCTTGAAAATCGAGTGTTTTCAAATTGACCGCTTGTAGCACTAATGCTAGCGTTGATTGTCTGTGGTGGGCGTAGTGAAGAGGTTATCACGCTAGGTTGTGGCCCTGGAGACGAGGGTTCAATTCCCTCCGCTCACCCCATATTTTCAGTTTAACTAATCTGGATTTTGACAGTTACAAACTGTCAATCGCTCAGATATGATTGAACTAGCAAAAGGTTCCGTTATACGGGGCATTTTCCTGCGCCCGTAGCTCAGTGGATTAGAGTATCTGGCTTCGAACCAGAGGGTCGGAGGTTCGAGTCCTCCCGGGCGTACCATATTGAGATTGAACTAGAGAAGCCCTCG
>JAPKCH010000108.1 GCA_026421185.1 Dehalococcoidia bacterium | reverse complement strand
TGCCGGGCGGTGGGCTCGGCGCCGTGTGGGTTAAAGTAACCGCTGAAGATGGCACATACGGGCTTGGGCAGGCAGCGTTCGGTGAGCCTGTTGCGGCGTTTGTAAACAAGGTGATCGCTCCGATTCTTGAAGGTAGAAACTGCTTGGCTATCGAGCACCTGAACGATCTGATTCTTCGCGTTTCTCAGCGATACGGATCCGCTGGCACTGCATCAACCGCAATGGGCGGAGTCGATCTTGCTTTGTGGGATCTCAAAGGAAAAATTATTGGTCAACCTGTGTACGCCCTACTAGGCGGACCCGTTCGCGAATCGATCACTTGCTATGCAACAGGTGACGATTTAGATTGGGCGCAAGAACTCGGCTTCACCAAATTTAAAATCACCAACCCCTCTCACTATTCAGAAGGCGATGCCGGGATCAAAGCGGTGATTACTCACGTGGCTCAGGCTCGTGAACGGGTTGGTATCGATCGCGATCTAATGATCAATCCAGTTATGTCGTACAACGTCGAATTTGCATTACGATTATTGGAAGAACTTAAACCCTACAACTTGCGCTGGCTCGAAGAGCCGTTGGTTCCTACCGACTCAGATGGACTCGCCCACTTGCGCCGATCAGCTCCGTGGGTAGCGATTGCAGCCGGTGAAGACCATCATGGTCGGCACGCATTCTTAGATCTTGTAGAAAAGCGAGCTGTCGATATCCTGCAGCCCGACTTCACGTGGGGTGGCGGAATGACCGAAGCGTGGAAAGCTCATACCATCGGCGAGATGGCAGGCATGGCGACCATTCCGCACGGCGGAGCAAATAACCCGTTCGGTCAGCACTTCGCAATGGCTGCAACAGAATCGCCAATGGCCGAATACTGGATGGGCTCCGATCCGGGCGTTCCTCTCGATGAAACCGTTCGTATTCCCGGTACCGTTGTGCCCGTGAATGGCACGGTCAGACCTTCAAACGAACCGGGGTTCGGTATGCAGTTCGAACCGAGCGATATTAGTGACTGGGGGGCGAACTAGCATGAAGATCAAAAGCGTTCGCTGCATCCAAATCAACAAGCCCACAGCTCCTAGACGACCAAACATCAAACCCGGCTGGAACACATACTCACTTCGTTCTCAGCCAATAGCACGATATTCCGAGTACACACGTGTCGACGGCAATAAGCCGGGTCAGTCTGGAAAAGCGTGGGTTCAGATCACTGCTGAAGACGGAACGTTCGGACTCGGATCCTTCGCCCACGGGGCAATGGGTGCTTCGGTGGTCGATTATCTAATTGCACCTTTGATCGAAGGCAAAGACGCACTTGCCACTGAGCTAATAAACGACCAAATTTGGCGCATGAACGAGGGCTTCCAAGGTGGAATCGCAACTGCGGCTCAAAGTGGAGTCGATCTTGCGCTCTGGGACCTCAAAGGCAAACTGCTAGATAGACCGGTATACGAACTGATCGGTGGACCTTCACGTGATCATGTAGAGCTATACGCAACTGGCGACGATATCGAGTGGATGCGCGAACTCGGATTCGAAAGATTTAAGATCAGCAACCCGTTCTTCTATGAAGAGGGCTCTGAAGGACTCGTTAAACTTGAAGCTCACGTTGCAAGCCAGCGCGAAATCGCAGGCAACGACGCCGAACTAACGTTCAACCCAGTGATGTCGTACAACGCCGATCTTGCTTTGAGAGTCGCCGAACGTCTACGCCCTTACAAACTACGCTGGCTCGAAGAACCTCTTCCACCATGGGACCTTGAAGGTCACAAAGAACTCAAGCGAGCTATGACTTGGACAGCCCTTGCAACCGGCGAACATCATTACGGTCGTAAGCAGTTTCAACAGTTGATCGCCGCTCGTGCAGTGGACATCGTTCAGCCCGATATCGAGTGGGCGGGCGGACTTTCGGAAATCCTCAAGATTTACACCTACGCCGAAGCTGCAGGGATCGAAACGATCACTCACATGGGCGCAAATACGGCTTGGGGCCAGCATTTCGCTTACGCCATGCCTGAAACAACTCTTGCAGAGTGGTTCATGGACACTGACGTTGGACAGCCGTTATCCGACAAACTTATGCCTGGCGTTCCATCAGCCGTCGAGGGAAAAGTAGTTCCATCAAACGCTCCCGGCTTCGGACTGGAAATTCCCGAAGAATGGATCGTTCCGTGGGACTACTCAGGTCAAAAACGAGCGGTGTACGACGCACCTTGAAAAATCCCCATACTGCACTAAACTTCCGGCAGTTATCACAAAAAACCAACAGCTAGTCCCCTTCCGCAGGGAAGGGCTAGGGTAGAAGAACTGCAATGCGGAGCAGAGTCGCCCGATGACGATCGCGACTAACGCCATACGACGCACGACCAAGTTGTTCGAAGACACACAGAGCAAATAACGCCATGAAAATCACAGCCATAGAAACATT
>JAPKCH010000001.1 GCA_026421185.1 Dehalococcoidia bacterium | reverse complement strand
AAATCGAGTTTGGTGGGCCCTGTGGGGATCGAACCCACGACCTGCGGATTAAAAGTCCGATGCTCTACCGCTGAGCTAAAGGCCCTTCAAACTCGACTATCAAGAGTACGACACCATCGGTGCAATAGGGAGTACTTAAATGCAATAGTTCAGCATTTACTAAAAAAATCCCTAGATTACCGAAACCTGCAATCATCTCACTAGCCAATATCGCTCGTCGCAGTGCCCGTTTACTGCACCAAAGCAGTTTGCTCAGGCTAGTATGTCGCCCATCACAACTGACTATATTCATGTTTTAAATAATCAACATGATTTTGGAGGCTTCGGTGACGACATCAGACGCAATGATTCGCAAGTACGATCTTCTTCTTAAGGGCGGGCGAGTGATCGACCCTGCTAACAATATCGATGGCCAGTTCGATGTTGCGACTTCGGGAGGTCATATCTCCTTAGTCGAAAAAGACATCTCTCCTGCCCTAGCCCGCACGGTCGCAGATGTATCGGGTCTAGTGGTCACTCCGGGTCTTGTAGATCTGCACGCCCACTTCTACGGTTACTTCGGAGCTATTTCCCCAGATGCACACTGTTTGCCAGAGGGCACAACGACAGCCGTCGATGCTGGCGGAGCAGGTCATCTTACTTTCGATGATTTCAACGAACAGATCATCGCACCTGCTACGACGAATGTATTTGCTCTGCTGAACATTGCTGGCGAAGGCATGATCGGTGAACCCGAGCAAGATCTCAAGGGCATGGACATCGAACTCACCGCAGCGAAGATTGCTCAGCGCCCGGATTTGATCGTGGGTGTGAAAGTTGCGCACTACATGGGACCTGGTTGGGAAGCGCTCGACCGGGGTATTCAGGCAGCTGAAGATACAGGCGTATACCTGATGGTCGACCAATCGCCTATTCCTTCACGCCCAATGAATGAAATGATTCTTGAGCACTTGCGCCCCGGCGATATGGTTACGCACTGTTACGCCTTAAGTAAGCCAATGACCGACGTCTACGACAATGTGAAATCACACTTTATTGAAGCACGCGAACGTGGCGTACAGTTCGATGTTGGACACGGAGCTGGCAGCTTCTCGTTCCGAATCGCCAAAGCAGCTATCGAGCAAGGCTTCACTCCCGACACCGTTTCGACAGACATGCACCGAGCCAGCATTCTCGTAAACCAGGCGACTATGCCAGAAACCATGACGAAACTTCTTGCGTTGGGAATGAATCTTCCCGACATCGTAAAACGCTCGACTTGGGGACCAGCGCTAGCTATTGGCCATCCTGAATTAGGAAATCTAGGGCAAACAGCCTCTGCCGATATCGCTGTTCTGAATATCTCAGAAGGTGACTTCGGGCTTGTCGACAACGGCACAAGTAACCGAGTCTACAAAACGGATAAACGCATAGTCTGCGAGATGACAGTAAAGAGTGGAGAGGTGGTATGGGATAAGAACGGTCTATCACGTGACGATTGGTCATCGACTCCACCGACAAATCCAACGCTTTAGTCAAAATAGGAAGCTCATCTCATATGGCGAACAAAAAGTTTGATGTGATTGTCGTCGGTGCAGGATCAGCAGGCGCAACACTTGCAACCCGATTGTCAGAAGACCCTTCTAGAAGCATATTGTTGATCGAAGCAGGTCACGATTACGCCAATATTGACGAGCTTCCTGACGAGATAAGACAGGGTCACGCCACGGGCCCCGACATGACCATCGACCCTGACGGAGAGCACAACTGGGGGTTCACGGCGAAGGCAACTCCATTTCATACGGATATGCCTGTCCCTCGCGGGAAAATTACAGGCGGCACAAGTGCGATTAATGGTCAGGTTTACCTGAGAGGTATTCCAGAAGATTTCGATTCTTGGGCAGCCGCAGGTCACTATGAGTGGTCTTACGACAAGGTTCTCCCTTTCATGAAGAAACTTGAAAACGATCTAGACATTACCGACCAGTACCACGGTAACAGCGGTCCAATCGTCGTTCGTCGATACAAGCCCGATGAGCTTGTTCATGATCAGGCAGCGTTTATTGAAGCAGTTACCGACGCTGGATTCTCACGAACTGAAGACCACAACCATCCTGCTTCAAGCGGTGTCGGACCTTTGCCGCTGAATAATCCTGATGGCATTCGCTGGAGCACAGCGCTTGGTTATCTCTCAATGTCGCGGGACAGGCCAAATTTCACGCTGAGCGCCGATAGTCACGCGACTCGGGTACTGATTAAAGATAAACGTGCGGTAGGCATCGAATACGAAAAGAACGGTGAGTTACATCTGGCGTTTGCCGGCGAGATTGTTTTGAGCGCTGGTCCAATCGGTTCTCCTCATCTCTTGATGCTCTCGGGTATTGGTCGTAAAGAGCAACTTGAAGCAGTCGGTATCGACGTGATATCCGATAAGCGAGGGGTTGGTCAAAACCTTCGTGATCACCCATATGTCCACGTTCGATGGCGCGCTGAAGATAATTTCCCTATGCCCGATGTAGAAGTTGGACCGCAGAAAGTAGCTCTACGGTACACCGCAAAAGGATCTGATCTCCGCAATGACATGGTTGCCGTCATGCGATGGAGTTCGCCAAACCGAGAATTCTTGATGAGTGCCGGATTGTATCTTGCAAAAGCAGCCGGTGAGCTTCAAATCACATCTAACGATTCACATCAACAGCCGGAACTGGATTATCACTTGCTTGATCATCCTTACGATTTGGATCGGATGCGTGACGCTGTGCGGATGCACATCGAATTCGGAAAGCACCCTGCATACAAGGGAATTTTAAAAGAAATGATCGACCCGATGCCTGCCGATCTTGAATCAGACGCAACTCTCGATCAGTGGCTACTGAGTCGAGCTAGCACTATGCATCACATATCGTGCACAGCAAAAATGGGTGCTGAAGATGATCCGATGGCTGTAGTTAATCAGTACGGTCAGGTGCACGGCATCGAGGGGTTGAGAATCGCCGACCTTTCGATCATGCCTGACTGCCCACGCGCCAATACAAATTCGTCAGCAATGACCATCGGCGAGCGCGTTGCTGAATTTATGGATCGCTAATAAGTCGTAACTCGTTCTGAGATTCGACGTATCGATATAGGGTAATTCAGAGGCTACCTATACAACTGGAATTCGTTGAGGGGCCAGTAAACTGCCCATGCGCGTCCGACAAGGTCGTGGGCAGCCACGAATCCCCAATTACGAGAATCTACTGACACTCGACGGTTGTCGCCGAGAACAAAGTATTCACCTTGTGGAACTTGGACTGGATAATTTTCGTGTCTTCGTTCGGTCTTCTCATCAACCCAGTTGGTCTTATCGCCGTTTACGTATACCGAATTTCCATCAAGATCGATCCAGTCGCCCGGCATTCCGATAATTCGCTTGACGAAATCGATGTCTGAGCCGGTTGGCGGATGAAATACAACGATGTCACCACGTTTGGGACCACCGAACAAATACTCTTTAGCTCCGAACAGACTGAATGGCGACTGTGTATATACGAATCGATTCACCAACATGCGTTCATTTTGTAGCAGGGTCGGCTTCATCGATGCGCCGTCTATCAGGAAGCTCTGAGTCGTTCCCTGCAGAATAAGAAAAATCACCACTGCCGTGATGATCGTCTCGCCTGTATCCCGAAGCGCTGCTCGCATGAATTGCTCTTAATGTGCCATAGACTGTGTGTATCGATGCTCGAAGCGATTAATCACTCTATTACGAATATAGCAATACTGTGCCCAGTTCAACGTAACCGTCGAGTAACGTTTCACCCCACCTAATGACGATTTTGTGGGCGGCGAGTAGGATCGAGACTTCAACGTCTCTTACGTATATACATTGACCACCATCGACGAACAGCGATTAATACAACTAACCCGTGATGGGGACTACGACGCATTCAACCGCCTCGTAATCGAACATCAATCTGCGGTGTTTGCTGTAGTTCTGCGCATGGTTCGAAATCGGGCTGCTGCTGAAGACATCACCCAAGATGCGTTCATATCTGCGTTCCGCAAGATCTCAAGCTACCGTGGCGGAATTTTCCGAGCATGGCTATTCCGAATCGCCAAAAATGCAGCGTTGGATTATCTGCGGAAGATCAATCGCCGCGCTGAAACGTCGATTGATGAAGATATCGTCTACTTCTCAGAAACGGTCAAAGACGATACCCAAGACCCTGTTGCCGATGCACTTAACTCGGAACTGGCGAGCTTGATCGAACATTGCCTCGGCGGACTATCTGACGATCATCGTTTGGCGATGGTGATGATCGATGTCGAGGGCCATCAATACGACGAAGTAGCAGAGTCGATTGGGATTTCAATCGGCACGGTGAAGTCACGATTAAACCGTGCCCGAGCACGAATGCGCGATTGCGTTCAACAAGATGCGGAACTTTTACCCGCCTCTTTGCGTCTATAAGATAAGGAGAATTTTTCAAGAGTGTTTTTCGAGGTTCTAAACCGGCTGTTTGGCCGTACAGATCAAAGCATCGACGCAGTGAATGCGTACGTTAAAGGGAACGCGTCAGTCGACGAGACACAACTCGTTGAAAAGATGATGCGGGAAGATTCTTCGCTTGAAAAAGACTTATCCACTCAAACCGCTCTGCTATCTGTTCTTGGCAGAATCGATCAAGTAGAAGCTCCTCGTTCGTTCGCAATTTCGCCTGAAATGGTTGCGGCGGCTGAACGATCAGAATCCCGACTTTCAGGATTCGCCGAACTATTTGCTCCTCAGCGAAAGCTGGCACTAGCCCCAGCGGTCATTACCGGTATCGCCGCGCTTAGCGTGGCATTGCTCACGCTAGGTGACATCACAGGTGTCGTCGACCAGTCGACATCGAACCAAAGCACATCAATCTCGACATCCGCAGTAAGCGAATCGGCAGTCGAAGTTGAAGCGACAGAACGCCTTCTTCCGAAATCTGAAGAACCAGCAGCATCTTCGGCTGAAACCGAACTATCTGACAGCGATGGGTCAATGGCGATAGAAGCTTCCCCTGATCTCGCTTATAGCGAAGGGGTTCTATCAGGGATGGCAATAACGAACGATGGCATCTCGTTGCCACTTCGGCAGTTACAGTTCGCCCTCGCCGCATTGGCACTCGCAGCCGTAGGCGCTTGGGCAGGACTGCGTCGAGCGCGCGGCGAGTAACTTCGTTACTAACATCGTCGATTGTTAACAGCCTTAACACATGGCACTAATTACATGTATTATTATTCATGTAACAAAATTCATGACTCGCAAATCCTGTATAGGTAATTTAGTTGGCTGAAAACTCGGCGTCTTGGACGTTTCTAACAAACCATTCACATGTGTTGTTCTCAATCTTTCAAACGCCGGATATACGAGTTCGAGACATCAGTGGAATGGTTGGAGTAACCGAAAGAGCCGTACTACGTATCATTCGAGAATTGACCGATGCTGGCTTTGTCGTCGTGACGAAAAATGGTAGAGAAAACCAGTATTCAGTGACCGCCGATGTGCAACTGCGACACCCGCTTGAACAACATCGTTCGGTTACCGATCTTTTGGAAATGCTTTCGAAGCGAGAAGACGATGTCACTTCGTAAACAGCACCAGCAACACCTGTACGTAAATACGTCCTAAAAACCAAAATCGTGAGTGTCTCGGACTCACATTCAGATTTTCAAAATCAACAATTATTGAACCGATTGTCAGACGCATTCATGCGAATGACGAAAAGCAAGGACACATGCTTTGGACATATCGACCACTAACTCCAACGATCTCGGGAATGCTCCAGAGAAGCGTGAAATGGCAGCGTTCATGGTCGAGCTACACCACGAACCTGAGACGTGCATCGCATCCGGATATGGCGACACAGAATCCAATGCCATTAATTTGATGAAGATGGGTGACTCAGCCAAGGAACTCGGCGCCGAACTGGTCGGTGGGTGGTCATTCCCAATAGGACACCGTCAGTGGTACGTAATCAAGGCAACCGACGCTCACGTCGTAGCAGAACTTGTCCGTATAACGAATTTACACCTGTGGAATACCATCACAGTAAATCCGGTTATGGATCACGACATGTTTAGTGAAAAAATTCTCGGCAAATTGATCAAACAAGAAGTATCTGCCTAGTTGATCGTTCTTGGATGGAACAAAATCCGACCTCGCTTCGTCTTTACTTATAACAGCGACAATTCGAACATCGATGAGTCGCAAAACAGTTCATCAAGGCGAAGAGTTCGATGGTCGATCTCCTCACCGCTACTAGGTAGATAGAAGGAAATAGTCATGAGCAAGATCAAGTTCTCAAAGCCCACATCATGGTTGCTTATTACCGCCCTTGCGGTGTTCTCGCTAGCAGTCGTTGCGTGCGCTGATACATCAACAGGTGAACAGGTTGGAAGCGACGATGATTCTCCAGCAATCCGTGCTCCAGCAGGAGAAATTGGTAGCGTCGGATCGGGAGCTTCACAATCGTTCCCGGCCGGAAATAAAGAAATCGTTGCTTCAGGCTACGACTCAGCACCGATTCCAATTGGTGTCCCTTCTGGCTACGGCATCGCTTCGACGTATAACTCGCAGATTGGCGCAACTAATTCTGGTATTTGGGTTACCGGACAGGGAACCATCGAGATTCCGGCCAATATTGCTCAGGTATCCATAGGTGTTGAATCCCGCGAAACCACGGTTTCAGCAGCACGCCAAAATGCTGCTAATGCCATGGATAACGTGTTGAACGCCATCAAGGAAAACGGCGTTGACGAAGACGACATTGTGACTACGAACTTCAACATCTTTCCACAGACGATTTGGGTTGAGGTTTCGGACGCACTTGGTCGACACAGCGAACCACGTATCACCGGATACACCGTTAGTAACACTGTTCAGGTAACTGTTCGAGATATCGATAATCTAAGCCCAGTGGTCGATACGGCTGCAACGGCTGGCGGTGATCTAATTAGGATCAATTCGATTCAGTTCACGGCTGACGACACTTCGGCTTACGGTGAGCAGATTCGCCTGATCGCTGCCGCTGATGCTCTGGCAAAAGCAGATGTTTACGCCCGAGCAATGGGTGTGACTCTTGGCCAGTTGGTCTACCTGACAGAGATCAGTAGCTCAGTACCAATGGCTACTTCTTACCCGCAGGCTGAAATGGCATCAAGAGACGGCGGGTTCAAGTCAACTCCGATCTCATCGGGAGATGTGAATCTTTCGGTAATTGTTCAGGCTGTGTTCGCAATCGGAGGATAAGTTTATGTAAGGGCGGATTATTATTAGAAAACCCTCCCTTTTTTCGTTCACTGCGGATCTACGATGCCCGCATTGTTCTAGCAACCCTTACAATCTCGTATTAGAACATTGCGTTCGTCAGAGAGTCGGGCTTCGGCCGGCAGCTCACATCACTTATTACAGAGCGAGGGAAGTTCGCATGGTCCTTAGCGACCGATCGATCAGAGAAGCTGTCCAGTCCGGCAGAATTGGCATCGAGCCTTATTCGAACCGTGACGTACAGCCGGCAAGTGTCGATTTTCATTTAGCAAAAACGATTCTGGTATTCCGCAATTCGACGCTGCCCTACATTGATCTCCGCAAAGACGTCCCAAATCTCACTGACGAGGTGATTATCGAAGACGACGTACCATTCATGCTGCACCCGGGCGAATTCGTACTCGGCAGCACACTAGAGAAGCTCAGCTTGTCTAACGATCTGGTCGCACGGATTGAAGGTAAAAGCTCGTTGGGTCGACTCGGACTGATGATCCATTCGACTGCAGGCTTTATCGATCCGGGCTGGTCCGGTAATCTAACTCTCGAACTAGCTAATGTTTCACGTTTGCCGATTACTTTGTATTTTGGAATGCGTATCGGGCAAATTTCGTTCCAGCAGATGACAACTGAAGTCGACCATCCATACGGTTCGAAGGAACTCAGCAGTCGTTATCAAGGACAGGAATCACCAACGGCGAGTCGTGCCCACCTTGACTTCGATAGTCATATCAAGCGTTCGTAATCAGTCGCCGAGGGTTCGTCATTAGTAATCGACTCACCAGTCCGCTAGACCGAGCGTTGGACCTCGCCGAACAGGCGATGGGTGGAGTCGCTCCACGTCCTGCGGTAGGCGCGGTTGTCGTTCGTAATGGACAGGTTATCGGCGAAGGGACTACAGAACCACGTCCGGGCAAGCACGCCGAGCCAATTGCACTTATCGATGCCGGTGAACAAGCGCGTGGTGCTGATCTTTACTGCTCACTTGAACCACACGCGTTCCAAGGTGTAGCTCCACCTTGTACCGATGCAATCATCAAAGCTGGTATTTCTAAAGTTATTTCGCCGATAGAAGATCCGAATCCGAGTGTTTCAGGTAACGGTTTCCGGCAACTTAAGGCAGTAGGTATCGAAGTTGTACGTGAAGCGACTGACGAACAAATCAGCCGCGCAAACCTGCTTGTCGAAGGGTTTTTACATCATCTGAAAACTCGGCGACCGTTGATCACGTTGAAATTTGCGACAAGTCTTGACGGCAAGATCGCCACTCGAACCGGCGATTCACAGTGGATTACCAACGAATCGTCCCGAGCCAAAGTCCATGAAATACGTCGGCAAACCGATGCACTTATTACCGGCATCGGAACCGTTTTATCTGACAAACCAAAACTCACATCAAGAGATTCCAACGGAAAGGCAACGGGTCGTCCGTTACTTCGAGTAGTCGTGGATACACACGGAAGAATGCCGTCCAATGCGCCAATGCTCGATGAGCCGGGCGAGGTTCTCTGGATTGTCGGCAAAGACGTTGACCCTGAACTACTTTCGAGTTACGTGACTGTTCACAAAGCGGGACTCGTCGATGGCAAAATCGATTTAGTAGAAGTCGTTGATCTTCTCGGATCGCGAGGCCTACACAATGCAATGATTGAGGCTGGTTCAGGACTAGCCGGCACTTTCGTTGAAAACGGTCTCGTCGACAAGGTATCGGCGTTTATAGCTCCGAAAATTATCGGCGGAACAGATGCCCCTGGACCCTTAGCGGGTACTGGAATAAGCTCTATAGATAGTGCCCTAACTCTCGAAAACCTCACCCATACGGTGATCGACGGAGATATTCTGATTCAAGGATACGTTTCGAAGATCGATTAGCTCGCCCAAACTAAAAGCGAAGCTATCGATTTCACATAGGCAAAGTTAGTAAATGTTTTCAGGAATCATCGAAGAAGTTGGAACCGTCGAGTCATACGATGGTGAAACGTTGACTGTACGCGCAAATCAAGTACTCGATGACCTCAAGATTTCAGAATCGATCATGGTTGCAGGCGCGTGTCTCACAGTCACAGCCCTATCCGGTTCCGACTCCACATTTACAGTCGAAACAGTTCCCGAAACTCGTACCCGTACGAACTTTGGCGAGTTGGAATCGGGCAATAAAGTTAACCTCGAACGGGCACTGCGGTACGGCGATAGAGTAGGCGGTCACATGGTGCAGGGTCACGTCGACGGCGTGGGCAGCATTCGATCAGTCATCCAAGATGGCAATTCCAAGGTCATCGTAATCGAAACGCCAGAGAATATAATTGAAAGTGTTGTTGAGAAAGGTTTCATCACTGTCGATGGAACTAGTCTCACCGTTGTTGATCGTAATTTCGACAGTTTCAGCATTTCCATCATTCCCTATACGTTCGATCACACGACAATAAATGATCGGCTAGAAGGTTCGCTAGTGAACCTTGAAGCCGATGTTACCGCCAAGTATGTGGCGAACCTTATTGCACCATACATAGAAAATCTTTCGAAGTAACAATTTGAACAACATGACGATCAATCCGCATATACCCGACACCGTTGACCCTCGAGCAATAGAGTCGGTCGAACGAGCGATTTCTCAGATCAAAAACGGTGGGATCGTCATCATGGTCGATGACGAAGATCGTGAAAATGAAGGCGATATGGTAATGGCGGCACAGGACATCACGCCCCAAACCGTCACGCTCATGGCAAACGAGGCGCGAGGACTGATCTGTACACCAATGCTAGGTGTGGATCTTGATCGCCTAGGGTTACCGATGCAAGTTCGCAAGAACACTGCCGAGCACGGCACGGCTTTCACGGTTACTGTCGATGCTAAGTTCGGGATTACAACAGGAATTTCATCGGCTGACCGAGCGCACACTATCCAGCTTCTCTCAAGTGAAGAATCGACTTCGGCAAATTTTGTTCAGCCAGGTCACGTATTCCCACTTAGATATGAAGAAGGTGGAGTGCTTGTTAGGGCGGGCCACACTGAAGGATCAGTCGATCTAGTAAAACTTGCTGGAAAGCACCCTTCCGCTGTCATATGCGAAATATTGAACGAAGATGGCACGATGTCTCGGCGATCTCAGCTCGACCAAACGGCCGAGAAACTTAATCTTCCAATTGTCGCCATCGCAGATATTATCGCCTACCGAATGAGCCATGAAAAGCTCGTAGAACGTGGTGCGGAAGCCCGCCTTCCTACCGAGCACGGCGTATTCACGGCGGTCGCTTACAAGAGTTTCGTCGATCCTTCAGAACACATTGCGGTGTTCATGGGCGAAATAGATGACTCAGAGCCAGTCCTTGTTCGAGTCGAATCCGAGTGCCTGACCGGTCACGTATTTAGTAGCACTCGTTGCGACTGTGGCGATCAGGTAAACATGGCGCTAAAACGGATCGCTGATGAAGGGCGTGGCGTGCTGGTTTACATGCGGCAGGAAGGCCGAGGAATCGGACTTCTAAACAAGCTCAAGGCTTACGAACTTCAAGATCAGGGACTGGACACAGTCGAGGCAAATTTACGTCTGGGCTTCCCTATGGATCTCCGACGCTACGGAGTTGGTGCTCAGATTTTAAAAGATCTCGGTGTTCGACGATTTAACCTTCTTACTAACAACCCCAAGAAGGTTATTGGCCTTGAAGGGTTTGGTTTAGAAATGGTCGAACAGCTTCCGCTTGAGGCGCCGATCAATGAAGAGAACCGGTTCTACATGCAGACGAAGGTCGACAAGATGGGTCATGATCTCGAAACGTCTCCCAGTGAATCACTTAGAGAATCCTATGATGGTGAGGCTAGTCGATAATGTCACCTCGAAATCTGGAACGAAATCTCGTCGGCAAAGGTCTCGGAATAGCGGTTGTATCTGCTCGTTTCAACAGCTACATAACTGACCAGATGTCTACTCATGCAATCAACCGGCTCGGCGAGCTGGGAGTTGCCTCGAGCGACATTATCATTGCACAAGTACCGGGAGCATTCGAACTGGCTCTCACGGCGCGTCGTCTCACAGAACGTGGCGATATCGATGCTGTCATCTGCATCGGAGCGGTGATAAGGGGTGATACAGATCACTATGAATTCGTCGCTCGGGCAGCAACTGAAGGAATCGCCAGAGCTGGCGATGATTCAGGAAAGCCAGTAATTTTCGGTGTCCTTACAACGAACAACACTGAAGATGCCGTTGTACGGATAGGACATGCCGCTGGCTATGCAGATACTGCGGTTGAAATGGTGAATACGATACGCCAGATTCACGAACTTTCGTAAATCCAATTCGAATTTAGAGATATCCACGTTCAGGTAATCGGAGCAATCCGGTTTACGGATTCGAGAGAAGACCAACTTCTTTCGCAGCGGTTAGTACGATTGGGCGCTGTTCATCAGTAAGATCGGCAACGGGGGGGATTGGACGTCCGCAGTCGATACCGAGTCGTTCCGAAAGGATCAGCTTAGTGACTGCCGCAGGTGCGCCAAACATTCGTACAACGTCGACGATCTGCTTTGCGCCGTCTTGTAATCGCTGGGCAGTAGGAAGGTCGCCACGTTCCCATGCATTCTGCAGTTCAGTGTAGTGCCAAGGTGCGACTGAAAGGGGAGCATCAACTGTTCCGACTGCGCCCATCGTTAGCGCAGGTAATGGAATTGCACCATTTCCTGAGAAGCACTTAAGTCCCATGTCAGCAAACGCTCGAATGTTTCCAAACGCAGGAGCTGAGTGTTTAAGACCGATCACTGTTGGTACAGCTTCGACCACTTTTTCCATGAGCTCGGGAGTGAACTCAACCTGCGTAAGTTGCGGCAGATTGTAGACAAAAAACGGAAGTCCATCAGCTGCATCGGCAACCCGCTTGTAATGGTCAATCGTCATCTGATCGCCACCGCGGAAGAAGAACGGCGGAACACAGCAAACAGCGTCACATCCGGAATCTTTCGCAGCCTTGGCACCTTTTGACGCACTCTCAGTGCTTACGGCACCAACGTGCATGATCGAAAGACCTTTTCCTGAGATCATTTCGCCGGCGACGCGGGCGGTAGTCTCACGCTGTTGTTCGCTCATTACTGGACCCTCGCCTGTGGATCCAGCTACCCAGAATCCGTCTACACCGTACGAAAGATTGTCTGAAAATATCGCTCTAAGAGCTTCTTCATTGATTCGTCCATCAGCGTGTACCGGAGTTGGATTCGCTGGGAAAACGCCGTTCCACTCAAAGCCCTTGCCAGATACCTTTGCCCGTTCGGCAGCTGTTGTGATCGTCGACATCAATAAACCTCCAGAGGTTATCCCTCTACTATATGAGGGCGACAGTCTAGCTCTAAAATTAGCGAGAATGTTGTACTGTCGTGCATTACTCTAAATCCTGTATTTTGAGAAATCGTGCGAATGATCCCGAGATTTACGGATTTTTGCTATTCATTTATTAGGCGAATACGATTCGTCTTGCTAGTATTAATAGCTGTTCGCTGATGCCGATTCGTCTAGCGGTAAGACACCAGACTCTGAATCTGGTAACCCAGGTTCGATCCCTGGATCGGCAGCCAACAAGGGCCCCATCGTCTAGTGGCCCAGGACACGGCCCTCTCAAGGCTGAAACAGGGGTTCAAATCCCCTTGGGGCTACCAAAAGTAGCAAAATAAAGCGGTCGGCACATATGTCGACCGCTTTTTTGTTATCCGCATAAATTGGCGCACAATAGAATCAGTTGGATGATTTTCTTATCCAGCGAATAAGGATTGTCAAAAGCCTATGGCAACAAGGAGCACGATTTGGTTCGCGGACATGTTAGGCAGATGAGCAGAGCATTTGATGATGCTCCGAAGCGCCCTATTGCCCGTAAAACGTTAATTAGAGTTTCCAAGCTCTACCGTCCGTATCGCTCTACGCTCTTTACCGTAGCAATTTTGATCTTTATCTCAGCTTTGCTGATGGTCGCTACTCCATTATTGATTCGACAAATTATCGATGAAGCAATTCCAACTGACGATCGTACTCAGCTTTATTGGTTTACTGGCTGGATGATAGGGATTGCGGCTGTGAGCGGTGGAATTTCATACGGCACGAGCTACCTGAACATTCGAACCGGTCTAACAGTAATGGAAGACCTTCGACTCTCGGTTTATGCGCATCTGCAGAAGTTACCACTTTCCTTCTTCACCTCGACAAGAACGGGTGATTTACAGACACGTATTTCGAGCGATGTGGCAAGTACACAGATGCTTCTGACGGACACGCTTGGTGTGTTGTTATCGAACTCAGTGATCGTAATTTCCGCTGTGGTAGCGATGCTGGTCATATCCTGGCAGCTGTCGATTGTTGCTTTAATCACGTTGCCTATATTCACGTTTACGATGTTCAAGGTTGGTAAGCGACGACGAGAGTTAACACGCCGCACGCAAAAATCTCTTTCCGATCTCACATCTCGTACCGGAGAAACGCTTTCAGTTTCCGGTGTGATGCTTTCGAAGACGTTCGGGCGAGAAGCTGACCAGTTCTATGATTTTAAGCAAAATAGCTCAGAATTAACTGTTCTTAGCCTTCGCCAGGCTATGACTGGTCAACGTTTCTCGGTGGTAATTCAAACTTTCTTCACTATGACCCCAGCGATCATTTGGTTGATTGGTGGTTACTTCATCATCGACGAGGACAGCTCCATTTCACTGGGTGACATCGTGGCGTTTACAGCCATTCAGGCTCGGCTTCTATTCCCTATGGCGGGTCTGTTCATGCGTGGTGTTGAAATATCAAGTTCTATTGCACTATTCGATCGGATATTTGAGTACCTCGATATTGATCCCAAGATCAAAGATCCTGAAAACCCTGTGTCAGTCGACCCTGCGAACTTTAAGGGCGAAATCGAATACAGTGGTGTCGGGTTCAAGTATTCAGAAATTCCTCCCGTCGCCCGAACCGTAACGAATAGTGCTGAAGAGAAGGAACGCAAACAATCTTCAAAAGAACTTGAGCCATCGTTCACACTGAGCAATATAGATTTCTCAGTTCCAAGCGGTGGACTCACCGCACTAGTTGGTCCTAGTGGATCTGGAAAAACTTCAGTGGGTTACTTACTTGCACGTTTGTATGACGCTGACACTGGATCAGTGTCGATCGATGGCATCAACGTGAAGGATATGGCTCAGGCCGATATATCCAAGCTAATCGGTGTGGTGTCCCAAGACTCGTTTATGTTCCATGCAACCATTCGAGAAAATTTGGTATTCGGAAAATCTGACGCAACCGAACAACAGATGATCGATGCGACCAAAGCAGCCCAGATATTCGACCTAATCGATGGACTTTCTGAAGGTTTCGACACCATGGTCGGCGAACGTGGATATCGATTGTCTGGTGGTGAACGACAACGACTGGCAATCGCTCGTGTGATCCTTACGAATCCACGGATACTGCTTCTTGATGAAGCAACCAGTTCTCTCGACACGCTTTCAGAACGAATGATTCAACAAGCGCTTACTAGACTCAGAGAAGGTCGTACGACCGTCGCTATCGCCCATAGGCTTTCCACGGTAATCGCTGCGAATCAGATACTTGTGATGGACGGCGGCAAGATTTCTGATCGAGGCACAAACGAAGAGTTGCTCGAACGATCATCGCTGTACCGTCGGCTCTACGAAGAGCAGTTCACGGCGATTCCTTCGCTTTCGTAGACAGCATCGACTCACCCGCGTTGATTCTCACTGTGCGCTAATCCTATTTCCCGAGCGAAGTCATCGGAGCCGAGGGATCTGGGGTAGGGTCGCATCTGCTGTTAGCAATTCAGCTATTCACTAACCCCTCACCTTCCCATCCACCGAAGATCCCTCCACAGGGGTCGGGATATCTACAAGTAACGAGCTACTTATGGTGCTGCGAAGGTGTACATTTTCGGCGTGTAGCTACGAACGCGCGGAAAGCTATCGAATATGTCAGCGAATAACCCTAACAAGCAGCCCCTTAAGCCCGTCATGTGTCTGCGTCCACCCAACGACATCATGTTCGAGGAATCGTTCTGGAATGAGCTTGCAGCAGCCGGTGTGAAGGAAATAGCTCTGCAGTGGCTGTGTTTGCTAGACGACCAAGCACCGGATGACGAAGGCAACATTTACCCGCAGCCTGAGGATTGTCATCCTCGCGGACTGGAAGCGATGGGAGGCGAACGGCTAAAACGAGTACCCACTGCGGCATTCAATCCAACACCTGAGTTTTACGAAGGGCTTGCCTGGCAGCCACCGACGTTGCCAGATCATCTCGCGGGCCAAGCAGAAAAGCTTGCTGCAGCGCTTGAGATGGGACGTTCGAAAGGCTTCACGATCTACGCGGTCGACGACAAGGGTTATTTCTTGCACGGAGGATTCGGGTCGGGAAAACTTGATATGACGAAATGTATCCCAAGTTTCACCGATCCAGATATGCCAGCGATGACCGTCGCCCGTGCTCGGGATACAGCAAAGCACTTTCCGCAGGTAACGGGATTGCTGTTGGACGGGCCAGATTTCAAGTGGGAAATCCAGCCAGGACATCGAGATGATCTATGGGTTGAACCGATCGACACTCCCGAAAATCGGGCGTTCGCTTCTAAAAACGGTATGGACTTCCAGAGAATTCTTGACGGTCGAGAGCATTTCAAGGAATTCCTACACGGATTTGATTCGAACTACGCCCGTAAGTTCATGGAGAAGGCTCCCGGTGCATTGGCGAATCATGATTGGTGGCGGGATCATCCAAAGTTCACCGACTGGTACTCGTTTAAGCAGGTCGCGGTCGAATGGAGCGTGAGCAGCTCGTATCGTGGAACCAAAGAACATCTGCCGAATATGCTTGTTGGAAACTCTTCACGATTGCCGTTCTTGGAGCCGTTAACCGGACACAACACGACCCGCAAGCAGCAGTACATCGACTTCCAGCAGCCCAAGCAATACTGGTGGTCAGGTGGCGTGGCAGGGTCCAGAGGTACGATCGTGAACTGGGTCAACACGTTGGTCGAATGGAATGATGACCTCGACCCAGAAATAGCCTCGACATTATTTGGGTCGATGTTCGACTACCCAATGCCTTCCGACTACCCCATTAGCGAGTACAACGGGGAAGCATCGGACAAATGGTTCAGCACCTCGATACGAAATCAGACCGCCAAGATGATCGCCAATAGCGGCGGGCAAGAACGTTTCATACCGTGGGTTGGACTCGAACATTTCGGATCGAATTGGCTGACGGCATCTGAGCTTGATCGTTTACTGGCAGAGATGCAGTCGCAAGGTGCTACTCACTACTGTTACTTCATCTACAACTCGATGAAACCCGAAATTTGGGACATAATTCGGAAGTACAGTCAGGGGTAGTAATTCACGGTTAAGTTCTAGGCGGATGACGAGCGCATATTGTGAGATGTCAGATTTAACGTCATTATGACGTCATGAAACTTTCGCCATTTATAAATTCACTCCAGCAAAGTCTGAAATCGACCGCCGCTCCCGTTGGCAAAGATGTCGCCGAAGCAGCGTCGTTACTCGCTCTATCTCTTGAACCTGCCGCCAGACTTTGCCTCCTCGAAGCAATGTCGGGAGCGGCTGACGAAATCACGCTCGCACTTGAGAACACATCGGTAGAAGCCCGGCTTCGTGGCCAAGATATCGATTTCGTTGTGAACGAACCGACTCATACCGAAACCACGTCGGCACCTACAGAGGCAAACGAATCGCAATCAACCGACGATGTCGTTCGAATCACGCTTCGTTTGCAGGAGTCTCTTAAAGACTCTGTCGAGCAAGCCGCAAAATCCGCAAGTCTGTCGGTGAACGGCTGGCTGGTTAGCGCGATTGCCTCCGCTGTCGACTCCGCTCCGCAATCAGGTCATGGCGCTCGTCATGGCAAACGAAATCGAAGTTATAAGGGATTCGCTCGATCCTGACCTCGTACTTCTAATCAGATTTTCACCCTGACTTCTCCCCACAAGGAAACTCCAATGCCTGGATTCACACGCAGCACTCCGCTATCAATAAATATCACCCTACCGACCGGATCCATCGATGTAGTCGCCGAGGAACGAGACAATGTCAACGTGACTGTGACGCCGTATGGCAGCAGTAGGGAGGATCGTGAAGCCGCTGAAGCGACCAAGGTCGTTCTCAACCGAGACGAACTGACTATCGAGGCTCCAAAGGGCACTAGCTACCTAAGGAGCACTGTTCAACTAAAGATCGAAGTGCAAGCTCCAATAGATAGCGACATTCAAGTTAGTGTTGCCTCTGCCATCATCAAGTGCAAAGGACGATACGGAGCCGCAGTTATCAAAACGGCGTCGGGCGATGCAGAAATCGAAGATGCGAATGACAATGTGAAAGTTCAGACCGCAAGCGGAAACGTCCGAATAAACAACATCGGAGGCAAGTTCACCGCTAAGACCGCATCAGGTGACATAACTGCCAACGACGTTATGGGTGCAACGAATCTGAGGTCTGTGAGTGGTGACGTCACAATCGCAGAAGTACATACTGATGTTCGTTCAAAATTTGCTTCAGGAGCGCTTCAGATCGGCGTTGCTCACAGCGGGACAATCTCCGCGAACAGTGCGTCAGGCGAAGTAACCGTTGGAGTGGTGCCGAACACACTTGTATGGCTAGACCTCGACTCAAGATCAGGAAACATCAACAGCGATCTCGATACTTCTGAGAGCCAGTCGGATTTCGTAGATCTCACAATTCAAGCCCGTACAGTCAGCGGCGATATAGAAATTCTCCGAGCATGAGAAAAAACGACATCATCGTACTCGCCAAAAAGTGTGCTTCAACCAGCACTGCTTAGCTGATTGGCGGTCGCTTATCAGCCCAGGGGCAGACCTCTTCAAACGCGGCAGATGCGGCGAAAATCGTTTCTTCGTCTTTCATATCCCCTACGATTTGTAGCCCTATTGGCAGACCTTCCGAAGAGAATCCTGCAGGTACGGATGCTCCCGGGTTACCTGTGAGATTGAACAGATAAGTGAACGGGGTAAATCCCCAAAGTCGGTGAGGAACTTGCTTACCGCCGATCACATTGGGTTCATCACCAATGTCGAAGGCAGGCACAGCCAGCGATGGTGAAAGCAGCAAATCGTAATTCCCGAAATAGTCATTTACATATTTTCGGTAGGCACCGATATTGCTGAAAATATTCCACATTCGTTCGGCGGAAAGTTTGTCAGCACGATCCATGTATTCACCGAAGTAGCCGGTCATATCTTCACGGTGATTGTCGAAATCTTCTCGCGAAGCATCGAGTCCCTTAACTGTGAAATAGTCGAAGAACGTCCAGAAGACATCTTCGTAATCCGTTGGATTGAAATCTACGGTTTCTACATTCGCCCCTAGACCTTCAAACACCCTCGCAGCGTCCTCGGCAACTTGAGCGACTTCAGGATCTACCGGGTTCCCTCCCATATCGGGAGTCCAGCCGATTTTCAGTCCTTTGACGCCGTTTGTTAAGGCAGCAACGTAATCGGGTACATCATCGGAAATGTTGTCGTATTCGGAACGAGGATCTTTACCTGATAATATCGCCAGAGTTTCTGCGGCATCTCGTACCGTGCGAGTCAGGGGACCTGCCGTCGCATTGTTCATGATGTTGTGACCGGCGTTTCGAGTCTTGCTCGCAGCCTTCGCCACCCTGCCCTGCGTTGCCTTTATGCCGTACACACCTGCAAATGCAGCCGGTATTCGTATTGAGCCGCCGCCATCGCCACCTGTTGCAAAACTGGTCAGTCCTGATGCGACCGCAGCGGAAGCACCGCCCGATGATCCGCCTGGAGTTTTGTCAGGATTCCACGGGTTTCGAGCTGGAGGTCCAAGACGGTTTTCGGTCGTACCAGCAAAGCCGTTCTCAGGAGTGTTGGTCTTCCCAGTGATAATTCCTCCAGTGGCTTTGATCCTAGAAATCAGGATCGAATCGACTTTAGCGATATTGTCTTTGTAAGTCAGCGAGCCGTGGGTCCACACAACACCTTTCATTGGCTCGGTGTCTTTACAGGGGACGGGAATTCCGTGCAGTGGACCTAATTCATCGCCTCTCATCACTGCGGCTTCAGCGTTCCGAGCGGCGTCCATTGCCATGTCGGAAATACGAGTAATGAATATTCCTAGCTTAGGATCTAGCTCGTCGGCGCGTCTCAAGTGAGATTCGGTTAGTTCTATCGGAGAAATTTCTTTCGAACCGATCATTTCGCGTAGTCTGTAAGTAGGCGTAAATCCGAGTTCTCTATCAGAATTCGCTGAAGTCATTGTCTCTGCCTCGTCCTGTTGACCCGTTCGATACTAATAGTGAGATTCTAAGGGCTTTGAACGTTCAGTGGTTAGCTAGAATCGGTGGTTTCAACCATAACTGCGTAGATGAATCGCTCAGTCGTATCAGCTTTAATCGTTTCTGTTTCGATGGTTGTACGTGCGCCAAGATCGACAGAGAATCGGCTTATGTCAGTTTTATCGGGTGCTTCGATCAGAGTAGAGAAATCGTAACGACCAAGTAGTGCGTACAGACAGATGACACTGCAGCCGTAATCTTATATTTCGAGCTTTTCCCGCGTTATTCGATCAGGACAATACTTGATTCGATCTCGACTACGCTACTTCAGTTTCTCAAGCTTGAGGTCGTACGGTGCTTCTATACTCACTCTTTACGTAATCAAATCTAACCAGGTACAGCAGGCGGTGAACGAACGCACAGCTACTCCATTTTAGAGCCAACAAAATGCGAAAGTGCTCGAGCAGTTGGGTCGGTACGAACGTTCACTATCGCCGGAACACCAGCATCAAATGCTCGTTCAAGAGCAGGCCTAAGATCTTTTGGATCTTCGACCAATTCACCGTGACCACCAAGCGCTTCGGCAACTTTGTCGAAACGGGTGAAGCCAAGCTCACGACCCGGCTTACGGATGCCTTCGACTCGGGCTGTCCAGCCTTCGTTGTTCGATACGACGATAACGATTGGCAGATTATGGCGCACGGCAGTATCAAAATCTTGAATGTTCATGCCGAGTGATCCATCGCCGTGCAATGCAACAACTTGTTTGTCTGGCTTAGCGATCTTGGCGCCAAGCGCGTAAGGCAAGCCCACGCCCATGCAGCCGGAAGGACCTGAGTTCAGGCGATGCCCCGGGACATAAGTCGGTATCGATTGTCGGCCGAAGTGAAGAATTTCGTTTCCGTCTACGGCGAGAATTGAGTCTCGATCCATCAAGTCTCGCAATTCTTTACAGAGTCTTAGAGGATGTATCGGTTGCTGGTCGGAGTTCTCCAGCGGAGCCACACGCTCTCGGCGTGCCAGATCGGCTTCTCGTAGATTATCGATCCACTTCGAATTTGCCTTGGATTCAAATCCAATTCGTTCAGCCTCGTCGATCATTTGTTGTAAAACCGTCTTGGCGTCGCCTTCTATGCCCACATCTACTGATCGATTGTGACCAAGTTCAGCGCCGTGAATATCGATCTGAATCATTTTTGAATTGGTAGCAATACGCTTGCCGAACGTCATCATCCAGTTCATTCGAGTGCCGACTACCAGAACAACGTCCGCACCTCTAAACGCACCCGAACGGGCCGCCGGGAACGACATTTGGTGATCGTCGGGCAGCAGTCCTCGTGACATTGGTGATGTGTAGAACGGAATACCCATTCGTTCTACCAGCACTCGAAGTTCATCGTATGCCTGCGACCACCAGACTCCGCCACCAGCGAAGATCATTGGACTGCTTGCTTCAGACAGCATTTTCACTGCTTGCTTAATCAGATCGGGATCGCCAGCAGGCCGTGGCTTACTTGGCGAACGCGTTGGCACAACCGCTTCGGATTCTTCGACCTTGCCGTAAAGAACATCTTCGTTGCAATCCACATAGACCGGACCAGGTCGACCAGTTGTCGCCAGCCGGAACGCCGTAGAAATGTGTTCAGGGTAGCGAGCTGGGTCGGTAGGTCGCATGACAGCTTTGGAAATCGGTTCGAAGATGCTGACTTGATCGACTTCTTGGAAGCCGTCTCGTCCGAAATCTTGAATAGGACCTGCGCCGCCCAGAGTAATCATTGGCGCGCCATCTACCCACGCTGTGTACTGACCTGTGAGTAGATTCAACGTTCCTGGACCGGAGGCGGCAGTAGTCACGCCTGGCTTCCCGGTAACACGTGCATAGCCGTGAGCGGCCATCGAAGCGGTTTGCTCGTGACGGAAGTCGATCGCCTTTATTCCGAGATCCTCAGAATTGTTGACGATCTCGTAATTGGGGCCACCCATCAAGTAGAAGAGGTGTTCAACCCCTTCTTCTTTGAGCGTCCGTGCCAATAGGTAGCTGCCATCTACTTCCATATTTTTTCTCGTTAACTCGTTTTGCTGACTTGCAGGCTTACTTAGATGCGGGACCGATAAATTATTCGAAACAAGAATACGCCCAATACTTAGCGTATTCGGGACGAAGCCGGTCACTCTTCAACCGATCCGCTTCATCGGATGGCGTGTCGGAAAGCCGACCTAGAACGCCGGCAGGGTTTGTACCTGCGAGCTTAGCTGCTTCAGCGATCAATATAGTGCCACCAATAAAATCATCCTTAGAAATGAATTCCGGCTCCACGTCCTTTTCTCCTCGGTTATGCCATGCACCAAGTGGGAATGCAGTTCCGGTGACCTTGTATCCGAACGCCTTGAATGCGGAAGCTTCGCATCCACCGGCACTCATAAGTTGTCGCTGAATTTTGAATGTGGGATCAGCTGATTTGATTCGCTGTGCAGCCTCGCCCAGATACGCTTCAGCCTCGTAGTCGAATGTTGCTGCACGGTCTCCTGTTCGGATCACCACGCCATCGCCGATTTCTGCGCCGGGAAGCACTGAACTGGTTTCGACAGAAACGATGATGGTGTTCTTCGGCAACAACTCTTGCTCAGCAGCGACACGTGCGCCGACGAGACCCACTTCTTCAGCCCTGGTGAACAACCCGTAGACACTGCCCTCGGTTGGCGTCTTAATGATCGATTCCAGAGCTGCGAGAATAGCAGCACAACCAGCGAGATCATCTGCTGCTCGCATTCGAATCAAATCATCTTCACCTAGTTCAAAATCGAGAAGATCAGGAACGGCAGGCTTTGGTAAGTCACCAAGATCGGTGTCATCTTCTAGTTTGGCGTACACGGTGTCAGTACCAAGCCAACCAGCGTCCTCTCGTGCCTTAGCGAATTTCCCGTCGGCGGCTTCCGCACCTATAATCGTCGCTCTAATACGATTTCCGTGTCGACCAATCACCAGAATGGTTGTACCAACCCGACCACCCGCAATACCAATGCCACCCATTGTTTTGAGGGTTAATTTCGTACCGTCCTGCGACACCACTTCATACCCGGGATGATCGGTGTGGGCGACAAACGCAATTCCGGGAGCCTCAGGATTATTACCTGATTTTGTAGCGAGTACGTTGCCCCATTGATCGAGCGAAACGTCGAGACCTGCTTCTTTAGCTCGAACCGCTAGATACTTCGTCGGGCCGTCTTCCCAATACGAGGTCGCTGGAAGCTTGCCTAGTTCCGCCAATATTTGGATGGCTGAGGATTGAAGTAGTTCAGAATCAGAGTTCATTTGTGAGACCGGTGCCGATTACTTAATATATATGCGGTTTTTAACATCCGAAAATTGAGAGTTTGAGAAAGCATACTTGCTGAGATGTGTAATCGTCCTACCCTAGCGTCCGCTCAAGTTCTACAATTCCCGAGTTCGTGTCGATACACACCGCTACCAATTCGAAGTGAGAATAAATTCAATGCCTGAGGTACTCGTATTTGCTGGTCCTGCCCTTCCGTTACTGGATATGGCTAACGAAATGAAGCCACCAGACTGGAATCTGCACATTCGAACGAACGAATCGTCGGCAACAGAAGTAGCCGAAGCAGCAGAAATCGCTGATTTCATCCTAGTATTCGGTCACGGCGTTTCAGACGATGTGCTTCGACTCGCCAAGAAAACGAAATTAGTTCAGCTTTGCTCTGCTGGCTTCGACGGAATAAACCTAGGACTCGCTGGCGAGATGGGTATCCCTGTCGCCAACAACGGCGGAGCGAATGCGATTCCTGTCGCTGAATTCGCCATCACGCTCGCTCTATCAACTATTCGTCACTTGATCGTTTCCAATACAGATACGAAGGCCGGTGATTGGATGCGACCTGAAGTTGACGGTCGAGACTCACACGAGTTGTTCGGCGCGACGGTCGGCATTATTGGAGCAGGTCGAATCGGAAGTAACGTAGCGGGAATGCTCAGGGGATTTGAAACAACGACTATCTATACCGACAAAGTTCGAAGCGAAAAAGCTGAAAGCTATGGCGCTACAAGAGTTGAACTCGACGAGCTACTCGAACGAGCCGACATCGTCACGTTGCACACACCACTCGACAACAGCACACATGCATTAATAAACGAGACCGAACTTCGACTGATGAAGAAGACTGCTGTATTGATCAACACATGCCGTGGCCCCGTCGTCGATGAGAAGGCGCTAGAACAAGCTCTGGAAGATGGCGAAATATGGGGCGCTGGGTTAGATGTGTTCGAGCAGGAACCTGTCGACCCAAAAAACCCGCTTCTCAAGCGAGATAACGTTGTAGTTGCTCCGCACATAGCAGGCAAGAGTTACGAAAGTTACCCAAGAAGAGTACGATTTGCCTTCGAGAACATGAAGAAGGTTTGGGCAGGCGGCACGCCAGATAGTATTGTCAAACCTGAATAACCAACCTTCCCCTATTCCATCTAACTAAAGAGAACGCAAAGAGACATATGAGCGCAGACGCAAAAGATACTAGAGTTTTATTTCTAGGCCCGAATAATATGAGGAACGCTACCGCATCAGATTTCCCGCAGCAGAGCAAAGCGGTAACTGAAATGGGTGCCGAATTTGTCGTTTATGATGGCGAAAGTGATGGTGAACTCATTGAAGCTCTCAAAGACACCGATGTAGCAATGGCTGCGGGTCACGGAATATCACCTGATCTGTTTGTGCACATGGGCAACAATGGTCGTTGCAAAGGACTAGTTTCGTTCGGACATGGTTACGATGGTATGGATCTGGATGCGGCTGTAGAGAACGGCGTAGTTCTCGCCAACACTGCTTCATTCGGGACCGAAGAAGTTAGTAACCAGACGATGATGCACTTCCTCGTTTGTTCAAGAAAATTTGTACTTCACGACAAACTGGTGAAAAACGGCACTTGGACTCGTGATCATCTAGCGCCAATGGGACACATCAATGGCCAGACATTCGGAATCATCGGACTCGGTGACATTGGACGAACGGTTGCACGCAAGGCTCAGGCTTTCGGCATGAAAGTAATCGGCTACGATCCTTTCGTTTCTTCATGGGACGCAAAGGAATACGGGGTCGAAATGGTTGGCACTCCTCAGGAAATCGCCAAGCGATCTGACTACGTTTCGCCACACACTTACCTAACTCCAAAGACTCGCCACATGATTGGTACAGAGTTCTTAGGTCTAATGAAGCCAACTGCTTACCTGATCAACTGCTCACGTGGACCTGTGGTCGATGAGAAGGCACTGATCGAAGCGCTTCAGCAAGGCAAAATCGCTGGTGCCGGACTCGACGTGTTCGAGCAGGAACCTATCGACCCAAAAAACCCATTGCTCAAGATGGACAACGTATCTGTAACTAACCACTACGCTTCATACAGTGAAGTTGCGTGGAGCCGAGCAAATACTCAGCTTGGTGAAGAGGCAATGCGAGTAGCTCTCGGCTACTGGCCAATGTCTCTAATCAACCCAGACGTCCGAAGCACCGTTGAGCCGCGCAACTGGGCTGTTAGCTGGGAAGTCATGCTCGCTGAGCAGGGCAAATAGCTCGAGCATTTCTATTCGATTAGCGATCACATAATCGGTCATTAATCTTCACACTTATTTTTGGAGTAATGAAAATGGCAAAGCAAAGAGTAGTAATACTCGGACCTAATACTGACGACCCACTACATCACGAACGAGCCGAAATGGCCGATCTTGATGTGGAATTCGTTCAGGAAGCGCCTCAATCTGAGGGTGAAGCGATCGAAGCAGTTCGAGGCGCAGACGCCATCATGATGAAAGCCGGTTGGGGTACTGAGCAAGTTATTCGCGCTGCGGATTCAGCTAAGGTTCTCGCTGTCTACTCGCACGGTTTTAACCACATCGATGTAGACGTAGCTACCGACATGGGCATCATCGTCACCAACGGTGCTGGCATGTGTGCTGAAGAAGTTTCGAACCAGGCTGTAACGATGACTCTCGCTCTTAACCGCAACACGGTGCAGTCAACTCTCCAATTGCGAGAAGGACGTTGGGGCGCTGCAGAATTCGGGCCGATCGAGCCAATTGACGAGCAGACTTTAGGAATCGTCGGATTCGGCAATATTGGTCGACAGATCGCTCGCAAGCTTGGCCAGGGATGGCGCATGGAGACCCTCGTTTACGATCCATATGTAGAGCCGTGGATTATTGCGGAATACGGTGTCAAGCAAGTATTTGAATTAAACGAACTGTTCGAACGGTCCGACTACGTCGTCGTTGTAGTTCCGCTGAACGCAGAAACGTTCCACATGATCGGCAAAGAACAGTTTGATGTGATGAAGGAATCTGCCTACTACATCAACGTTTGCCGTGGTTCTGTGAACGACGAACCTGCATTGATAGAAGCTCTACAACAGGGCAAGATTCGTGGCGCAGGTTTGGATGTATTTGAGCAGGAGCCGGTAGACCCCAACAACCCTCTACTGCAAATGAAGAACGTAATCACCGCGCCTCACCTCGCTGGTGCATCAACTCGTGCCGCATGGTTGGCGAAACAGCGTGCTTCACAGCAGGTTGCGGCGGTTCTTCGTGGTGAATGGCCAAGCGCTGGTCAGAACCCTGGGGTTACATCCAAACTTGATGAGAAAACTCGTATGCCGGGATCAGCTGGGCTGATTTCCGGACACGGAGAGTAGTCCGTTCCTATCTGCGTGTAGGGACTACTAATTAGAATAAATCAAAAGTCGGCGTGAGCTAAGAATATGGGCTCAGCCGAATTTTCGCGTCGGTCACTTGATTAGAACCACAATGATGATTCCGACGACACAAAGGATCATGCCCATCCCTGCCCGAGGTCCCATCTTTTCTTTGAGGAATATCCGCCCGAGCAGTACCGCCCACAGCGGAGAAGTGTTCGTTAGTACCGCTACTACGCTCGGAGAGGTGTTATCGACGGCAAAAACGAACATCCATGCGGCAAGCGTGAAAACAAGCCCTCCTGCCAACATTTTCGCTGGAGATGCACCGACTGCTTTCTTATATCCCATCCGCGGGTAAACAATGGCGATGACCAGATAAATAATTGCCGGAATACCGTTTCGAATAATCGTGGCGATAATCGGCTCGGTGTTCTTCAATCCCTCGACTGTCGTGAGAAGACCCACTACCCAAAATATAGCGGTCGCCAGCATCATTCCGATGAGGATAAGCGTTCCTCTTAAATCTTGGCTGGATTCGCTGGCATCATCGCGTTTCCAGTTCATCAGGATCACACCTGAGAGAACCAAGATCGCTCCACCGACGAGACCGATTCCAAGGGATGTATCGAAAAATATGGTGCTTGAAATCAGGGTTACGAGAATGAACAAGCCTTGAGTGGTCGGGAAGACTTTACTGATCTGACTCCGACTAATGGCGACCCAGAACGTTATCGATCCTGCGGAATTTACAAGACCACTACCGACGAACAGCAGGAACGTATCTCGATCCATCGTCGTAAGATCTGTGAGGTTCCCGAGAGCGACCAAGATCACCACGAGAATTACAACGGTCGTCCAAGCATGAGAAGAAGTTACATGGAGCGGTCGCACGCTGCTAGGCATGCTTTTCGCAATCGTTCCCACGAGCGCCCACAAGGCGGCGTTAGATACAGCCGCCAATTCACCAACCGGCATTATTAGTTCAGGTTCCTATTCAAGTTCAGTAATGAGCAAAATGCCATATGAGGTGGGTAAGATTCGAAAAACTGCTGTAGAGCAGTGTTGATTACAAATCACAATCTGATAGTAATGCCGCACGCACAGATATGTTCCGCACATTCCAATGAGAATCGACAATTCACAAGTGACCAATAAACTCCGTATTGCAACGCTAGGTATCCACCACGAAACCAATACTTTCGCCACGAACAAAACGACGATGAATGATTTCAAGCGATCGGGCATGCAAACGTACGCTGTTCAGCGTGGCCAGCAGTACCACGACATGCATGAGTTATCGCAGACGTCGATGGCGGGATTTATTCAGGCTTCGAAGCGACTCGATTTCGATCTGATTCCCCTGATCTTTGCCGCTACGGATCCTGCTGGAACGATAAGCAAAGAGGTTTACGACACGCTTGGTGGTGAAGCGCTAAAGATGCTCCAAGACCAAGGACCTTTCGACGGTGTATTGCTGAATCAGATGGGTGCCGCCGTATCAGAGGAATACCCAGATATGGATGGGGAGCTCGCCCGGCGTGTGCGTGAAATTGTCGGACCGGACGTACCCGTAGCTATGACGCTGGACCTACACGCGAACGTATCGCAGCAGATGGCTGATGAAACCGATGTGCTGGTTATCTACAAAACAAACCCGCACACCGACGCCGTGCCCCGAGCACACGATGCGTGCGACCTAGTTGTTCGTATGGCCACTGATAACTGGCGACCCGCTATGTGGCTCGAACAGCCTCCAATGGTGGTCGGAATATTCCAACACGACACAAGAGATATGCCGATGAAGGCAGTTATCGACGATCTTGAAACAGTGCTGGCTCAGACGGGTATTGTCGGCGGATCGATTGGTGAAGGCTATCCGTGGTCGGACGTTTACGAGAACGGACTCGCTTGTTACGTGCTTCATGAGGATTCGGTAGACGAAGCCAAAAAAGCCGCACGCTGGATTGCCGACCGGGCGTGGTCGAACCGTAAGGAGCTTTACGAACCGGTCGGACCAACGTCATCTGAGGCGGTTGAGTACGCGCTGAAACAGGCGGCGGAGAAATCTGACGATTCCGGTCCGATTGTGTTACTTGATGTCGGCGACAACATTGGTGCAGGGAGTTCTGGCGACAGCACGTTTTTGCTAGCCGAAGCCGTGAAGCATGGTGCTTCATCTTGGCTCCAGACCGTTAGAGATACCGAGGCAATTGACGTATGTGTAGCGGCCGGAATCGGTTCAACGGTTACGGTGAATGTCGGCGGAAAAACTGATTCATTGCACGGCGAACCGGTACAACTTACTGGCCGAGTTACCCGAATGTCTGACGGACGATTTGAAGATACCGGCACGGTTCACGCTGGCTGGCGATTCTTTGATGCTGGACCGACCGTGGTGATCGAATCGGAGGAAGGGCCAACGGTTGCTCTAGTAACCAGCCGAGTCGGCAACATGAGCCGTGAACAGTTCTACTCATTGGGTTACCGGCCTGATGATTTCGACATCGTCGTGGCGAAGGGTGTTGTATCGCCTCGACCGGCGTATCAGCCGATCGCCAGCGAAATGATCACCGTGAATACGCCGGGTGCGACGTCAGCCGACATGTCGACATTCGAGTACAAGCGAGTCCGCGAATCACTGTATCCATTAGACCTGAACGCTGAGTACGTTCACGACTAGCATTCAAAGTGATTCGGTTGAAGATCGGTGCCTGCTGGCATTCACTCTCAACCCTTCGACCATCTCAGGGCATGCCTAACCTTCTCCCTCAGGGAGAAGTGACCGATTTATCGAGCGCGAGGCGCCTAGAGCGAAGTGTGTCCTCGCACATCGCCAATAACACGAACACGCAATCCAAAAATTACTTGCGAACTTCGAGGATGTCAGCGACAAATCCCCACCCGTTCATCCACGATTCGCCATTGGCGTACTCAAAGAGGGTTCGAATTTCATCGCCCGTCATTTCGGTTCGCCAATTGACTTTTCGAGATGTTTTACCATCAATCGCTAAGCGAATCTCGTCGTCGAGCTCAATTCGATACTCAACACCTTTGTACAAGTGCTCGGCTCGATCTTTATCCACGCCTAAATCTCGAACTGTGAACGTGTGCTTTTCTTCGTAATCCCAAGCCAACCGAACTCTCTTTAGACCCATTTTTTCGTTGCTTGCCTTGTACCACGTCTCCATATCCGCTCTTCCAAAAATGTAAGGGAGTCGGAGATCAGGGTCAGGGACTAGCCACTCACCTCGGCTCAGGCTGATCTTCAATCCGGTTACGGAATCACCGTTATGACGCAGGCTCAACTGCTTGACGATGCCATTCTCGAAATGGCTAACATCGACCGAATTCTCGCCGAGTCCCCAATCCTGTTCACGCCACATGCTCGAAGCAACGCCGTCTTTGAGGACGATTTTATGACTCAGATTACGGAATTCATCGTCTTCTTCGACTTGTCGAATATCGAATGAACCACGCTGCGTGCGTTCAAATCTCGTGTTACGAATTGGGATCGTAGCGCGGTCATAATAGTGATCAAATAGAGATTCGACTGACATTTTTCTATAACTACTCGTGCTGATGGTTTGTAACTGCGTAGGGAATAATCCGACGCGAGCGAGTTTACCTGCTGGCTAGGTTTGCCGGTTGTATGTCCGCAATCATCAAATCAATTTTCGGTACCAATCCTGTCCCTGCTTGAACAGATCGACAACTTCCTTTCGCTGAGCGTCATTGTAGAAGCGGCCTTTAGTTTTTACCCAGTTCATTCCTTCGCCGATTTGATCGGTATAGAATCTTGCCGATTCAACGCTAGCCTCGGACTGCTGCCCAGTTCCTCGTACGTATACGGGACTGGTGTGTGCCCAGATCGGCTGATTGAACGAATCACGTGAACTTGATCCTAAACGAGCACCGATCCAACCGTCGGCTTCTATCACGATTTCAGTCTCAATATGACCAGCCGTTACGCCCTCTGGGAAGTCACGACGCGCTACGACCTTGCCGTTCTGAACGATTTCGACACGTTGGATAGTGTGATGAGAGCTCCAGTCAGCGTGAATCGTAATTTTTGTTCCTTTTTCTACTAGAACAGTGTCGCCGGGTTCCAGTCCTGCAACCGACAGGAACAACGCTGGACCGTTCGTGATGAAGGTCTTACCAGTGCTATTCCTTCGAGCCAGGAGTCGTAAGCGAAGCCTCCATTGGTTTGCGAGTAAACCCTGTTTGACGAGCTTACAAACCAGTCGGATCCAGTCGACACCGGCATTTTTATTCCGGTATTTAGCATGTGGTACCAGTAGAGATATTCGATATCGGACCAGAAAGGATCGAACAGGTTCATGGCGTGAACCTTGCCGAGTGCTGCTGCCACTGGAGCTTCCATGCCTTGCACGTTGTGGCACCAGATAACTAGGCCGTCTTGATCGTTTGCTTGATCGCAGGCGTAACTCAGCGGTGGGTAGTCAGGATCGAATTGATCGATGATCAGTCCACGGCTGATCGGGTCGACCTGATTACGAATGTTGAGCAACATCACGTGTCCGTAACCGATCTTGAACGGATCAGATTGGTCGTGATTGTGGCGAGTCTCTTCGCCGCTTTGCACATGGTGGTGAGTGTCGGTGTACTCGGTAAGTACTCCGGGTGGGTACTTGTTCGTGGCGTAGTCGAGATCCCAGCGTTTTAGAATAGAAACAGCGGTCATTCGCAGGTCTTCAACTCGCGAGTCGTAACCCAATCGACGGTCAGGATCGGTTTCATTTTCGTCGTAGTGAATATGAGTGTTGCCGGGGTGCCAACCACGATCAGGAAGATCGGACCAGCGTTCGAGGTAAATATCGACGGATGAATCGGAAGAGTTATCGACTTCGATCGTTTACTGCCACGGTGTGAACTCGGTCCCACGTTCGACAAGCACCCGGTGATATCCGCGAGTGGTTTCCAGCGAGAACTGACCGTTGCTATAGAAGAACGGTTCGCCTGATCCAACTTTCCACATGGCATCGTCAGGCGCAACGTTTTCTCCATTCGGGGCAAGCACTTGAACGCGAGCCTGAACAACTTCACCTGTTACGACGTCTCTAATCTCGCCGATTATCTTAGGCATTCCGTTCCTCTCATTGCTCGTTGTACTGAACTTGCTTGCTGATCTGTAGTCGTGGTCTTGATCGTGCTACGTTAGTTGCATCACGATAAATCAGCAACAAGTCAAGAAGTTTTGAAGTAACTTCTGATACGTATTACGGGAGCCAAAAAGCATGGGTACAGACTACGAAGGCGTAGTAGCTGCGATTAGCGACGTGGTTGAAGGACCAATCCCACCTCGTATGGATGCATCATTCGGACCAGGAATGATGCACATCGAGATCGACGAAATAGTAAAAGAGATGGGCTCGCCGCCCTGGTCGAAGCTTCTGATCGAAGACGAACGAAATCTCGGCACGCTTATTGCTGCCGATCCCGGTCAAAGTAACCACGCTCACTGGCATAGTGACTTCGATGAATGGTGGTTCGTCATGGCTGGGAAGCTTCGATGGGAGCTGACCGGCGGGAAGATCATCAACGCTCAGAAAGGCGATATTGTTTGGATACCTCGCGGTACCGTTCATCACATAATCACCGTAGGCGATGAAATGAGTTTACGATTTGCAGTGGCGATGCCGCCGGCTGTTCACATTTGGCAAAAAGAGTGCGAGAACTGCGAAGTAACGTGGGACGCACGTTCGCCTAGTGATTAGGCATTGGGGTCGGGGTAGATTACGCCCCGGTGGCTCGAGCGATTACGACCGCTACACCAGCGACTGCACAGTAGACGATGAACGGTCGGAACGATCCGTTTCGTAGGAGTTTCAATAATCCAGCGATTACGAAGTAGGCAGTGATAGCCGAAATAATAGCGCCGAGAACTGCAGCCCTTAGATCGACGTTTTCACTCGAATCGAACGCATCCAAAGCAACCAGCACTCCAGCCCCAGCAATAGCCGGAGTCGCAAGCAGCATCGAAAAGCGTGCAGCCGATTCGCGGGATAAACCGAGCGCCATCCCTGCGATCATCGTCACGCCAGACCGTGATATCCCCGGAAACACAGCGAGCGTTTGTATAAGACCAATTGTGAAGCCTTGTGGGGCCTTCATAGCGTCTATACCGTAAACACGATTGTTAAGTTTCTTACTAACAAACTCCCCTGCGGCGAACATCAATGCAGTGCCAATCAACAGCCAACCGACCGCCGTTGGGTCTCTAAAATCACTTTCAAGCGCGTCTTTGATAAATGGGCCAAAAACAACAAGCGGAACAGTGCCGGCGATGATCAAGACTGCCAGTACTCTCGCTCGAATCGATCCACCTACGTTATCGACTTCAACCAACTGATTAGCTGTTAATCCGGTTACCAACTGAATCCACTCGCGCCGAAAGTAAACCAATACTGCGACCAACGTTCCAACATGCACAGCCGCGTCGAAAAACAGACCTTGATCTGGCCAATTGAATAGCCAAGATCCGAGTACTAAATGTCCGCTACTGCTTATTGGTAGGAATTCAGTAACCCCTTGCACAAGAGCGAGCACGATTATTTGGATGAACGACATGAGTAATGGAATTCTGAACTTTTCAAAAAAAACACGCTAGGCATTCACACAACGTCTATCGGGCTTGTTAACCTTCTTGCCTCACAGCGTCGTTCGACATGAACGGAACTAGACGACAAAAATACGCTTCACAGCAATACGAGATACAAGATGGCAACCGCTGCGGTTATCAACCGAATCGAAACACTACGAAATCCTGAATACCCGATGATCGTTTGGGCAAAGGTTTACAGCTCAGACGGCCATGTTGGGCTTGGAGAAACATCGTTCTCCCCCGACGCGATCGAAGCATACATTCATGGCGATATCGCACCTTACCTACTCGGCAAAGACCCGGATCAGCTAGATCTACATTGGGACACTCTCGGGCGCCGCATGAAGGTAAATCGGGGTCGAAGCGTAGATGCATCGTCGGTTTCAGCAATCGATATGGCACTCTGGGATTTGTACGCTAGGCGTAATAACCAGCCTCTGTATCAAGTACTTGGTGGACTCGCCCGAGAAAAAATTCGTGTTTACAACACTTGTGCCGGGTACTCGTACGGCGTCAAAGTTAGCGGCGCCTGGAAGCCAGGCCAAATCGATTACAGGCCTGAGCAACCTTACGAGGACTATCACGCATTCATGACCGACGCTGGAGAACTTGCCGACAGCCTAATGTCCGAAGGATTCACGGCAATGAAGATTTGGCCGTTCGATGAATATTCGAACGAATCCAACGGTCAGTTCATCCATGCCACCGATCTCGAAGAAGGCACTGAGCCTTTCAGGAAGATTAGAGAAAAAGTTGGCAACAAGATGGACGTCATGGTCGAAATGCACAGCTTATGGAATCTTTCCTCGGCGAAGCGAATCGCCAAATCTGTCGAACCACACAGCCCGTTCTGGTTTGAAGACCCAATACCGATGGATAACATCGACACCCTCGCAGAGTTCAGGAAGTCGACTGATGTGGCTACGACCGCCAGCGAAACCGTGGCTACTCGATGGGCATTCCGAGAAATGTTCGAGAAGCAGGCGATGACGATCTGCATGCTCGATATTTCGTGGGTCGGTGGAATTTCTGAAGCGAAGCGAATCGCATCGATGGCTCACGCTTACCATATGCCAGTAGCTCCGCACGACTGTGTCGGACCAGTGACATTGATGTTCAGTGTTCACCTTTCGTTGAATGCTCCGAACGCTCTGATTCAAGAGACAGTTCGTGCGTACAACAACACTTGGTACAAGGACATCGTCGACCAGCTGCCCAAGATCGAAAACGGCTATGCATTCCCACCGGAAGGCGTTGGTTCAGGTACGAACCTGCTCGACAAGTTCTTGAATGACCCAAAGACAACCACGATGGACAGCGAACTGTAGATAATTAATAATCGTCACAGATATGTAGAGAAAACTTTATATGGTCACATCGCTGACCTGGACGAATGAGGCTGGAGATTTCATATCCTCCTAGACCAATACCGAGCAGCGAATCGAAATAATAGGGACGATCGAGTTACGATTCGCTGGGGTTCTGATGATTATGCCATCCAGAAGTTTATCGACGATTCGAAGTACATCAGCGATGTGTTTCCGTTCGATCTATACAACAACGAGCTTGGCGATGTTTCTGGAAAATCCCAAAAGACAAAGAAGAAATACTGCCCCTGATGCATTAAATCAAGGTTACATGCCGGGTTGATGACAAGTGCCGTCATTCCTGAACGGCGTAAGCCCCAGTCCTCGAACCCCATCATCGGCTCGCTCGCGCTACACTACCGTTTCACAACGATAACGCTTCTAGCAAACGAGAGACCTGATGCCGCACAAAGTTGCCGATCCTATCTTCCAGTTCAACGCTCCCGGGCCTAAGCCAAACGGACTTCAGGCTGCCAACGATGGTTTGTGGATCATCGATCAGGGTGACGATCATGTGTACAAGGTGGATTGGACGACTGGCGATGTTCTTGTCGATCTTCCGACCGACACCGTTAGTTCGAGCGGAATAACAATCGGTGGTGGATACATCTGGGTTGCTTCGACTTACAGTTGCGAGATCTACCAACTCGATATGGACACCGGTAAAACCGTTGAGGTTTACCCCTCACCGGGCGCAGGCATCAATGCGACTCGTGAGCACCTCGACGAAGCGGTTGGACGCAAGTCGGAACCAACCGGAGATCATGGTCTCGAATGGAAAGACGGGAATCTATACGTTGCTTCGCCTCCATCGCAGTTCGTGCATGTAATCGACACTTCGAACTTCCAGGAAATCCACCGTATGAAGACACCTGGATTCCGAGTGCATGGTCTTGCTTGGGCCGAAGAAGAAGGTCACGTTTGGATCGCCGACACAGCATTCGGAGTTGTTAGTCGACACCGTCTTGAAGACGGACGCTGCTTCGACGCTTTCCGAGTACTCGACCCCATTCAGGTTCACGGCATGACGATCAAAGACAACCGACTCTGGTACGTAGACGATCGCGGCCCTATCGGTTTCCTTGATGTGGGCATGGAGCCAACATTCTAACTTTGGCTAGGTTTATCGCTATTGGGCCTACGAACCACACCGGCTATCCTCAGCAAACAATACTTGATCAAGTAAGAGTCCGTATTTGGAATTACAGATACGGGCGTTCTTTTCAAAAATCCTCTGACTCTGGCATGCAGACGTGAAAGTCGCAATCAAATCATGACAACCGTTTTTGTAACTGGAGCGACAGGTCGCGCCGGCGAGTACATCGTCAAAGACCTACTAGAAAATGGCTATGCTGTAGTTGGTGTTGATCAGAATGCACCGGTCGGAACGAACGCTCAATGGACGCAGGGTTACACGTTCAAGACCATCGACGTAACCGATTTCGGACAAGTCCTTTCAGCAATGAAGAACTGTGACGCAGTGATTCACATGGCAGCTATTCCGAACCCAATAATGGCTCCCGAACACGAAGTATTCAGAGTAAATACGACGTCGAATTGGAATGTATTGGAAGCTGCAGAAGTGCTTGGTATCGAGAAAATCGTTCTTGCTTCTTCAGTCAATGCCGTAGGTGCATTCTTCTCAAAAGGAATCACACCTCGACCGTATTTCCCAATTGATGAAGAGCACCCGACATTTTGTGAAGATGCTTACTCAGTTGGCAAGTGGATTAGCGAAGAGTTGGCAGATGCGTTTGTTCGTCGTCGTCCCGGGAAAGTTCAAATAGCGAGCATGCGCTTCCACGGGTTAATGGATCGAGAGCACCAGACAGCGCTAAATGCTGCCGACGAGCGAGGCGGTGTTTACGGTGGGAACGCCAAACACTTCTGGGGTTGGAGCGACATCGCCGAATCGGCCCGTGCTTGCACATTGGCTATTGAGGCTAATTTTGGCGGTCACGAAGCTTTCTTCATAAACAGTGAAGATACTTCTGCTGATGAGCCGACCGAAGAATTGATCAAAAAGGTCTACCCGGAAGCCGACATCCGCTCACCAATGCCAGGAAATACCAGCGCAATATCCGTCGAAAAGGCGAAGCGTGTTCTCAGTTGGGAGCCAAAAGTCACGTGGCGAGACGCGTAATCTAGTTCGTTGACTTCCATTACTGCGTTAGACTTTTTGTCTATTTGAATTTCATATCGCTCTGCGCACAAAGTGTATTTCGGGCGATTCCAATAAAGTCAATAAGGTTTAGTTAGTTGACCTCACCTTCTCATCCAGTTCCGAAGCACCGAGCAGCAAGAAAAGTTTTGACTGTTCAGGGTCCGATCGAGCCTGCGAAAGTTGGCATTACAACTACGCATGAGCACTTGCTGATCGATTTCGGGGTTGCTTTCACAGAGCCACAAGCGGCTTCTGACCGACTACTAATGGACGAAGATGTCTCGCTCGACAACCTTGGCTGGGTCCGCTACAACTGGACCAGCAACCGAGATAATCTACAGATTCTAGATGAAGACATTTCAACATGGGAAGCTCAGCAGTACTTCAACGCTGGCGGCAGCACCATCGTCGACGTGACATCAGTTGGTCTTGCTCGCGACCCGCGTGCTCTCGCTCGTATTTCACGAGCTACAGGTCTAAACGTAGTAATGGGCGCCGGTAACTACGTTCACATGACTCACGCTCCAGAACTCAAAGATCTAACCGTTGAGCAGATCGCTGGTCAGATAATTCATGATGTCGACCAGGGTGTTGGTGATACTGGTATTCGATCTGGAATAATTGGTGAAATCGGCTGTTCATCGCCTTGGCATGAAGGCGAGAAGAGGGTCCTTGAAGCAGCCGTAATCGCCCAGCGTGAAACTGGCGCTCCGCTACTGATTCATCCTGGACGTAATGAGCGCGCACCACTAGAACTGCTCGAAGCCGTCGACAAATGGGGAGGAAATCTCAGCCGTACTGTGATGGGTCATATCGAGCGAACCGTATATGACCGTGGAATTCTCAATGAATTGATCGCTACTGGTGCTTACTTGAACTTCGATCTTTTCGGTCACGAATCGTCGTTCTACCCACTAGCTCCGGAATCACACATGCCTGCCGACCACGAGCGCATCGAGATGATCGAGCACATGGTGAACGAGGGCAAGCGCGGAAACATTCTACTTGCGCACGACATCTGCTCGAAGCACCGTCTGAAGACTTATGGTGGACACGGCTTCGATCATATCCTGACTCGTATTGTTCCTCGTATGCGTGCTCGTGGCATGAGCGAAGAAGTTGTGCGGCTGATTCTTGTCGATAATCCGACACGAATGTTGACTTTCGACTAAACGTTCCTTTTTTTCCATTCAAAAAATTAAGATCCCCTATTGTTAGGGAGATTAGCTCACACCATCTCAACGTTCGGTGAATCTAATATCTAATGTGCGGACACTAAGTAAGTGAGCACCACGAGATTGGGTATCAACCAAATACATAAGTTCCTTGGAATTTGCACTAAGGCTACAAGAATCGGATTCATGTGGAGTAGACCATTAAATGTTTTGGTCCTCGGCGGTTTGGCGCATTTAGTTGTGGCCTGTGGTGGAACCGGTGAATAAAGCTCGACTACCGTCGACATTAACGCGACCAGTAGCCGTTCTTATTCAGCGGGGATATCCACGATCGGCTTACAGCAACATATCGAGTTCTAACGATCGATGGATCAACACCTAAGACGTACCGATTTTCGTTTTGAAAGAATCGATAGTCGTGAACGACTCGGTTAGTGGTTCCCACATTGTCGCTTTCTTAGACAACGTAACTTTCTCGGCGTTCAACGATGTTTACGAAAGTCATCAGACAATGCAATTAGAGATGCAGAACAGGATATATATGGAATCTAACAGACTTTGCTACAGACGCTGTATTGGCGGGTACACAACTCAAGCCAGTGGTTCAAGCTAATCACTTCTGGTTTCTGTGAGCACTGTTTAATCCGTTGATCGAGATCAGAAAATCTATTACAGATCTATCGACCTAATATAGCCGGGAACCACAATTGCGATCAACAGCTATTGAGCTGCTGCGGCCTTCTCATCAAGTTTCACAATAAGATCCTCGGCACGTTGAATAATAGTCGGCAATTTCGGGTCTTGAGAAAGCGATATTGCCTCATAGAGATCAGCTCTTGCGAGTGCTGGTTCAATGTTCGCCTGAATATACAACGTTGCTCTATCGAGGTACAAAGCTGCCTGTGCCGGAGCGAGTTCAATTGCAGCATTGAAATCGTCAAGTGCAGCATTTCCTAAACCAAGCACATCTCGGTAGAATCGACCTCGCCACCACCAAGTTGATGCGTCTTCGGGACCAGTTGCAACAGCCTTGTTAAACCACTCAATAGCGACCTCGTTCTCCCCATCACGAGCGTGGACACGCCCCAGAACCAGTTGAGCTGCCACCGAGTCCTCATCTAGTTCATACGCTCTGCGTGCATCACGCGCAGCACCGTCTGGATCGTCGATTGCAATCCGGGTGAGACTTTTATTTTCATAAGCTACTGCAAGATTTGGCTTTAACTCGATAGCTTTTTCGAAATCAAGCAGTGCTTCCTCATATTTACCCTGCAGCATCAGGGCTTGCCCACGACCATCCCAGCCACGTGCAAATCCTGGTTCAAGTTCGATTACCGTGGTAAAAGTACGTTCGGCATCTATGTAATCACCCCTACCAATCGAGTTGAATGCTTGAAGGTAGAACGTGACACTTTCAGATTCGTTAATCGATGTGCCTTCGAGTTCAGGGGTAGGCGTGACCGTCGATCGAGGTCGGGCAATGGCCGCGGGTTCAGCCTCGGATCCCGTTGATAAATCTGCGGTTTGCTCGGTAGCAACTGGCTGAGGGCTCGATTCGACTGTCTGAACAGAATCGGAGTCGGCACTGGTGCATGCGACTCCAAGCAGTCCGAACAGACTGACTAAAATAAAAACAAATTGGCGATGGTTCAACATTCAGTTAATTATCCGTGTTTTTCGGAAGTGATGCTTCGGCATTTCAGGCAAAGATACGACGAACCTAAGCGTTACGGATTCACTTTCAAGTTGCCGATAATTCGCCGACAAGGATTTCAACGGCAAGTCGTTCGTCTAAATCGCCCTGCTTAATTGCGAGATCGGCGGCGAGTAAACGTCGAAGAATATTAGCCAAATGTTCGGTACCAAAGTTTATCGATTGCCTAATCGTTTTATCGAGGGCATATTGATTCGTCAGTCCGATCCGTTTACCCAGTTCCTCTGAATTTACCCCTTGTTGCTTCAACTCAATCGTTAGTATTAGCAATCGAACCTGGCGCGACAGCATTGAAAGAATGCTTTGAACGCTCGAACCACCCGATAACAATGAATACAGAAGTCTCATCGCCACTGCTGGCCGATGTTCTAGTACTGCGTCAACGGCGGCAAAGATATTGGCTTCTCTAGCATCGGTGACCATAAGTTCAACGTCGTCTTGGTTGACCTTACGGTCACCGGCATAGAGTGTGAGCTTTTTGATTTCTTGATCGAGTAGCCGGGTATCGGAGCCTGCCAGCCATACAATTCTGGAGACAGCATCACGAGTAACCTCAGCGTTGTAGAGGCCGAATCTATCCCGTACCCATATTTCGAGTTCGGGCCTACGCATTGTCCGGTACTGCTGAATTCGAGCACTTGGGCCGACAGATTTCAGGGCGAGTCCGTTGTCACGCAAACTAACTTCTTCAATGAATACGAGTTCGGTCGAAGCGGGAACATCTCCCAGCCGAGCAGTTAGCTCTCGCCATTCGTTCCCGAGCGACTTGTCACGTTTCTGCATTCGGCCCAGTACACCGTGAACGATCACCACTCGACGATCAGCCATAAAAGGGACAACCTGGGCGGCACCGATCACATCGTTCAACTTGAAACCGTGTCCCTCGAAAACCGTCGTGTTTGGATCACGAACTTCCTCAGGTCCTGATGACTCGCGAATCTTCACAAGAGCTTCTGATCTTGCGTATTCGTCTTCACCGTGCAGAACTCTGATCATAGGGTTTCTTTTTGTAGATAGTGCAAATTGACTAAGTGAACTGGTTGATCTCTCGGTACACTTTCTAACATGTTCAGACTCTTGCCGATACGTTCGCTTGTCATTCCATTCCTAAAATTGGTGTGGAGATTAATGCTCGATAAACGTGTTCCACCGTTTACGAAAATTATCCCTATCCTTGCGATTGCCTATATTGTGTCGCCTTACGACGTTATCGCTGATCGAATTCCGCTACTAGGACAGTTCGATGATTTGATCGTAACGACAATCCTGTTCCTCGTATTTATTGCAGCCTCACCGAATCATGTTATTGCTGATCAAACTATTGGTAAGAAACTACGAGATTTACAAAAACAGAAGGGATTTGGACAGGAATCTTATCAAGAATCTTCAGACGGAAAAACAGTCGACGCTGACTTCAAATACGTCGATGATGAATACGAACCCGACAAAGAACAAAAATAATCAAGAATTTCCATTGCTCTGGCGGTAGGATTAACAGTCGGTGCAATTAAGATACTTACCGTAACCAACCTCGAATAATCCAGCGAATAGTACTAACCAATTATGAAGATCGGCATTATCGGTCTGCCCTCCAGCGGCAAGACCACGATATTTAACTCCCTCACCCGCGGCAAAGCCGACGTTGGTGGCTTCGGCGCTACTCGTTCTGCAAACGTAGGTGTGGCACATGTCCCTGACGAACGAGTCGACATTCTCACCAAGATGTTCAAGTCGAAAAAGACGATTTACGCTGAAGTAATGTATGTCGACCTTCCCGGCAGCACTTCAGGCGAATTGTTCGAGGGCGAAGCTCTAGCACAACTCCAACAGGTTGATGCGATTCTTCATGTGGCACGTGCGTTCGAAGATGGTTCAGTGCCTCACTTGGAAGCAACCGTCGACTACAGGCGTGACATAGAGAAAGTTTCTTTCGACATTCTTTTCGCAGACATTGCTTTACTCGAACGCCGTGTCGAGCGCATCACAAAGGGGCTAAAGACACTCAAAGTTGCAGACCGTGATGACGCAGAGAAGAACATCGAGACACTCAAACGACTCCAAAGCGACCTCGAAGGCGGCATTGCGATTCGTGATCGTGATCTTGAACCATCGGAAATCAAAGCTATTTCCGATACATTCCTTCTCAGCAGTCTACCACTACTAGTGGCACTAAACATTGGTGAAGACGACATCGCTAACACTGTTGAACTTGAGCAGAATATGGCTGGCCTGCTGAACGGACGATCAACGGGTGGCGCGGCTATCTGCGGAAGCCTCGAAGCTGAATTAGCTGGAATGATCAAAGAGGAAGAAGACGAGATGCGAGCTGGTCTCGATGCGGGTGAGCCGGGTCTTTCTAGAATGATAAAACTTTCATACAAAGTGCTCGGTCTAAATTCGTTCCTCACTGTTGGTGAAGACGAAACCCGAGCATGGACAATTCCAATCGGTGCGCTGGCTCCTAAGGCTGCAAGCGTAATTCACTCCGATATCGAACGTGGATTCATTCGCGCTGAAACCGTTGGCTACGACGATTTCATTGAGTGCGGGACGATGGCTGAAGCTCGAAATCGCGGGCAATTTCGACAAGAAGGTCGGGAGTATGTCGTAAAAGATGGCGATATCGTCAATTTCTTATTCTCGGTATAAATTCACCCCACAAGCGCTACTTGCTAACGAACTAAAAGGAACAACATGGCAGCTGAAGAACTGACCAATTTGGGAAAAGTCCCCGCTGGTGATATTTTGACAAACCGTAAGGTTTATATGGTGACTCTGGTTCAGCCTTCACCGGGTGCGCCGAGCGGATTCGAAGACATATACAACCGTTACTGGTCAGCTGTCGAAAAACAAGTTTCACAGCTCGAAGCTAAAGCTGGCGTTGTGATGCGAATTTTCGCTGAAGGCGTAATTGGCCGAGGTGATGATGCTATGCTGATGGTTCAGCAAACGAACCCCGGTGCGCACGCATTTGTTCGTCAACGAGTATCGGCTGGCGCAGTATTCGAAGAGTTTGAAGATACCGATATGTTCGGTCAGGTAATCGACTGGGGTCGATGCCTACAAAGCGGTCTTATCAACCGCACGGTTGCTGACACCATTCAGGCGCACTACCAAGAAGTCGCCGATAAACGAACAAGTCATCTGACAAATCGATTATCTGAATGCATCCTCGAATCGGAAGCAGCAGTTCTGCTTGGTGGTGATCCAAACATCGCACTTCCTGAAGGCATTGAGAAGTTCGTTATCTCTCCACCTGAACTCGATGAACTCGAACGCTGGGTATCGCAGGCCAACGAGGCTATTCGACAACAGATGGCTGATGAGCAGGCTCGTGCCGCAGCTGGTGAAGCACCAATGCCTCCTCAGGCACCAGCCGATCAGGGTGACGCTGGCGGATCTGGACTCTGGACTCCTTAGTCGTCGTTTCGCTGATTCGTAAGGTCAGGAAAAATAATGCCAAATCTGGCGCCAATCGATCACAACCCGCCAACGTATGAACGCGGCATTGGGCTGTACCTTCACGTGCCGTTTTGCCAGACGAAGTGTCCTTACTGCGACTTCAACACGTACGCCGGCATTGAAGATCAAATCTCCGGCTACGTACACTCGCTGAAGAATGAATTACAGGGCTGGGGCAAACTACTTTCTCGCCCACCCGTTCTCACGATTTTTCTTGGCGGTGGCACACCCTCGTATCTTCCTACAAGTGATCTAGAAGATATCCAGAAGACGATTCGGGGATCGTTTGATGTTGCCGAAGATACAGAAATCACGATGGAGTGCAATCCCGGCGATGTAACCGTCGATAAAGCGACAAGTTGGTTAGAGTCGGGCGTTAATCGCATTTCGATGGGTGTGCAAAGTTTCGATGATGAACTACTTTCACTGCTTGGCAGAAGGCACACCGCTGCCGAAGCAAAACAAGCATTTGCAGCATTGCGTGAAGCAGGGTTCCAGAATCAATCTGTGGATCTGATTTACGGCCTGCCCTATCAGTCGCCCGAACAGTGGTCACACACTCTCGATGAGGCGATAGCACTTAAACCTGAGCATATATCGCTCTATGGCCTTCAGATCGAAAAAGGTACGCCGTTAGACGTTGATGTCGCTGCCGGAAAGTATCCGATACCAGACGATGATCTTGCCGCCGACATGTATGAAGCGGCACAGAGTCGACTCGATGCAACCGGGTTCACACAGTATGAAATATCGAACTGGTCCAAGCCGAATATGGAATCTCGGCACAATCTCATCTACTGGCTAAATGAGCCTTATCTCGGCGTTGGGCCGGGTGCTCACTCTTGGCTTGCGGGTCAACGATTCGCAAACCTTAAATCACCTCGCAGATATGTGATGGTCGTCGGTGAGGATTACGAAATCGATGGATCTAATCCTGTTGCAAATATGAGTATGCCATCGGGACCTGTAGAACAGATAGATGAGACCACTCCTGCGATCGATGTCGCGGAAACAATGATGATGGGGATGCGACTAAACAAAGGCGTAACGCATGAGCGGTTCATCAAGCGGTTCGGTGCGAAAGTAGACGTTGTATTTCCGAAGGAAGTCGAACGTCTACTAAAACTCGAACTCATCGAAATAAATGATAATGCTCTACTACTAAGCGAACGTGGAAGATTGCTTGGGAATGAAGTGTTTGCCGAATTCATTGGCGATGATGAAAACTAATCACAAGTCAGCTATCTCTTAATTTTGCAACCGATTTATCTTGAACGCATCTAAAATCTGGTAAATATCGACCAACTCGACATTTTGTGGCGGCTAGAAACTCACAGTAAAAACTATTCGAAAGTAATCCAAGTTTGTTTGTTGTAGGCACAGCAGGTCACGTTGATCACGGAAAATCTACGTTGATACAAGCGTTAACCGGGATCAACCCTGACCGTCTGCGTGAAGAGAAATCTCGCGGTATGACTATCGAGTTGGGATTTGCGTGGTTGGAATTGCCGTCTGGTGGAGAGATAAGCATCGTTGACGTGCCCGGACACGAACGTTTCATCAAAAACATGCTTATGGGTGCTGGCGGTGTCGACGTGGCCCTTCTGGTCGTTGCTGCAGATGAAGGCGTAATGCCTCAGACACGTGAACACGTTGCCATTCTCGATCTTCTAGGAATCGAGACGGGGGTAGTCGTTATGACCAAGAAGGATCTTGTCGATCAAGATTGGCTTGATTTGGTCACGCTCGATGTTCATGAATCGCTGGAAGGCACTTCGCTGGAACATGCTGAAGTCGTTGCAGTGTCGGCCGAGAACGGTGACGGGCTCGATGAACTTAGGCTAGTTCTCGATAATCTAATTGGATCTCTTCCTCCGCACCAAAGTACGGGTCACCCACGATTGCCTGTCGATAGGTCTTTCACAATCTCAGGCTTCGGTGCCGTAGTAACCGGAACGCTAGCTGATGGCTCGTTGAAAACGGGTCAGGAAGTTGAGATTCTACCTTCTGGCTTGAAGGCACGAATCAGAAGTCTGCAAGTTCACGAAGAATCCTTCGACCAAGTTGGCCCCGGTACTCGTCTAGCAGTGAATTTGAGTGGTATCGATCATGCCGATATCCAGCGTGGTGATCTTATTACTAATGTGAATTGGCTTGAGACATCGACAGCATTCGATGCAACATTCAGGGTCATTCGTGATGCTCCACGACCGGTAAGGCATAACCACAAAGTAACACTTTTCGTAGGCACGAGAGAGGTTCCAGCCACAATAAGAGTTCTCGAGGGTGACCAGATCACAGCTGGCAACAGTGGATGGGTTCAGCTGCGTACCCAGGAACATGTTCCGGTTGTACGCGGCGATTCGTTCGTGGTGCGAGATACGGAGAACACACTTGGTGGCGGACAGGTGTTAGCGACGAATGCACCTCGCCGTAAACGGAATGATACCGAAAATATTTCACGGCTAAAGACCATTGCAAGTGGTTCAAATGAAGACATTACCTTCAACGCATTGACTGGAATTGAACCAGCTACATTACCGCAGATCTCCGGAGCATCTAGCTCGAACATGTCTGAAGTTGAAAAGGCTGTCACAGTCCTTGCATCTGAAGGCAGAGTGAAGCGACTTGGTGAAGATGCCAGCTATGTAGTGTCCACCAGTGGATGGGAGCGGTTCACAAATCTGGCTGTTGAAACCCTCTCGAAGTTCCATAAGTCGTACCCGCTGAGGCAAGGTATGCCGCTCCAAGATTTCAGAGGTCAACTCAAGTTGAAAACGGCTCCATTTAACGCCGTGTCAGACGCGCTAAAGTCTGATGAAATCATTGCAACGAACGAGGCGACGGTTCGAATCCATTATTACTGCCCTGTTTTGTCAGAAGCTCAAGCATCAGAAGCATCTGGATATTTGAATCTGATTGCGGAGGATCGTTATAGCCCTTCGACAGAACACCCTGTCAATATCGAAATCTTGCGGTACTTGGCTGAACGCGGTGACGTTGTTTGGATAAGCGGCGATATTGTTTATCCGGCTGATACTTACGAAGAGATGGAATCAAAAATCATCGCTTCCGGATCTGATGGACAAGAGGTAACGATCACCAGCGTTCGAGAGCTATTTGGCTCGAGTCGAAAATATACGCTGGCAGTGCTTGAGCACATGGATTCTAAGGGGCTTACGCGCCGAACTGGCGACGTACGGTTCGTTCGATAGCATATCTCGTGCGGTCTATCCGAATTCACAGAGGTACGTGATTCCGTCATGTCCGGAATTTCTTATCAAGGCTGACGGCAGATTATTTGTGATTTTTTGACGATCTGAATAATCGCCAGAAACATTCGATTTCAGTGCTTCTGTAAGAACTCGGCCGTCAAAGTGTTTCGGCTGAGGAATACCCAGCATTGCCAACACTGTAGGCGCAACATCAATGTTCCCACTCGGGATTTCAGAGTTCACACCATTCACAAATGAAGGACCACTGGCGATCAGCGTATTGTGAAGTTCAGCGGAACTACTTCCTCCATGGGATCCCAAACCAACCTTCCCACTCGTTGTGACGCCAGAGGAAGCCATGGGTGCAGGTTTGCCAGTGGTCCAAGATCGCATAGTTACAACAATATGAGGTGAACGTGGGCCATTGAGTCCTATTTCACTGATTGATGCGAACTTAGTCGAAGATGAATTTGGCAGATCAGTTGCTATAGCACCAACCCACTCTTGGGAAACTAACCATTCGAGGAAATCGTCGGTCAGATTCTGGTTTATCGTCGGTGTGTAGAACAGAACAGATCCACCGTTCTCGGCGGCAATTACCGAGCGATCACCCTGATCTGATCCGAATCCAGCCTTATCCATTTCGGCGGGTACATCAATGACCGCGCCAATTGTCGAATAGCCGTGATCTGAAACTACGAATAAGTCAGGATCCTCACCCGACGTAACGATAGTTTCCAAAATGCGTTTCAACTGGGTGTCGGCAAGCGAATACATTTCTTTCGCTTCGAGGCTATCGACTCCATAGGCATGCTGTGAAGTATCTGGCTCAGGTAACCACACTAATAGAACATCAGGGTTCAGTTCCCCGAGAACATATTCGATCACTACATCTGCTGTTCGTTTTACGAGATCGGCAGCAGGGGCTTCTTTTGCTGGCCATTCACCAAACTTTTGCAAAATACCATCGTGATGCTCTGGAGGATTTGTGAACTCCGTATGAATTACCACATCACCATGATCTGGAGCATTTGGATGTTGTACGAACGCGTTTCCGTTCGTACCACCTACAACAGATACCCACTTGAGATTCTTCTCACTGATCAGTTCACCCAAAGTTGGCACAAACAACAAACCGCCATTAGTAATATGGTTTATCTCAGAGAGTTTAGGAATTAGTGCGTCGACAACTTCGGTTGTTGAATACTCGGAGAATACAGATTTGTTTGCCGTAAGTCCGTGCTTACCCGGTGTTACTCCCGTGACGAGACTTGCAGAATTTGATCTTGTGACCGTAGGAAATACGGCGTGATTATGAAGAAATCGAATGCCGTTTTCAGCAAGTTTGGTCACTGTAGGCATAAGCTCTGGCGTAACTTGCGAAGGCTGAAGCCCATCGAAAGCAGCAATCACGATTCGTGGCATTAACCCAGTCCCATTTTATCTAGTTCAGTATCTGAAAATCCAAAGTAGTGGGCGACTTCATGTCGAACGGTTGCTTTGACTTGAGTTTCGAGCTCAGAATTTGTGCTAGACGATTTTTCTATGGGTTCCTGAAAAATCGTAATTACATCGGGAAGAGGTGGTATATAGCTACCTCGATCGGTCAGAGGGACACCTTCGTATAGACCATAGAGAACGTCATGTGGGCCGAGTCCGTTTTCGACCATCTGCTGAGTTGAAGCGCTATCAGCAACGATGATGCTTATGTTATCCATACGAGCAAGGAATTCTTCGGGCAACGACAATATCGCATCTCGGACTAGATCTTCGAAGACGTCTCTGCATACTTGCAATACGAAACTACCCGTCGAATACCTGAGAACGAATTGCTTTCAATCGGTCGATGTTTGGCTTGTCGGGTCCACTCTTACCAGTGCCCGGAACTTCCAGATAGAAAGGCACTCTTTTGAACGCAGGGTGAGCCATCAACGTTTGGAATCCGGCTGTACCGATTAGGCCATCACCGATGTTCTCGTGACGATCAACGGACGAACCAAGTTCACGCATGGAGTCGTTGGCGTGTACTGAACGAAGAAGGTCTAGACCGATTTTTTTATCGAACTCTTCCATTACTGCGTTTAGTGTGTCGGCGGTTGCGATGTTGTATCCGGCCGCCCAAACGTGTTGAGTATCGAGACAAACAGCTACACGGTCATTTCCAATTGCTTTGATCAACGTGCCGAGTTCAGCGAATGTTGATCCAATGTGATCACCACTGCCTGCGCTTGTCTCAAGCATCAATAGTGAGTCGCCTGGTTCGTTATCGAGAATCTTTCGTACGGACGATGCAAACTGATCGACGATAGTCTCGAATCCGCGTCCACGGTGGCTTGCAGGGTGGAATATCACACCCAATGCGCCGAGCTTGTTGGATGCCGCTATATCGGTCTGCAGAGCATATTCAGACTTAGCCAGCAGTTCAGGGTCTTCAGCTCCCAGTGAAACCAAGTACTTTCCGTGAAGTACAGTCGGCCCCATCATAGTGCGCTTCATTTCCGAAGCATATTTTTCTGCAATGGCGTCTGTAATTGGCTTTGCAGACCACATTCGTGGGGATGACGCGAAGATCTGGAAGCATTCGGCTCCTATTTCTTCAGCTCGAGCAACGGCCTTGTTGGATCCACCAGCAGCAGATACGTGCGCACCAATTAGCATTCAAAACCGTTCCTTTTGTCGATGTACAAGCGCGCCCGACTACCACGCACGACTGGCGCATGTTAGTCGAATAATCTGGAGGGTGCGGCTTCTAAACTATGTCGTTAGGAGTTCGTAGCAGCAGTTTTACGCCACGGAAGGAACGCTCGGCGTTCCCAAAGAACCAAAACCTGAGCTGCGATGAAAATCGAACTATAAGTTCCAATCAGTACACCGGCAAGCAATACCATCAGGAAGTCCCGTAGTGAGGCTCCGCCGAAAAGAAGCATTGCAAGAATGACTGTAGTCGTAGTGATACTGGTTCCCAAAGAACGTGTAACCGATTCATTGATCGAAAGATTCACAGTGCTTCGGAAGTCACGACCTGGTGCCAGCGTTACGTTCTCACGGATACGGTCGAAGATCACAATTGTGTCGTTGACCGAGTAACCAATAACCGTGAGTATACCTACGATGAAAATCGCATTTACCTCAGCGTTAATGGCAATTCCTAGAACAGCGAATGCTCCAAGTACGATCACAACGTCATGTGCCAAAGCAACAATCGCAGCGAAGGCGTACTTGTATGAGTTAGGAACGGAACGGAACGCGTACATGATGTACAACATCACGAAAATTGCAGCAATGATCACGGCAGTAATTGCGTTTGAAACGGTGTCTTCAGCAACCGAAGCACCAACAGTCGAGGTATCGAGAACTCTCGCACCTTCATCTAGCTTTAGAACTTCAATGTTCACTTCATCCAAACCTGATACACCGAGGTCGTCAGTCCGTATGAAGTACTGCTTATCACCGATTGCCTGAACAATGGCTTCAGGATGACCGGAAGCTACTAGAGCATCGGTCACAGTGTTAGCACCTGGATCGCTATCAGTGAACTGGTAAGTAACGGTTGTACCCGACGTGAAGTCGATACCGAGATTCAAGCCAGATGTTCCAAGAATTACAACCGAAAGTGCTGCGAGCACGATCGAGATCGTCAGGAAAATCCGACGCTTTGCAACGAAATCCATTAGGAGTTACCTCCAGATACTGAATTACTCTGATCTCTTACCGGTACGAATAGGTTCGGCTTGTTACCGAGACTGGTCGAAGCGAGCAAGCGGAGCAATAGTCGGCTGGCGAAGAATGCGGTGAACATGCTCAATAGAACACCAATAGCGAGAGTTAGGGCGAATCCCTGCATAACACTTGTGCTGAACCGGTCACCGAACCAGAAGAGAACAATAGCTACGATGATTGTCGACATGTTTCCATCTCTAATCGATGGCCATGCACGATCGAATCCTGCGGTAATCGCCGCCAGTATGCTTCGACCAGAACGCAGTTCTTCCTTAGTACGCTCTGCGATCAGAACGTTTGCATCAACTGCGAAACCGAGCGACAGGATGACAGCGGCTGCACCTGACAGAGTCAGCGTGACAGGAAGCATCTTGAATATGCCGAGAAGCATGACGGTGTAGGCGATTAGTGCAATCGCAGCTACAAGACCAGGGATCTTATAGTAAGCGATCATAAACATGAGAAGCAGGATGAGTCCGATGCCACCGGCGATAAGGCTCTTCTGTAGAGAGTCTGCGCCGAGTACGGCGTCAACGTTTCGTTCCTGAATCAATTCGAGTTCAACTGGAAGTGCACCAGATCGCAACTGAATTGCGATTGTCCGGACACTCTCAGCAGTGAAATCCCCACCTTCGATGATTGCTCGCCCACCGGTAATACCAGCCTGAGCACTAGGTGCCACAAGCTCTACACCGTCGAGGTAGATAGCGAGCCGGTCATTCTGTCTTGCTACACGGTCGGTGGCGTTGAAGAATGCGTCTCCGCCGTCTTCATTGAAGACGAGCGTAACGATAGGTCGTGGAATTGCGCCCTGAGAAACAGAAGGGAACGCATCATCTAAGTCGGCAGCGTCAATTTCAGTTTCTGACTCAGAGAAGTAGGCAGGGTTTGAACATCGGTCGACAGCCCACTCGTCAACGGATAGTCCATCTGGCGGCCACGGAATGTCATCGGAAGGAGCAACAACGTCTCCACATTCTCGGTACCGGAAGTCGAGTTGTGCGGTCTTACCTATCAGGCTCTTGGCTTCTTGAACACCGCCGCCAAGAGTCCACTGCGTCAGTGTTCCCTGGCTTGATGTGAACTGAAGATCACCGAGTTCTCGGAGTGCATTAAGAATTTGTTGGTCTTCCCCTTGAATAGGGTTGCCATTTTCGTCGGTAGATGAAATATCTAGACCGTACATAAGGACAGCGAACAGACCTTCAGAACCGTCAACCTGCGCAACGTCGGCGTCGCTTCGGCCGATAGATGAGAATGCACCTTCGACTTCTTCCAATGTAGGAAGAGTTACAACATCTGCAGATGGTACGGGGTCGTCATCAGTGTCATCACCGATCACTGGCACGTCAACCTGAGGAAGAATGTATCCAATCTGTAGTGCGACAGGGTACTGAGCGATGATGGCTTCACGCCATAAATCAGATTCGTTCGGAGACACAACATTTCCTGCTGCGTCGAGAATCTCACTCTGGATTTCGTCTAGCTGAATTACTAGTGAACCGTTCTCGTTCTGAGTGACTTCCGCATCTATTCTGCCAAGTTCATCGTGGAAGAACTGTTCGAGAGTCTGGGGTAAAACAGTATTGGCACCGAAGTTAAGAGTAATGGCAGCACCGGTTTGACCCGGAATCTGTACAAGAACCTTGTTGGCGACTGAATCGACTCCGCCACCGAGTAGTTGAACGCTAGCTTCGCTCACACCAAATTCGTTGATGCGTTTGTCTATGATGTTTCGCACACCTTCCATGTCTTCTCGTGTCGGCTCTCGACCGTCTTCGGGAATAACGCTATAAACGAGATGCGTTCCACCCTCCAAATCCAGTCCTAGGGTCAAGCCAAGCGGGCTATCTCCACCACGGGTAAACCCGAGGACACTAACTTCGGAGATTGCCAATACAACAACCGAAGTGACAACCAGTATTGCTACGAGGACGAGGCCTCTGAATCTACTCAATAGTTAAGACTCTTACGCGAAACGCGCCGCACGGGCGGCGTGTCTATGTGATTTATACCGACGTTTACTCACCGATCTGGCGACGTCAGCATATTGCTATAACGAACTTTGGATACCGTCCCGATTTTCTCGAGACTACGGTATCGATCAAAACAGAAATTTAGCCTGAACATGGAGAGGTTGTGCACCAAATCAATTCAGGCAAGAAAAAAGTATAGCACCGGCCCAATGTAAATTTGCTTCGGAATTAGGGTCACGTTTGGGCCATGTTTCTTACCGGAAGATCGCACAGAAACTGTTTCTAGTGACTGTGGTCAGGATCGAGAATAACTCCGCCATCTAAGTGGGGGTCATCAGACTCAACGTGATCATGAGTTTGATCGGTGGGTTTTGGCGGATCAATCACGTATCCGGTTTTGCGGAGGTCGTAATGCATTTTGTCGACTGAATCTTCTGAATACAGATCGCTGAACTTGATAGTCGTGTGTACAACTTCGATATCAGATTCTTCAGGCTCAGCATCATCGTCGTCACTGTGATCGGCATGAAGTTCGACTTCGACGTCGTGCATGTGCGGTTCTTCAGGGTCGACGTACGAACCAGCAGTTGCAAGTTTTTCGTGCTCTAAAAGGTGATCGATGTACAAAATCCCGTTCAAGTGATCGATTTCGTGTTCAAGAGCTTGTGCGAATAGGTCTTCAGTAGTGATCTTCATCTTCGAGCCGTTTTCGTCAAGCCATCGCGCCTTAACAGTTACAGAGCGTTTGACCATTCCTTCAAAACCGGGAAATGACAAACACCCTTCGATGACTTCTCGTTCCCCCTCGGTGTCTCTAATTTCAGGATTGATCAGTACGATCGAATCCTCGTCACCGGGGAGATGAAGAATCACGACTCGTTGAAGCGCTCCGACTTGATTGGCTGCAAGGCCAACGCCACCAGCCGCATCCAAAGTCTCGATCATGTCGTTGGCAAGATCGGTGACTTTGTCATCGACGCGGCGAACCACTCTGCATTTCTTGCGGAGAATGGGATCGGGAAACACCCTAATTCGCCTGATTGGCATTTTGTCCTCTATAGATCGTCGTCGTCGGCAAAACTTTTGTCCAGTTACCCCAAACTTGCGGGGTCTATATCGACGGTCCACAGGTACCCGGGCGGAACTAATTCAAGAAGTCTCTCAGGATGAGAGCCCTTGAGCAATATTTGCCACCTGTACATATTCCGCATCTTTAATGGGTACGCCGGCGTAGGACCAATCACTTCTATCCCTGTTTCACCATAGGATTCCCGAGCTTCCTGCAATGAAACAGCCATCCTCACTGCTTCATCAGCAGCTACTTGTTCACTACTGGCTGCGTGCATCATTTTCACCATATTAGTGAAAGGCGGATTCGCCTGCGACGCACGAAGACGTATTTCGGTGTCGTAGAAGAATTCGTAGTCTTGATCAGCCGCTGCTTGAATGGCGTAATGATCGGGATTGAACGTTTGGATAACCGCTTTCCCATCCCATGCTCCCCTACCGCTTCTCCCTACTACCTGAGCTAGTACCTGAAATGCTCGTTCACCAGCTCTGAAGTCGGGAACAGCTAGTCCGGTATCGGCGGAGATAACACCGACGAGTGTGACACTCGGAATATCGAGCCCTTTGGCAACCATCTGAGTTCCCACAAGCACGCTTGCTTCGCTGTTCACGAATTCGTCCATGATTCGTTGATGATCTGACGCGGTTCGGGCGTTATCGGAATCCCATCGGAACACTTCAACACCAGCGAAATACTCTCGAACCGCTTCGGTCGCCATTTGTGTGCCGGGCGATGATCGGCGCATCTGTTTCCCGCCGCAGGTCGGGCACTCAGATCCAGCCCTCACGGAGTAGTTGCAATAGTGGCAAACGAGCTTGCCTTTTTGCGCTCGGGAATCGCCTGAATCACGATGAAATGTTAGAGCTGTGTCGCATCGTTTGCATTGTCGAACTTTTCCACAATCCATACATTGGACGAACGATGCTGAGCCGCGACGATTGAGGAAGAGAATTACTTTCCCACCTGCTCGCAATGCCTCCGCTATGGCATCAATTAAACGTCGACTGAGCATTTCAAAATGTCCGTCAGCACGCTCTACACGCATGTCGACTATCTCGACCTTTGCCATCGCTTGAGATTTAGGAAGAGGCTTGGATTCAGTGGCACCGGGTCTACCAACTCTATCGGGCAAGTACAGCAATCTGTAATTGCCGGATTTAGCAGCACGGTAGCTAGATATTTCTGGAGTCGCACTTCCAAGAACAAGTACTGCTCCAGTCTCTTCCGAGATTCGCTCGGCAACTGCTCGAGCGTGATATCGAGGTGCTTGATCGCCCTGTTTATATGTCCACTCATGCTCTTCGTCAATAACGATCAAGCCAGGGTTTTCGATTGGTGAGAATACCGCACCACGTGAACCCAATACGATCGGAAAATCACCGTTTTTCACTCGCCACCACTGGTCGTACCGCTGGCCGATAGTGAGGCCTGAATGAAGCACACCTACCTTTCCGGGGAACCTTGATGCGATGCGCTGAAGGGTTTGAGGAGTTAGGGCGATTTCAGGAACCAGGAATATCGCTCGTTTGCCTGCGGCGATACATGCTTCTATCGCTTGTAGATAAACCTCGGTTTTGCCGGAACCAGTAACACCATGCAGAAGAAATTTTCGGTCACTGACGTTGTTTGATGGTTTTGCTGCGAGTATTTGCCCGACAATTTGATCGATTGCCGCGCTTTGAATATCAGTTGGCGAATGAGCGAATTCTTGCTGGAAGAAGTAATCGGCAAGCGGATCACGATCCCGTCTGATTTTCCGAATCTTCAGCAGGTCGTTTTCGAACGCCCATTTCACCGCAGCCCCACCAAATAGGTCGTTTAGCGCAGATTTGGTCTGGGCAACTTTCCCAGAAAGGAACCATTTCAGCAGTTCTACACGCTTTGGAGAACGGCTATCGGCATGATCAGCGATCAATTCCTTGGCGACAAGCTCGGTTACAGCTAGCTCGATTCGTTTGGAATATACCGCTGTTACTCGCGGCTTCTCCCAGTCCGATTCTGCGATAAGAATCCGTTGGCGAATAAGGCGATCTACGATTGGTGATCCCCCCAAGCCCAAACGTCGTGCCACTCGTGATTTCGGAGCACGTTCGCTTTCGACCACGTATCCGACGGCCTGTTGCTCTCGTTTAGTCAGATCTCGATTGATCGTGCCAGGCATCAACCAAGTTCGTAGTCGCGATGATGCGCCCGGCGGGAGTAACAATGAACAGGCAGTGAACAACGTGGTTCGATAGTGTTCAGCTACCCAGCGAGCGACTATCAAAAGATGCTCGGCAACGAACGGGCCTGCGAGTGTTCGACCGATGATAGATCGAATTTTGTCGAGTTCGGTTACCGGTGCATCGGTCAGTTCGAACACTATTCCTTGCACAGTTCGAGGACCAAACGGCACCCATACGAGATCACCGACCAGCACTCCCATACCATCCGGAGCTAAGTACGAAAATGTGCGCGAGTCCTCGTCGGGAAAGTTGACGGCTACTTCAGCGAACTTCATTCGTGCTCCGGTGTGAATCGTGGAATTGGTGATGTGCCAATTATCTTCTCAGGCTCGATGCGGTCAAACATATAACGGCACAGAAATAAAAAAACCTCCGCAGCTGAACTGCAGAGGTTAGTTAGATTCGATATCGACCAAATCGGTCGAAGTTCGATTATCGGCGTTCTTTGATTCTGGCCTTCTTGCCAGTGAGACCACGGAGGTAGTACAGACGTGCTCGTCTTACCTTGCCCTGTCGGGTTACCTCCACAGATTCAACGTTTGGTGAGTGGAACGGAATAATTCGCTCTACACCCACGCCGTATGAAACTCGACGAACGGTGAACGAATCACCAGCAAGAGGAGTCCTTGCGACTCGGTGCTTGCCAGAAATGACGTTGCCTTGGAAAGCCTGAACACGCTGTCGATCGCCTTCAACAATTCGAAGGTTCACGGTTACGGTGTCACCAGGCTGGAAGTCTTGGATATGGTCAAGCGTTTTGAGCCCGACCAGTGATGCAGCGTCCATGTCAAAAATCTTTCGTCGCGAAAAGACGCCCGAAGGCGTCGATGTGTTTCAGTGCCGAACATTTAGTCTACCTCTGAAAAAGGGGAACCAGCAATACCACTAAACGCCCTTTTTCAATTGCTGAGCGAGACTACCCAGATGAAACGAACATATTTACTCGGTAACTGGCCAATCATTTAATAGATCGGGCCGTCGTTCTTCGGTCCGTCGCAATGCTTGCTTCCTGCGCCACGTTTCGATCTTTGCGTGATCGCCAGTCAGTAGTTCTTTCGGAACTTCCAACCCCATGAATTTCGCAGGTCGTGTGTAGACAGGGCCTTCCAGTAATGAAACAGATCCTGGAGCGAATGAATCATGTTTAGCGGAATCATCGTCGCCAAGCACGCCGGGAATAAGCCTGACCATCGCATCGGTAAGCGCCATCGCTGGTATTTCACCACCTGTCATAACGAAGTCGCCAATGGAAATCTCTTCATCGACGCGTAGTTCGATGAATCGTTCGTCGACGCCCTCATAGTGTCCGCAGACCAATGTGACCGAGTTCATTTCCGACAGTTCTTGTGCTCGTCGGTGGGTCAACGGAGCGCCCTGTGCTGACATCAAAACCACATGGGGTTTAGTCGCTCCTGTCGACTTAGCTGCAACATCGTCTACTGCTGCAACTAATGGTCCAGCCTGAAGGACCATTCCGGCACTGCCTCCAAATGGCGGCTCATCAACAGTACCTCGTTCGTTTGGCGCAAAATCTCGTAACTGAACAGTTTCAATTTCGATTTGCCCGGATTCCACAGCGCGACCAACAATGCTCGTGCCCAATGGGCCTTCGAACATTTCAGGAAACAGTGTGATTATCGAGATTTTCATAGGACATGTTCTACCTGAGGGTTTCCGTCTATTCAACTAAGATTCACACCCGCATGCGAAAGACGTCTGCCTAAATCGGGTGATCGCCTTTTTGTCGATCTTGAAAGACTTCTGCTGCGTGATTTATCACCGGCAATACCACGCCCAAATTGTCCCGCACGCCACCAGTGCTACCCGGCAAGTTGATAACCAGAGTCGAACCTCGTGCGCCAACGACTGCTCGAGAAATCATCGCCATCTTAGTTACCTTCAGAGATTCAGCACGCATCGCTTCTGCCATGCCGGGAATCTCTAAATCGATCAAACCACTGGTTACTTCAGGCATGACGTCACGAGACGACAGACCCGTTCCGCCAGTGGTCAGAACTACGTCGATATTTCCTGAATCACACCAGGTTTTTATCTGATCGGAAAGCTGGTCGAAATCGTCTGGCAGCATAACGCGCCCTGACAAATTATGACCTGCGCCATCCATGATTTCGACGATAGCATCACCGCTCGTATCGACACGTTTCCCTGTAGATCCTGTATCGCTGCTGGTCAACACCGCGTAAGCAACTATTGGCTCTTCTCCTGTCCATTAAGGTCGAAATACTTGAAGTTCCCGAGCATAAAAACCATCAAAGTACGAACGTACCAACAAACTCAGGCTTGAACTTGGAGTACGAACGTACAAGTTCAATTATGGGAATGCTAGCACGGAGCGGAGTACGTTCGTAACTTTAAATAACTCATAAAACTGCATGCTAAATGTATTGTCGGGGAAAGTAGGTATATGGCACAATTTGTATTGTATTGGGGCAGATAGGGGCAATTTTAGTTTATCTGTTTTCGCTCCGTACCCAGAGACCAACATGATTTTTGCCGGCGAATATGAGCACAGAATCGATCCTCAAGGCAGGGTCGCAATTCCTGCTCGATTCAAAATGGCGTTCATCGATGGCATTATCCTCGGTCGGGCTTACGACAACTGTGTTGTTGTTTACACCCCGGAGGAGTGGGAACGAGCAGCTAGCGATATCGCCCATCAGCCCGCAACTTCAGCCAGTGCTCGAAAACTGGCACGCCTAACGTTTTCTGGCGCATTTGCAGGAACCCTTGACCGTAGTGGTCGTGTCGTTGTTCCGGTTCAGCTTCGTGAGTATGCCGGTTTGGGTGAAGACGTCGTCATCGTCGGTACCGGCAGGTTTATCGAAATTTGGTCATCATCTGCATGGAGCGAAGAACGACGTGTTCTCGATACCGAAGCGAGCGACATCGCCGAAGCAGCGCCTCAAGTAACTCCTCAACCCGAACAGACCCAAATCGTCGGTCGGCAGTATGAACCGGAGACAGACGAGTGATTCTCATGGGCTTAAATCTTCACCACGAACCGGTCATGATGCCGGAAATTATGCAGGCACTAAATGTCCAGCCTGGTGGACGTTACATTGATGGAACTCTTGGCGAGGGTGGTCACTCGAAGGAAATCCTCCGCGCTGCAAACCCTGGCGGGCAAGTACTCGGCGTCGATGCCGATCCTGAAGCTATCACCGTTGCCACCAAGCGTTTGGCTGAGCATGATGATGCGTTCCTCGCTGTCAACACGAACTTCCGTGATATTCGAGCGACAGCGCTTCAATACGAATTTGTTCCTGTCCACGGCGTTCTATTTGATCTTGGAGTTTCTTCTCTACAACTAGATCGCGAATCTCGTGGTTTCAGTTTCCGACGAGCCGACCCGTTAGACATGCGTTTCAGCCTTGATCAGCAAATATCTGCTTCCAACATCGTTAACGAATACGCCGAATCTGAATTAGCAGACATTATTTTCCATTTAGGTGAAGACCGTGCAGCTCGACGAATTGCTAACGCTATCGTCCGACATCGACCGCTCAATACTTCGCTCGAACTCGCTGAACTTATTGAGAAGGTAAACCCGCGTCGCGGTAAGCGAACGCATCCCGCAACTCGTACGTTCCAAGCCATTCGTATTGCGGTGAACGATGAGCTTTCGGCACTCGAAACGGCACTTGAACAGGCAGTATCCCTGCTTGGCCAGGGTGGACGTCTCGCTGTCATTTCGTATCACTCGCTTGAAGACCGCATTGTGAAGAATTTCATTCGCAAGCAAGCGTCCGACTGCATCTGCCCTCCTGGCACTCCTATCTGCCGATGTGATCACTTGGCAACGCTGAAGATGATCTCACGCCGCCCACAGATCCCTACTGACTCAGAAATCGGTGCTAATCCACGTGCGCGCAGTGCCAAGTTACGGGTGGCTGAGCGGGTTTGAGAAATACATATCTAAACAACCAAAGCCCTTACCGACGAGCACTCTCGGCAACATTGCAAGGAACGGCCGTTCTAGCTGAACCACCTGATACGCCACGGCTTCTCCGTTAACTCCACTACCCCATAAAAAAACCATTACAGGAGCCCAGCATGTTGCAAGACGACTTCAGAGTAGCTATCGATATCGGCACAACCAAAGTTTGCACAATCATCACTCGTAAACGCGCAAACCATCGCACTGAAGTAAGCGGTATCAGCATCGTGCCTTGTGATGGCATGAGCAAAGGAATGGTTGCAGATTCTGCTGCCGTCACTGCCGCAATCAAAGAATCAATCGCTGCCGCATCGGCCGACGCAGGCGTTGAAGTAACGAGCGTTTACGCCGGTCTAACTGGCAGTCACGTTGAATCGAAGAACCGCTGGGCCAATGTCCCACGTCCGGATGGAATGCGTGCTGTCACCGATCTCGACATTTCGGCATCTAAGAAGGCTGCAGGTTCGATGGATCTCGCAGATGACCGTCGACTGCTCCACGTTATTCCACGAACCTACTCACTTGATGGTCTTCACGGCGTTCGCAACCCACTTGGGATGCACACCGGAGAACTTCACGTCGAAAGCCATGTAATTACTGGCTCGATTTCAAAGATTACCGAACTACACAACGCCGTTTCCAACGCTGGTGTCCGGGTTTCGTCGATGGTTGTTGAGCCTCTTGCAAGCGCCGATGCAGTCCTTACTGCTGACGAGCGTGAAGAAGGCGCAGTTCTGATCGACGTTGGTGGCGGAACATCTGACATCGCCGTTTACCACGATGGCGTGGTAGTTCACACAGCCGTCATTCCTGTTGGTGGATTCCAGTTCTCGAACGACCTGAGCATCGCCTTTGCAATCGACTTTGATTCTGCTGAACAGCTCAAGATCGAACATGGCACTGCTGCTCCGGAACTTGCAAACATGAAAGAAGAGGTCACCCTTCATCCCACAACGATGAAACAGCCTTTGACTATCTCTAAGCGAGAAATCGGTCAGGTACTCAAGGAACGAACTTCTGAGTTGTTCCACATGATTCAGCTCAAGCTTGAAGTTCCGCATCTTGCCGATATTCCAACCGACCGAATCGTATTCACCGGTGGTGGTGCCAAGCTCGATGGCTTTTTGAATATCGCCAAGTACATCTTCCAACGAAAAGTACGACTAGCCACACCACGTGGGCTCGATGGAATGCCTGAAGGCACGAACGATCCTGCCTACTCAGCTGCAGCCGGCATCGCTCTATGGGGCACCCGCAATTTACCTGCTGAAAACCATGTGACTCAGCGAAAGAGAACTACTACATCTAACAATTCTGGAGAAGTAACCAAGACCTCGAGCGGTGCACTTTCTATGATCCGTGGCTGGTTGACAAAACGTGAAAAGGAGATTGCTGGTACGTAGAAACGTGCGAACAGAATCTCTTTTCGGGCGCTAACAAAACTAATAACGCCGCTCAAACGAGCGGCGTCAAACCTAAACATCCGCGGTCAGCAAGTCATTCAATAAATGGCATAACGATCTCCAGGAGAAACAAGTATGGTCGACCAGGCTCAAACACCAATTGAAGGAAATATCGGATCAGCGACAATTAAGGTCGTTGGTGTAGGTGGCGGTGGCTCTAACGCCGTGTCACGTATGTACCGAGACCGTATCCCTGAAGTTGAGTACATCACAGTTAACACTGACGCTCAGGCACTTACCCGCTCTGACGTCCCTATTCGCATTCGTGTTGGTGACCGTACCGCACGTGGTCTCGGCGTTGGCGGAGACCCTTCAAAGGGTCGAGAATGTCACGAAGAAGACCGCGACGAAATCAAGCGAGCACTTGAAGGTGCCGACCTTGTATTCATCGCAGCCGGTATGGGTGGCGGAACAGGAACAGGTGGTTCGCCAGTTGTTGCTGAAGTTGCCCAAGAACTCGGAGCTCTAACGGTTGGTGTTGTAACCAAGCCATTCAACTTCGAAGGCGCACGACGACGACGACAGGCTGAAGAAGGCATCAAGGCTCTTGCCGAAGTTGTCGACACTCTTATCGTTATTCCAAACGACCGACTTCTAATCATGTCGACCGAGAACCTCTCGATGGACATGGCATTCCGAATGGCAGACGACGTTCTACGACAGGGTGTTCAGTCGATCGCTGAACTGATCCTCATGCCTGGTGAAATCAACCTTGACTTCGCTGACGTAAAAGCGATCATGTCGAACGCTGGTCCAGCATGGATGGCTATTGGTCAAGGTTCGGGCGAAGATCGAGCAATAATGGCTGCAGAAGCTGCAATCGATAGCCCTCTGTTAGAGGTCTCGATCGCAGGCGCACGTGGCGTTATTTTCAATGTCACTGGCGGAACCGATCTCACACTTCAGGAAGTGCAAAAGGCTTCGGAAGTTGTATCGAACATGGTAGACCCAGATTGCAACATCATCTTCGGTATGGTCACCGACCCTAAGATGGAAAACGAAGTCAAGATGACGATCATCGCGACTGGCTTCCCGGGTGCCGAAGCATCAGCTGAAAAAGAAGCAGCAGTAACTGCTGCTTTGAGCGATGTGCTTGGCGACGAAGAAGCTCTAGATCTTCCACCGTTTCTACGACATCACCGTTCAGCTCGCAGGCGTTCAGTCCGTGAGATGGCATCCAGTGACTAGCCTTAACTAAGCAAACCACTTTTCAAATAGCTCTGCCCAGACGTTCTTAAAAAGCATTTGAGGTAGGAGTCAAAATCAGACCCCGAGAGAACCAAAATTCTCCCGGGGTCTTTTGCGTTGAGCTCATATGTCGAACGGTGTTAGAACTGCTCCGGTCGCTTGGCGGTTACGGATTCAAGCATTGCCTGTATATACCCTTGGGCGAAAATCCTTGAGCGGTAGCCACCCCAGTTGCCAGGGAACGCTGTGTCGCCAACGATTTCTGGACAGTGGTCATCCATGAACACGCCCTTGTATCCAGCGGCGTTGTACGTTTCCATCGCACGTTTCATATCGACATAGCCAGTGTTGATGAATTCTTCGTTGAACTTCGGAACGGTTCCTGAAACATTGCGGAAATGAACATAAAGCACTTTGTCGCGCTCGGCGAAGTACTTGATCATCTCGTAGATTCCGCCATCTTTGGCATCTTCCATTTCGGAGAACGTGCCCTGACAGAACTCAATGCCGTTATACGGGCTATCTACGATCGAAGTAAGCCGCTTATAAGCGTCGAAGCCTCCTAGCAGTCGAGGCACGCCACCCAGTTCAGGCACAGGTGGGTCGTCGGGGTGGATACCTAGTTTGATACCTGCAGATTCAGCGATCGGTGTAATCGTCTTGATCCAATACTCAAGGCACTTCCACATGTTTTCTCTGGAAGTGTCGTACCCGGCAAGCAAGGCTTCGGTTTCTTCTGAAATATCGAGAATCGAATGCTGATCGGAAGCATTACTATCCCAAGCGGTCACATTGGTTCCACCACGAATTTGAGTTCCAGCTGAACGCCAAACAGAATTGGGCATCCAGTTGTAAGCAAGGATCGGAATACCTGCTCGCCCCATATCGGTAATCTCAGCTGCGAGAAGTTCTATTAGTTGATCTCGCTTCGGACCACCGAATGCAATGTCGAAAAACTTAGGATCAGAAATGAACCCGTTCTCGCATCCTGTAATCGTCAAACCATACGATTCGACTCGTTCGCGAATAGCTACGTAGTCATCGTAGCTATTTCTCGCTTTTTCGAGAGGCTTGTCGCTAGCTGGCCGAAATGGGGATCCAGGCCCACCGTAGAAGATGATGTTCTTCACACCGAGCTGAACCGACGTTTCTAGTACTTCGTCGGTGGCAATTCTTACTGCCCAAGCGTTTTTCATTGCGTCATACCCTATCTTAATTTATTTAGCCAGTCGCGAAGCTTGATTATTCGTCGGCAAAACTAAAGTTGATACTGCCACTAATTAATAAACATAAAACTTTACGTACAAATTTCACTGTCGACAGGCGATATCAAATCAATTCCCAGCTTTTAGGGAAACAGATCTCTTGAACTATCACCCATCGTATGCGTCGAATTAGTACAGTATTTTAGTAAGTTTTCAGCACTACGAAATCAATGTAGATTTACCAGTTACTCAAGCAGTAATCCGAGAAGAATACAGTCAAACCAGCTGACACCGAGGATTGACACACCCTCTATGGCTAGTGGTAGTCTCCGTTGTACACCACTAAATGTGGGGTTTGGCTGTGTCCGCAGCCACAAGGTAGCGTGTTCAACATTTTGTTTTGCACACTGCTCCGTAAATCGGCTCTGAATTGAGAAATTCACCCCGAAACGGAATGCTTTCCTCGTGGCTCTAACGGATCAAGTAACTAAGGTACGTTTCAGGCAATGCATTGTCCCTTTTGTGGAAACAATGAATCACGCGTAATTGATTCGCGTGAAGCTCCTGACGGCGTGCGCCGCAGGCGTGAATGCATAAGGTGTGAACTTCGTTTCACCACCTACGAGAAAGTGCATTCGATGCAGTTGATGATCGCCAAACGGGATGGGCGTCGAGAAGCATTTTCTACGGACAAGCTGGAACGATCGTTACAGACGGCTTGTGCCAAGAGGCCCTTGGAGATTGGCGCCATTTCTAAGATGGTTGTCGATATAGAAAACGAGCTGCACAAACTCGCTAAGGCAGAAATTGAAGCGAGGGTGCTCGGAGAAATGTGCATTGAAAGGCTGAAACTTCTTGATCGGGTGGCATACATAAGGTTTGCTTCGGTCTACAGAGATTTTCAAGATGTCGATTCCTTCACCAAAGAAGTGAAGGCGCTTACAGATCCGAGTGATGACGATAACGGATCCAAAAGCCAATTACGGTTAATAGATGATGATGTCCCCCGGCTGGCTCAAAGAGGCCGATAAACCCGGGGTTCGTCGGCGGTAGTTACAGCAGAACTGCCAAAGCTGACAACAACATAAAGCACCCGCACTGAAACGCACGAAAAGAAGATAAATGACTACTACTCAGGACACACACATGAGCACAAGCGGCACTACTACAACAGAAGAATTCACACCAGCAGTGATTTCAGATAATGCCCGTGTGGTTCTTGATAAACGTTATTTGCAAAAAAATGATGCGGGGGATCTAATTGAATCTCCTGAAGGCATGTTCCGTCGAGTTGCCAAATCTCTTGCTGCTCCGGAGTTCAAGTACGAGAAGACTCCAGATGAAGTAGCTGTTATCGAAGAAAACTTCTTCCAGATGATGGCGAGTCTTGAGTACCTTCCAAACTCACCAACGATGATGAACGCAGGCACAGGCGCAGGCACTCTTTCAGCTTGTTTCGTACTTCCTCTTACAGACAGCATGGAAGGCATCATGGCCGCTGCTCACGACGCCGCTATGGTTCAGAAGTTCGGTGGTGGAACCGGATTTGCTCTCTCAGAACTCCGCCCTACTGGTACAGGCATTGCTACCACTCACGGCAAGGCATGCGGACCTATCCAGGTGCTGCGTCACCTTTCGTCGGTTTCCACACTGGTAACTCAGGGCGGCAAACGTGACGGCGCAAACATGGCTGTGATGGACGTGCATCACCCCGATATTCTTGAATTCATCGACTGCAAGCAGGTCGAAGGCCAAATACACAACTTTAACATCTCTGTCGGTGCGTCAGATGAGTTCATGCAAGCTGTGAAAGACGATACAACGTTCGCATTGCGTGCGTTACGTGACCCGTCAGACCTAGATAGTGGAATGGTCGATGTCGACCGTCTTAACGCTCGTGAGGTCTTCAGCAAGATCGTCTACGGTGCGTGGAGAAACGGTGAGCCAGGAATGATCTTTCTCGATGAAGTCAACCGAAACAGCCCGGTTATTCACCTCGGTCGAATCACAGCTACAAACCCTTGTGGTGAACAGCCTCTGCTTCCAAACGAATCTTGCAACCTCGGTTCAATAGACGTAGCAAAATTCTTAGAATCCAACGAAGCAGGTATGATGGATCTCAACTGGGATCGACTTGGTGAAACTGTTCGCTCAGCAACTCGTATGCTCGATAACGTTATCGACGCAAACAAGTATGCTGTCGAAGCCATCGAAACGATGACGCAGTCGACTCGTAAGCTCGGTCTTGGCCTAATGGGATTCGCCGACATGCTTGTTCAACTTGGTATTCCTTACGACACGGAAGAAGCTGTTGAACTCGGTCGCAAGCTGATGGCTTTCATCCGAGACCACGCAGATCAAGAATCGATTGCAATGGCTGAAGAACGCGGAGCGTTCCCTGCTTGGCACGATTCTGAAGCAGCCAAGCGCGGCGATAAGCCTTACCGTAACGCCTGCCGATTAACGGTTGCACCTACTGGAACAATTTCAATGATCGCTGGTGCATCTAGCGGTATCGAGCCAATATTTGCACTGGCATTCCGTAAGCAGAACATTCTTGAAGGCAAGACTCTGTTCTACGTCGACAAGAACTTCGAACGAATTTCGAAGGAACGTGGCTTCTACAGTGAAGAGCTCTTGTCCCACCTTTCTGATGGTGGATCGCTTCAGACCAGAGACGATGTACCTGAAGACATCAAGCGCTTGTTCCACGTTGCTTCTGACATTTCACCTCGTGACCACGTACTTATGCAGGCTGCTTTCCAAGAAAGCACCGACGCTGGTATCTCAAAGACAATCAACTTCCCGAACGAAGCAACTGTTGACGATGTTGAAGACGCCTACTTGCTTGCTTGGGAAACCCACTGCAAGGGAATCACTGTGTATCGAGCAGGTTCACGTGAGAAGGAAGTTCTGACAACCGGTACAACCGATAACGCTCAGACGGACGATGCTGAAGACGAGAACACCATTGTAATTCCGCAGTACATCACTCCTGCCGAACGCCCTTCAACGCTCAACGGAATCACACGTCGTGTACGAACCGGACGAGGAAACCTCTTCGTTACGGTCAACATGGCAAGTGATGGTCGCCCATTCGAAGTGTTCGCTACTCACGGTAAGGCCGGTGGTAACGATGCTGCGATGGCCGAGGCTGTTTCTCGAATGGCTTCACTTTCATTACGTTCAGGTATAGATCCTGTTGACGTTGCGGAGCAGCTTCGAGGTATCACCGACGTCCCTGCTTGGGACGAAGGCGAAATGATTCGTTCGGTACCAGACGCTATCGCTTCCGTACTCGACCGCATCAATGCAGAAGCAACACAGTTGCCTGAACAGGACGAACTCAGTGATGCTGAATCGAGTCAGGCTGGAATGTTCAATCGACCATCCCCTAGGGAATTAGGAATGCCTACTGCACAGGCTGTTCCAGTGATGGGACAAGAGCAGAAGGTTACAGTTCCGGTGGGAGCTATGACGGGCGAACTCTGCCCTGAGTGCTCATCGACTGTGGCTCACGTTGAAGGCTGCTTGAAGTGCTTCTCATGCGGCTACAGCAAATGCTAATTAGATAAGTAGTAAATCAAAAATAGCCGACCAGAGAAATCTGGTCGGCTATTTTTTGTTCGGCGTCCTTGTCGGTTTACTTGCCAAAGCTGACGAACATTCGCCCATAATTGTCATTACTAGGAAAAAGGAAGTGGCAATAAGCGAGTATCCTCAGCAATCGATAATCTTGAGCAAATTACGCTCGTTCCCACAGACGTTATATGGATAATCAAACAGTTACAGCTAACGGTTATTGCCATGTCCTTACTCCTCGTAACGACAGTTGAGCAGGTAACCTAAGTGCCTTCTACCCTCCTAAATACTCATTTCGAAAATCACCTCCACATGACAGACAAACCTCTTCTTGCAGTAACCATTGGCGACCCTTCTGGGATCGGACCCGAAGTAGTAGCAAAAGCGCTTCAGGATCGGTCGATGTACGAAATTATGCGCCCAGTTCTTGTGGGAACAGTGAACGTGATGCAGAAGGCAATCAACGCAATCGGATCATCCGACTCAATAGTCGGCGTCGACTCCCCTGCTGAAGCCAAGTGCGAATCGGGCACGATCGAAGTTATTTCTCCTGCTGATTGGGAAGGCACCGAGTTTCCTGTAGGCAAGCACGACGCCGGTTCCGGAGCTGCAAGCCACATGTGGGTGGAAGAGGCAGCAAAGATGTGCATGGATGGATTAGTTGAGGGCATGGTCACCGCTCCTGTTAATAAAGAGTCATGGAACATGGGCGGAAGTAAAGACACAGGACACATGGAAGTGTTCAGGCGTCTTTCGGGTTCCAGCTACGTAGCCACGATGCTCGTGAGCGGGGCGATGCGTTGCATGCACCTTTCGACGCACATGTCTCTCGGTGAAGCTGTGAAGTACGTGACTATGGAGAACATCATGACTGCGACTCGATTAACAGACAAGATGTTCAAGGAATGGGGATTTAAAAATCCACGTATAGCTATTGCAGCATTGAATCCACACGCATCCGACAACGGACTTATCGGTAGCGAAGAGGCCGACGAAATTGCTCCAGCCGTCGCTCAAGCAATTGCTGAAGGAATCGATGCGAGCGGTCCTCATCCTGCCGATACCGTATTCAACGGTGCTTCAGCAGGAAAATTCGATGTTGTGGTTGTGATGTATCACGACCAGGGTCACATCCCTATCAAGGTTTACGGCGTCGAGGAATCGATAACGGTGAACTTAGGGCTTCCGTTCCTTCGAACTTCGGTCGATCACGGCACCGCTTTCGACATCGCCGGAACTGGCATTGCCAGCGAAATAAGCATGATCGAAGCGTTCAAGTTAGGTGCATCTTTGGCTTCCCGAAAAGGACTATCTACTTAAAGAGGTCACGACTAGATACTCAAACTAAGCACTAGTTCTCCGAGAAGTCTGGCGTGAATCGTCAGTATAATCGGATCGTTAGTAGATCATCAGCGCGCTTGTATCAATCAAGTTACGGGCCCAAATCAAATCACACGGTTTTCGAATATGCGAATTGCATTCATTGGTGGCGGAATTATGGCACAGGCCATTATCGCCGGAGTTAAAGATACGGACCTCGATGCCAGCATTATTGTTGGCGAGCCTTTTACTGCACTGCGCGAATCGTTGCAGAACGATCTCTGCGTAGAAGCAACCGACAGTAATAAGGAAGCTGTGATCGGTGCCGACATCATCATTCTTGCTGTTAAACCTCAGCAACTTGATTCCGTGGCCGAAGAGTTGAAGGGTGTCCTCAATTCTGATCAGACGGTACTGTCGATCATGGCAGGTGTGAAGATGCATTCGATCGGGTTGAAGCTCGGTCACACTAAGCTAATTCGAGTAATGCCGAACACCCCAGCTCAAATTCGCAAGGGAATTTCAGCCTGGTACGCATCAGATGGAGTCGACCAGACGACTCTTGATTTTGTTGGCAATATGCTCAAAGCAATTGGTGATGAGCTGAAGTTCAGCGAAGAGAAGAATATCGATATCGCAACTGCACTAAGTGGTAGCGGTCCTGCTTACGTATTTGTAATGATCGAAGCATTAGCTGACGCTGGAGTCGAGCTTGGTTTACCTGTGCACGTGGCGCGCCACCTTGCTTCGCAGACCATACTTGGTAGTGCAGCGCTTCAGCGTGAATCAGGCAAGCACCCTGCCGAACTTCGGAACATGGTGACATCACCAGCGGGCACTACTGCAGCAGGTTTGGCTGCACTTGAAGAGGGTGGCTTTAGAGCAACTATCGCTGATGCAGTTCGTTCAGCTTACAAACGTGGTGAAGAACTGGCAGGCGGAAAATGAGCGACGGCATACTCGAATACATAGGCCGGCTGTTAGAGATATTCATCTACCTGATCGTGGCACGATCACTATCGTCTTGGTTCCCTAACGCTCGACGTAGCCCGATAGTCCAACTGCTGTACCAACTAACCGACCCTGTAATGGTTCCAGCATCTCGAATCATTCCTAGAATAGGCATGATCGATATCAGCCCGATGATCGTAATACTTGTGCTGATGGTAGTATCGAACAGACTCCAACCTGCCTAATAAGTTCTAAGGCGTTTCTTCAGATCTCTGTTCGTTAGACACTGAATTTCAGTGATCTTGTTTCTTACTTTCGCGCCTGCAACTAACGTAATTTTGGCCTTTGACACGCCGATCGTTTTAGCTAATAGCTGAATAAGAGCGACGTTGGCTGCCCCATCGGCCGGTGGAGCCTTCACACGCACCCTTACGCCTTCTTCATTCCAACCAAGCACTTCGTCGCGAGACGCTCTTGGTTGAAGTCGAACAGTGATTAGCGTGGTTGTTGGTGGCATTTAGCTACTGGATACTTCTAACAGTGACTTCGCCAGCTGCTACCGGCCAGTCTCGACCGTTCTCATCTCGAACGATCAGACGCCCTATCGAATCGACTTCATGAGCCAGTCCGCGCAGTTCGATAGAATCGCCTGGCTTGCCACTGGCGATACTAACTTCTCGACCTAATGTGGTCAGCCGATTACGCCACACAGGCATCACCGTGCCACCAGCGATAATAGAGGAATATCGTACGTCCAAAGCCTGCATTAGCTTTTCGAACACATCTTGGCGATTGACATCACCACCAAACTCTTTCACAAGACTCGTCGATTCCGGTGCGGCATCTAGCTCTGTCTTCGGGTCGAAATTAACGTTTATGCCGATACCAATCACTACCGTTATTCGGTCAACATTTGCGCCCAACCTTGCCTGATCCTCAACGTCGAATTCAACATCTGGATCAGGACCCGTTTTTGATTCTGCAATAACGCCAGCTAACTTCTTGCCTTTGACCTGCACATCGTTGGGCCATTTGATCCCAGCATCGACGCCAAGCGCTTCAGTAACGTCGGTGACGGCGAGTGCAGCAAGCATTAGTAGTTCTCCTGCAAGAGCTACTCGTGGGCGCAGTATGACCGAGCACAAAATATCTTGCCCTCCTCTTGATATCCACGACCGATCATGTCTACCACGGCCTGCCGATTGCGAATCAGCGATAACAATTGCGCCATCAAGCGCTCCCTCATTGGCCTGCTGCCACGCAACATCCATCGTCGAAGTGGTCACTTCAAGATGGGTTATTTGGTTCCCAATTACCGTGAGAGTTCCGGCAAGTGATTCGAAGTTCTGATTCATGTTTAAGAGCTAGGTAATTTAATAATTGCGACGAGGCATATTGTGCGTGTCTGTTCATTTTACGTGCTCATACGCAGCGACACCCGTTGTTAGAAACATGGTTTGGAGATGGGAGCAAGGCTACGGTACTAAGTGTCAGGTGTGAATATAACGAAAAGCGCATATAAAGATTTCAATAGTGGCGCTAATATGCCGGAGTGTAACCAATGTCCCTAGTCACAGATGAGAAGAATCATGGCGACAGGCTCTGCTGTGCCTATAATTTTCTCGGGATGAGCGAGTTACAGCCCTAAAACACAGCGCCGGGGCAGAGGCTCTTATGACTCGTAGGCGAGCCTATGCCGATGAGATGGCTAGCCGAATGCAACGTCAGACGTCGGAGGATACTCACGTACATCGAAGTCGCTCGTGCATCTGCCGAACACGAACTCTAAACACAGCGAATACTCACTAAGACAGCACGTGTCAGTGCTTTCTCAGGCGGTCTCGATGCTCAGTCTTTTCGTGTAGCTACTCAAACTTATGTTGAATTTACGCCTTTACTTAAGGTCTTCAAAGACTCTAGGATTTTTCCTCATGACTTTTTTTGTTCAAATTACGTCGTTTCCTAAGTCCAATTGGTTGCATGGTGGATTTCCGGGATTACACTTCCGTTCAACGAAAAATAACTTCTGAATCACACCACGGTGAAGACTCAATGCTGAAAGCCACCACTGAAACTCTCTACTACGAACACTCGGCTAGTAATCCGGTGACACTTACCGTGAAGCCAAACGAGTGGTTTGAAGTCGAAACACAGATGAATCGTGGTCCCGACGCCGATCGGGTTCCCGATGATATCCGTGATCTGTACAACCAGTATCGATCCGACGATCAGCCAAACGATCGAGGCAATGCCTCATCTGGCTGCATCTACGTTGAAGGTGCAAAACCTGGTGATCTGCTTACTGTCGAAGTTGGTAAAATCAATGTTCATCCAGTGGGCTGGACTCGATACCGAGGATCAACAGGTGCAATGCCTGGATACCTCGGATCTTCAAATATTGGAGAGCAGTTCCGTATCTGCCGAATCGAGAACGATGAGATTATCTGGAACGAAAAGGTCAGATTCCCTGTTGAGCCAATGATGGGCGTGATTGGCGTTGCTCCCGCACGAGAAGCACGCAGCAATGCATGGGCTGGCGAATGGGGTGGTAACTTCGACATTCAGGAAGTGACAAACGGGGCAAAGCTCAGCATCCCAATTCACCACGAGGGCGCTCTATTACATGTCGGTGATATGCATGCCCGACAAGGCGATGGAGAAATTTGTGGTGGTGGCGGAATCGAAACCGGTGGCAAAGTGACTTTGAAGGTTTCGCTGAGTAACACACCTGAAGAGATGACCTGGCCTCGGATTGAGAACGAACAATACATCATGACCACAGCTTGCGAAAAGCCTGCTGAGGATGCATTCCGAATCGCTCTATCCGAGATGATTTTGTGGTTGGAGGCTTCCTACGGCATGTCGCAGGGCGAGGCGTACATCTTCCTTTCTCAGTGCCTTGAAGCACGAGTTACTCAATTCGTTAACCCCACCTACACATACATTGCCAAAGTCGACAAAAAGTACTTGGTTTAGGTTCCAATTGACTCATCAGATCAAAGCCGTTCTGTTCGACGTTGGTGGACCTCTCGATACCGAAACAATCATGGATCGCGAGATCGATAAGCAGATCCTCTTGTCGTTCCGAGCGAATGGAATTTCGATTTCTGATGATGAGTACGCTGGGATAAATCAATGGGCAGTCGATGTTTTCGCCGCAAAGACGTACCACTCGATCATGTGGAAGATCGCCAAGGGCGATCTCAATCTCATCGCTCAGGTTGAATCTGAATTGATGGAAACTGTGCCGCAGCGCAACGAGCTACGTGGAGACTTCGAGCTTCGTGAAGGAAGCTCAGATCTTCTGGCAGGGTTGGTTGAGCAAGGCTTACTACTAGGACTTGCGGCGAATCAGCCGACTGAATCACTGAAAAACATGGAGCGATACGGCATTCTTAAGTACTTCTCCTACAAGGAAGTTTCCGGCTCTATCAAGCTACGTAAGCCCGACCCGCGTCTTCTTCTCAGTTCTTGCAGAGGGCTTGGAATTGAGCCAATGGAAGCCATCATGGTTGGTGATCGGATCGACAACGATATCGTGCCATCCCGAATGCTTGGCATGGCGGCAATACGGTTTGTCTCAGGCCGACACTCAAGCCAGCAGCCTCGTTCATGGAATGAGGCCCCGCACGCCGATGTGACCAACATGGATGAACTTGGCAAAGCGATTCGGCGATTTGTCGCTAACCCACCGAACACTACTGGTGACGACGGACCGGAGTAGCCTCAATTAATTCGCGTATCAAAGGCAGATACTCAGCTAAATAAAGCAGTCACTGATATAGACGATGGTTCACTCTGGCCGCAGGCAAACAGGACACCTTCCAACAACGCTTTCACTCGATAAATCACCGTCGTCTGCACTGACGATACTTTGTGTGTAGGAATATAATTTTCACACTCGGTTCGAGTAAGGAAATTTTCAAAGGTAAAACTTCGATGAATCACGATCGTTCTGTAAGTCTTTTCAATAAGGCTAAAGAACTTGTTGCGGGTGGCGTTTCAAGCCAAATCAGAGTGAATGAGCCGGCCGATACGCCGCTGTTTTTCACTCACGCCAAGGGCTCAAAAATGTGGGACGTTGATGGCAATGAGTACATCGACTACATCCAGGGCATGGGGCCAAACCTCTTCGGTCACTCTCCAGACTTCATTAACAAACAGGTAAATGAAGATATGGAGAAGGGTTACGTATTTTCAGCTCAGTTCGAGCGTGAGCTTGAAGTAGCTGAGATGGTGCTAGACATGGTTCCGATGAAAGACGCTACCGTGCGTTTTGCATCGTCTGGAACCGAGATCGACCAACTTCTCTTCCGCACCATGCGGGGTTACACAGGCCGACCAAAGATCTTAAAATTTGAAGGCCATTACCACGGCTGGATGGACTCTGTTAACTGGAGCGTTCACCCACCGCTGGACAAAGCAGGACCTGAAAACGCTCCTATTGCTGTTGGCGAATCTGAAGGTATGGATCCGGCAACCGGCGACAGTCTTGTCATCTCTCAGTGGAATGACCTTGAGAAGCTTGAAATCATCTTCAAAAAGCACGGCCACGAAATCGCTGGGGTCATCATGGAGCCGATCCTTGCTAACACCAACTGCATTGTGCCTGGCGCAGAGTTCCTCGAAGGCCTACAGCGTCTTTGCAAGGAATACGGCAGTCTACTGGCTTTCGATGAAGTCATAACTGGCTTCCGAGTAGCCCGAGGCGGAGCGCAAGAGTATCTCGGGGTTATCCCCGACCTCGCTACTTACGCAAAGTCGATGGCTGGCGGATTCCCCATTGCCATGATCCTAGGACGACGAGAGATTATGGACCTCATTGGAGACGGCACAGTTTACCATGGTGGTAGCTTCAATTCGAACGTAATGTCGATAGCCGCCACCTACGCTTCATTGAAGTACATCAATGATCAGGGTGATTCCTTCTACGACGATTTAAATGGCAAAGGGCTACGCTTAATGGAAGGTCTTAGCGATGTTGCAAAATCGCTAGAGTCCGACTTACATGTACAAGGCGTTGGATCGGTATTCGCTATATCGTTCACTACGAAACAAGAAATAACCAATTGGCGAGACCATGCTCGTAACTGCGATGAAAGCAAGTACACACGGTTTGCCAAAGAGATGCTTAAGCACGGTATTCGACTCTCTTCAAATGGTCGAATACACCTTTCTTCAGCACACACCGACGAAGACATAGACAATACTGTCGCTGCGGCTGCTGCCGTTCTGCCGACCCTGTAGAGATATCTATCTCTGCGTCGGCGCTAATGAACGTAGCCGACGCAGAGATGGATACTTCCCGCGGGCATTTAGCTTGATGCGGGACAGGAGAAGCAAAACTTGCAGTGGAGTTCTGCCGTATCTGATTCGCCTTCATTTACAGAGGCGGTCACCCAAGCATCAGAGCAAATCCTAGCCAATCTGGATGGACAACATCCTGATCTGGCAGTGGTTTTTATTTCATCACACCACGCGCCATCGTATTACAACGCGCCTGAAGTCTTCGAACAATCACTTGGTGCTAAGGTGCTTATTGGGTGTTCTGCTGCGGGAGTAATTGGCGGCGGACAAGAAGTAGAACGTCGACCTGGAATTGCCATTTCAGCGGCAATACTTCCAGGTGTAGATCTCACTCCGTTTCACTTGAATCAAGACGAGCTTCCCAGTCCTGACGCTGGACCTGATGCATGGCAAGAACTGCTTGGCATTCGACCAGAAGACTGTCCGGCAATCATGCTCTTGCCTGACCCTTTTACTTTGCGTAGCGATCATCTTCTTGCGGGCTTAGATTTTTCTTACCCGTCAGCGGTAAAAATCGGAGGCCTCGCAAGCGGTGGCGGACAACCGGGAACTAACGCTCTGTTCATGAACGATAAATCGATTCGCTCTGGAGCTGTAGGTGTCGCCTTCACCGGTGATCTTGCTGTCGAAACCGTAGTTGCTCAAGGCTGTCGTCCTATTGGCGAGCCTCTAGTAGTTACCAAATCTGAAGTCAACGTTATTTCCAAGCTTGGCGACCAGACTCCTCTAGAGGTTCTTAGCGATCTGTTTGAGGCTGCTGAAACTCGTGAAAAACGGCTCATACGTCGATCTCTTCAGATCGGGATCATCATGGATCGTCTTGCCCAAGATCGAAGCGAAGGGGAGTTCCTGATTAGGAACGTTCTCGGAGCGGATGAAGATGACGGCACGCTTGCCGTAGGCGAACTTGTTCAAGAGGGACAAGTCGTTCAATTCTTCGTTCGAGATGCTCAAGCAGCTGACGAAGACCTACGCATGATGCTTGAAGAGTACATCGACAACCTTGAAGGTGAAGTACCCGCTTCTGCCTTGTTGTTTAGCTGCCTCGGACGTGGTCAATATCTTTACGGATCCCCGGATCACGACACGACGATGTTCACTGACATGGTGGCTGACATCCCGATCGCTGGATTCTTTTCAAATGGCGAAATAGGTCCCATCGGTGACCAGACGTTCCTGCATGGCTACTCGGCGAGTTTCGCTCTGTTCAGTCAGCCATCGAAGAGCAAGTAGTAGCTACGTCGGCTGCGCTAAGACCTACGGTAGGAATTCACTGAGTTCAACCGATCTTCCAGCGTGAGAGTTTTGATCACGGCATGTGCTGAATCCCCTTCATAAGACGTTTCGTAGCAACCAATCGCGTAGTTGCCGAGCGTAGCGCCTTACACTCTTCGATAGTCACGCCAGCACTCGTCGAACGAGTAGCCAATCACTCCCGCAAAATTCAGATGATCAATGTAATGACTGACGAGTACAACTTCGTACTCGTTAAGAATTTCGAATGGCACACCGTTGGCAATTGACGTCCGTAGCAAGTTCATTTAGTGCGTTGAATTCCGATACTATTTCGCCATAACGTTCGCTACTCCTTTAGCGACCACTTAACGAAAAGCAGCAAAGAGGCAACATGAGCAGGTTCGAAGGTCAGGTAGCAGTTATCACCGGTGGTGCGTTGGGTATAGGCGGGGCAACCGCTCGCAAATTGGCGGCTGGTGGAGCGAAAGTCTTCATTGCCGACATTGATGACGCAGCAGCGGCAGCAAACGTCGAACGCATCAAGCAAGCTGGAGGCACCGCCGCATCCAGTCACGTCGACGTGTCACAAAGCGAAGATATCGCCCGAATGATTAACGAAGCGGTCGACCTATACGGTCGACTGGATATTTTGGTTCAAAACGCATTCGGAGTTATGGCTGGCGAATCTCAAATTCACGGCACTGCTCTTACTGTCAAAGAAGACAGCTGGGATTACGGAATCGACGTTCTGCTAAAAGCATTATTTCTTGGGCCGAAGCACGCCATCCCGCACATGAGATCAACCGGCGGCGGCAGCATCATCAACCTCGCCTCAGTACACAGTTTGCTCCAAGAGCCCGGAATGCTCGTCTATGAAGCAGCGAAGGCTGGTGTAGTTGGGATGACAAGACAGATGGCTACTGACTTCGGGCCAGATGGAATAAGGGTTAACGCAATCGCACCCGGTCACATCGTTGGTGAAGGCTTGGCAAAGATGTGGGGAGAAAACCCTACCGGGCACGCGTTCTTCGCCGATCAGTATCCACTCCGACGAACTGGCCTACCTGACGACATTGCGAACGGCATTGCGTTCCTGTGCTCGGAGGACGCGTCGTTCATCACTGGTCATACGTTGACGATAGACGGTGGGCTCAGCATTCAGCTACAGGAACGATTTGGCACGCGGCAGGCTGAGTACATCCGGGAACACCCAGAAACTCGCCTGCCTTAGTCATCGCTGAAACCAGCGCTAACCGGTGTAAATACCTTTGAATGCAATTTCGCCGACGGCTTTACGGTCGTTGGCAAGATTTTGCTTGGCCATGCGCTCAGGAATGTTGCTGTCGCTACCACGTGTACCTACGGCGATGGCACAGATGGTCTGGAACTCATCTCGTGAAACACTAGCGGCGTCATAGGCTGCATCGAGGTCAATTCCACCCATAGCTCGGGTGTTCAGCCCCATGGCGTGCGCCTGCAGTGCAAGCGACATCCAAGCGGCTCCGGTGTCGAACTGTGCAGTACGAATCGTCTTACCTTCAGCATCGACGATTCGTGCAAATACGAGAACGATCATCGAAGCCTTGGGTCCCCAATACGAATTGTTCTCGTTTAGCACTGCATTGAAACGGTCTCGATCTGGGCCAACGGTTGCATATACAAACGCCCACGGCTGTCGGTTGCTCCCCGACGGTGCCCAGCGAGCGGCTTCGAACAATGACGCTATCTGATCCTCGGAAATAGAATTTTGTTGAAATGATCTCGATGACCAACGTTCGGTAAACATTGGTTCGATCGCTGCATTAGCTAATCGTGAGTTCTTTGGATCGCTGTCGGTCATAAGTGTTCGATGTCCTTGAAAATTTGAGTGTCACGCCTGATCTCAAGCGTTAGATGCGCGCCAATAGAAAAAAGATGCCAGATGAGTGTTTCACAAACTACTGAGAGTTTTTCGGATTTCTGTAGAGGAAAGATCGGATCGGAATTCCGATTCAGTTAGTTCTGTGAACATGCTTCGGAATCGTGAGGGTACTTCGAACTCAATATCATGCAGCCCGCGGAATTGATCGTCATCATCCACTCGACCAGCCACCACAAATTGGCAGTCGTTTTCCTGAATAAGATCCAGCGAATTTTCGACCGATGAGTGCGTGCCAGCAACATGATCAGGGTAATAACGTTTGTCCATTAATCGGATGTAAGTATCGAATCCTATAACGAATGTTGATCTCGGGAGAAGTGATGATTTCTCGGTAAACCGAGGAGCACGCGTGACTATCAGCGAGCTACCTTCCGCAGATATCTTGGCTGATCTTTTTTCTAGCTCGGGCCGAGGGAGCATCGGCTTATCGACGTTAACTATCGACATTTCGTAGAAAACAGGTCGGTCAAATACTTTAGCGGCAGCGTTTAGCATCCCCCGATGACCATCGTGCAACGGATTGAAAGAACCCGCCAGCACAAGTGGATGATCTGGGAGAGATTCGCTCACCTCACCGTTTGGAGTGATTACTAGCGCTCCTATTTCTTCTGCGTAGAGCCTATCAATCGATTTCATCAAATCGTTCCGTTTCAAGAACGTCCAATTCCAGCCGCTCTTCTATTTCTAAAGCCTCGGCGATCGAATTCAGCACGATAGCTGAAACGACCGCATCCTCATCTGCACGTGATCTAGCTTGCTTGTCGAACCAAATCGAAGCCCCACCTGACCGAGTCTTAGTTACCCAAGCGATGTGAGCACGATCTTCTCCACGTCGAACTCTATCTGTTGCCACCGCAGCAGTACATCCCACTCCGAACAGCGGCCGGTCGCCCTCATCACCTTCTGAGAGGTATTCTGCTCGTTTTAGTGCGGATTGAGCCATCAGTTGAGCTTCAGCAACAGAGACATGCTGGTCGGTTGATTCACCGACGAATTCGTGCAGGGCTTTGCGGGAATACGGCACTTGAGCATCCAGAATTGTTCTGGATGCTCCCGGTTCTGAAAACAAATCGCTGATCGCCTGCATCCCCGAACCTGTTACGACGATGCAACCACGCCCCGGCAGGCTGTGAAGTTTTTTCGCTATCGCTTGTGGAGTGACCTGAACAGGCACTATTTGCCTCCCCAAGTTTCATAGATTTCGTGTGGTCGGATATGCCTTAAGAACGTTTCTGTAACGTGTCGTGCTTCTTCGAATCTCATCGTTTCAAGCTGTGCAATAACTACATCTTCAATCGTTTCAGTGTTCGATCGTTCGATTGCCTTATCGACTGGATATAAAACGAGTGTCACGCCTTCAAAAATATGACCCGCTTCGTTGTCCCCAAGTTGATTACAAATGGCCGTAAAAACAGTGCTGTCGTACTTACTAGCCGGAACGTATCGCTCCCAGCCTGCCTGATTGTAGGGGGCAGGTTTTGTTCCATCTGCTGCGTCCGGCATGAAGATTAGTTCTGCACCCTTATCAGCAAGCGCCACTGATACTTCAGGGAAGCAAGCGATATCTGCACTCTTCTGAACGGCGTCACCAAGTAGTCGATCAATCGACGCAAAATTGACCTCGATATCGTCCACTACCGAGGTCATCTGAATCGACGCTATCGTTACATCTTGCAATATTCGCTCCGTTGCTCAGCATCTAGTAACCAAATTCAAGCTGAATCGTACATGAGTTATACATCGATAAAGAATAATGTTTTAGGCGATTCCAAAATATAACTCAACGCAAATACTTCTCATTTACGCGCTGACGAATCTGGCGTAATCTGTGCAACAACATAGAGTCTAATTTAATGACTACCAGCGTCTCCATCGCAATTTGCTCTAACGAGGAAATCTCCGAACCATGCTTGAACATTTTCATGTTGCTGAAGAAGACGAAGTCCGTATCATGCCGGACGCTCTACGTAAAACGGTCAACGAACTCTTTCTGAAGATCGGTTTTTCCAAGCAGGATGCGTGGCAAGCTACCGATGTGCTCCTCCTATCCGACACTCGTGGCGTAGACACTCACGGCGTTTCAAATATGATGCGTCGCTACATCTCTGGAGTCGCAGAGGGTTTCATCAACCCAACTCCTAACTGGACGATCACACGAGAAACTCCCACCACTGCCAACGTCGATTGCGACAGAGGCTTGGGCATCGCTGTTATACCACAGGTCATGAAACTGGCAATCGATAAAGCTCGTGACACTGGTATTGGCGCAATAACTATGGGCAACGGTCGGCACGCCGGGATGATCGCCTATCACGCCATGATGGCGCTGCCGCACGACATGATTGGCTACGCAATTACGGCTGGTGGGCAGAGTATGCCGCCGACGTTTGGTGCCGAGCCTCGGCTGGCTCCTAACCCACACGCTTGGGCAGTACCGGGCGGCAAAGAGCCTCCGTTCGTTCTCGATATTTCTTCATCATCTGTCGCCGCCAATAAGATCGAACTGCTCCGAAGAATGGATTCGATGACTATACCAGGGATCATGGCAATGCCCGACGGTACGCCGATTATGGATGAACGCGAAATCCCACCTGACAATATTGTTCTTCCCAATGGTGCAACCCGAGAACTTGGTTCTCACAAGGGCTACGGATTGAGCGCAGTCGCACAAATTTTCGCAGGCATTCTTTCTGATGGTGCGTTTGGAGCTTACGACGGTGGGCACATGTCGCACTTCGTCGCTGCCTACTCAATCGAGGCGTTCACCGATGTTCAACGATTCAAAGCGTCGATGGACGATTTCATGAAGTACCTGCGGGAGACTCCGCCCGCTCCGGATCATGACCGCGTCTACTACGCAGGTCTTCCAGAACATGAGGAATCGATCGATCGTCACAAACGTGGAATCCCTCTTCACAACGAAGTGGTCGACTGGTTCGATCAAGCTACCGCCGAATTCAATCTATCCCCACTGGAACGATAGGAAACTGAACAAAAATGCTTGAACACTTTCATGTTCCAGAAAAAGACAAAATAATGATTCGTCGTGAGGATCTTTTCAAGACCACGACCGATATTTTCGAGGCGATGGGTATGCCTCATGACGACGCCGAATTGGCAGCCGACGGTTTGGTTACAGCCGACATTAGGGGTTGTGAGACTCATGGAGTTTCGAACATGCTGCGAACTTATATTCAGGCGTTCGAGGAAAAGCGTATTAATCCAACGCCCAACTGGAAGATCACTCACGAAACGAAGGCTGTCGCCACTATCGAAGCGGATAAAGGGCACGGCTTGGTCATTTGCCCACGGGCGATGGATATCGCTATCGAAAAGGCCAAGAAAGTCGGAATCGGAGCGGTAACGATTCATAACAGCACGCACGCTGGGATGATGGCGTACCACGCAATGCGAGCAATGCCGCACGACATGATTGGCTATGCGATTACGGGCGGCGGAGCCGTGATGGTTCCGACATACGGTGCCGAGCCACGAGTAGGAGCAGTTCCGCACGCATGGGCAGTTCCCGCAAACAATATGCCACCGTTCGTTCTCGACATTTCATCTTCATCGGTAGCTGCAAACAAGATCCATTTGCTCAGACGCACTGGTGCTCCGCTGCTGCCCGGATTACTTGCTGGCGAAGACGGAACTCCACTCATGGATGAACAAGAAGTTCCAGATACCACTCGTCTACTACCGTGGGGTTCGACCCGCGAGCTGGGTTCACACAAAGGCTATGGCATGGCGGTTATCGGGCAGGTTTTCTCGGGAATTCTTTCCGCTGGACTGTTCGGTATCAGCAACCCACCTGGAAACGGCGCACAGTTCGTCGCGGCGTTCAGTATCGATGCATTCCGTGACGTCGTTGAATTCAAGGATTCAATGGACGATTTCTTGACGTATCTGGTCGATACGCCTCCAGCACCGGGCCACGATCGCGTTTACTACGCAGGGCTTCCTGAACACGAGGAAACCGAAATTCGTGAGAAGGACGGAATTCCTTTGCACCGCGAAGTGGTCGAGTGGTTCGATTCCACTACAGAGAACCTGAAGATCCATCGCATGGGACGAATTTAGTCGATCCGACTTAATCTTCTCTTTGTCGAGAAGGACCAAGTCAGAATATCGCCAAGTGTTAACGCCTAAATAGCGGCTTGTTCTAGCTCTACTACTTCAGCTTCGATTTCATCCAAGTTTTCTTCGAATACATCAGCGTCGTATTCCGATGATGCTTCGTCGGTATCACCGAGAACTGCCACAGGGTTCAGTTCAGGGGCCATCACAACATCTTCATCCAACGTGGTTGGCTGTTGGATCGAACCGTTCGCCCTAATAGAGCGAGAATTGATCGTGTAGCCGCATGTAAGACAACTCAAGAACGACCCGAAATTGTCGGAGCCAAGCTCCACCGTACCGTCTTTGCAACGTAAGCAAGATTTAAAATAAAGCACCGTAACGCCTCCATAAAATCACGGCGGACACCGTGTTGTTTGAAGTAACACACGCATATACGCATGTACCGAACGGGCGGCATCCTACCCGGTAACGGCTAAATCGTTGTAGGTATATTTATCACGAGTTTTCACGAATTTTGTATCTCGAAATTTTGTGACTTCTGTCCACAACTTGCGAAGTAGGCAAAGTGGGGCAGGAATATCCTTTCCCTCAAGAAATCATCTTAAATCCAGTGATCGATCGAATATCGAATCATTTGCTGAACCTCGGAGGCAATATCGAATGGCAAGGCTCTACATTCTGGGAGCGGGTACACCAACCCCAACTCCTACCCGATTTGGCTCCGCTTACGTTCTCGAAATCGAGGGCGAAAAGATCATGTTCGACTGTGGTCCTGCAGCGACCGCCAAGCTCGTCCAGTCCGGACTCTGGCCGACCGATATCGACTATATTTTCTTCACTCACCACCACTTCGATCACGATATCGACTACCCGTGCTTCCTCCTGACGCGATTCGACCAATCGATCGGCAAGGAAAATCAGCTAAAGGTATTCGGTCCAACTCTTACCGAGAAAATTACTGAAGGCATTATTGGCGAGAACGGAATTTTCTCTCACGACTGGAAAGCGCGCATCCTTCACCCACTTTCTCAGAAGGTCTACGTGAACCGTGGCGGAGTGCTTCCACGACGTGCGCCAAAGATATGGTCACGTGACGTTGGTGTCGGAACAGTTCACACTGCGAAAAACTGGGAAGTTACATCAGCGAACGCTGAACACGTTCAGCCGTATCTCGACTCCCTTGCTTACCGAATCGAAACGAAGTCAGGTAAGTCGGTGGTATTCACTGGCGACACACAGCCTTGTCAGTCGATCATCGATCTGGCTAAAGGTGCTGACGTACTTATTTCCATGTGCTGGGATGACCAGGAATGCATGGACGCCGACGGTGAATCTCCGGGCCAGTGCGGCACTACGGGTGCAGCGCGTATGGCTGAAGAGGCTGGAGTGAAGAAGCTTATTCTTGTGCACATGGGTGCTCACATTGCCTCTCACGGTCCGCTCGAAAAGGGTATCGGCGACATTCGGGAAGCTTTCAGCGGTCAGGTCATATTTTCCGAAGAACTAATGGCCATCGACGTTTAAGATGCCATTGGCACTATTTCTTTGTGCGGCAACTAGTCCGTATGTCATGGCGTCTTATAAACGATGAACTCTGACTTTTGATTACGACGCTGCTCGTCGGCGTTTCGATCAGATCGGCGAAATTCCTGCTGAGTATGTTGGAGCCAAGATTCAGCGCCGTGTAGACATTCGTGAGCATGACAACGGGTACGTCGGAACCGTCAACTCGGAATGATCAGTTCATCCATTCACCGAGGTATTAAAAATGGAGACATCGAATCTGCCGGATTCTTCGCCTTCAAGCTCGGTACGCCTACCGCAATGGGCGCACTAGTAGTTCACATCATCTTCAGCCTAGGAGTCGCTGGACTCTACGTATCGTTCTAATAAGAACGTTCGAATGGATCAACTAAAAAATCTCCAGCCGCTGTCGATACCGACCGGAGTTTTTTTGTTTGTTTACTTCCGGCACACGGCCAGACTTGTTATCCGTGACTTCAGCTGGCGTGATCGTAGAGCTGTGCCCTGACCGTTATCCATTTGAAGAATAGGAATTTCTTCTGCTCCACTAAGATTGCAGCCGCTTTTGATGCGAGATTATTCGATACGAGAATCTCGACACCCTTCTCTTTGACCAATTGGTATGCCGATTTATTGGCTTTCTTTGCGTAGGTGTCGACCGACACCGAGGCGTGACCGCCTCAGCCGAGTCCGGCTAAGTAATCGAGAGCTACGGGTCTATCTCGACTCTTCAAATGCGCTTTAGCAGCATCAGTGATCAGTAGTTGCAAATTTATCCTCATTCATTAGAGTCGAGAGACACATGAATAAAAGACCACAAAGATCTGAATTCACTGTCTCAGTTATTCGATGCTGCTTGCCCCCAGAAACTTTCAGCAGATTCGAACCCAATCACCTAAGTCAGTTCTCGTTTCATCTGAGCGAGGCCCATAGGTCCAAGCTTCAAGGCTTTGTTGTGCCATTCCTTCAAATCAAAATCTGCGCCAGCCGACTTCTTTGCCGATTCACGAGCTTCTAACCACGCCCGCTCACCGACTTTATAACTGATTGCTTGGCCCGGTATTCCAAGATACCTGTCGACCTCTGACGCAATGAAATCTGCAGGGAAGTGAACTCGTTCTTTCATGAACTCGAGCGCTAGATCGCCGTTCCACACTTCGCCGGGATGAAATTCTGAATACTTCGGAATTTTCAAACCAAGATGCATTCCAATATCGACGATCACTCGCACGCTTCGTAGTGCCTGTGCCTCAAGCATCCCCATGTAGTAATCGGGATTCTCCAAGTAACCAAGCTCACCCATGAGCCGTTCGGCGTACAACGCCCAGCCTTCAGCATGCCCTGAAGTGCCAGCAAGCAATCGCTGGAATCTCGACAAATCCTCAGTCATGGCCACATTGGTTGCTATTTGAAAATGATGCCCCGGCACGCCTTCGTGGTAGGCAATGGATACTTCACGCCAGATAGGAAATTCTGTTTTGCCACCGGTTGGATACCACGTGCGACCCGGTCGGGAGAAGTCTTCTGACGGCCCAGTGTAGTACATCGCAAGCGCACCACCCGGAGGTGAAATTAACGCTTCGATTTTGCGCACAGGATCGAAAATATCGAAGTGGACGCCGTCCATTTCCTCGATAGTTTTGTCTTGAAGATTTTGCATCCACTGACGAAATTCATCTTCGCCTTTGATCATCTTCTCAGGATCGGTTTCGAGAAGTTCAACAGCCTCATCAATCGAAGCTCCCGGCTTAATCAATTCCGCAGTTTTGGTCATTTCCGACCGTACCCACTCAAGCTGCTCCCAGCCCCAATCGTAGGTTTCCTTAGGATCGATGTTTGCTCCAAGATATCCCTTAGCCGAAAGCGCGTATCGATCTCGCCCCACCCCATCGATTGAACTAGCGTCGGGTAGATATGTGTAGCGCAGGTATTCGCCCATCTGATCGTAGGCTTCGGTCGCCATCGCTGCAGCGTCTTCGATTCTGGCACTAAGCGAATCGTCATTGATATCAGAAGCCGCAAGTGCGTTTACTAAAGAGTCGAAGAACGGTGAACTGTCGCCACCACCCGCCCAAGCTTCACACTGTTCTGCAGTTCCTTTTACCTGTCGCTCAGAAGTCACAAATCCTTCTACCCTGCCGATATTGAGCGTTTGTCGATAACCGGCAAGAGAATCGCCAATCTTCTCCATTCGTGAGGCAATGTTCTCCCACGCTTCGACTGAATCCTGAGGCATCAGGTCGAAAATCGAGCGAACGCTCTGCACAGGCGAAAAGAGAACGTTCATGTCCCGCAGATGTTCTCGTGATTCGTACTGCTCAACTGAAAGTGAGACTTGGTCAATGAACGTGTCTTTACACAATCGTTCACGCTCGTCGGCAGGAATGGCAGCTTCCATGTTTTTCATCGCTGAGAGTACGTCGCTATGAAACGATTCACATGCCTCGGGAGAGTAATCGGCCATCAAATGATCGAAGCCTTTCACTCCCATATGGGTCGCCGATAGCGGGTGATGTTTCGCAACGGTATCGATAAACCGGTCAGCGATTTCGAATACTCCAGCCATGTTTAATAATTCTCCGTGATCGCTTTAGTCGACCCGCTTGTAAAGGAATCCGCCAAGTCGGAACGATTCAGCTTTTCTGCTTGCATTAGATACAAATTCAGCCAGCTCACCAGCGCCACGCCCACCTACTGTGCGGAAGGAATTGGCATCATTTACCGAAGGATCACTGGCTAGACCGGCCGGACCATGCAATGTGTAATCTCCGTCACGTGGCGATCCCAGACTAAATCCGTTCTCGTTGTAAACAACATCAACATATACACCGGGTTCAGCCCAGTACCTACCGATGAATGCGTCTGAGTCTTCTTCTGAAACCGTAACCAGATTGGATTCGTTCGATTCAGCAAGTGGTCCTAGTTCACGAATCACTAGTTCAGCAATTTCTTGAGCTAGTGCATACGGTGTTGGTGCTGGCCAAATATTTGCCAACACCACGACTCCAGTTTGCGCCATCACGCTAAACACCATGTTTGAGGCGTAACCCTGAATTCCACCACCGTGAGAATGCAGTACAAGATCGTCACGCCGGTTCATTCGCCATGACAGCGCCTGACCATTGGTCCAATCGTTCGACATGTAAACAGGTCGGTGCATTTCGGCGAGGGTGGAAGCTGAAAGAACTTTACTTGGGTGAGTGGTGCGCCCTGATGAAAACTGGAACGACATCCATTTAGCGAGATCTACGACATTGGAATGAAGCTGGCCAGCAGCCGAAATTCCACGAAGCGAAGCGTACGGAGCCACCCGTAAATCGTTTGAACCTGGAAGAGGGTGGCTGTAACCGGTAGCTTTGAGTTCAGACTGAGCTGAATCTAGTTCAAGTCTAGTATTCGTGAGACCAAGCGGTCCGGTAATTTCTTCGTAAATATATCGTTCGTATGGCATGCCACTGATCTGTTCCACGATTTGGCCAAGCAGACCAACCGCGAGGTTCGAATACTTCCACTGGCTGTCTTGAGGAATGACCACATCGATATCAGCGAGGTTATCGAGAAGCTCTTCACTGGTTGGGAATGAAGGAGCATTCCAGTCGGTCAGCGGATGTTCAGTACGCAAGCCTGAGTAGTGCGTCATAAGCCGTCGAAGTGTTACACCCTCCAGTGTCCCACGCAATGCGTTTGCAATCGTGAAATCTGGCATGTGAACTAGCAACGGATCGTCGAGCTCTAGCTGACCCAAATCTCGCAATTGCAAGATCGCCGTACCCGTAAAAGTTTTGGTAATCGACGCAACTCTGGAGATCGTCTGCTTGGTCGGCGGCTTGTCTTCACCGATGGTCTGAGTACCGAACGACAGGTACCCATCAAGTGAGTCTCCACGAACGATTCCGACTGAAATCCCCGGAACATCGTCCTGCTTCATTGAAGCTAAAACGAGTTCAGAAATTTTCGGTTCAAGCGCCGCTAATTCGATACTGCTCGCCAACTAATCCTCCCAAAAGAAAACGACATCTAAAAATAAGTGTCGTTAGATTAGCTCTATGAGATGCGTGTTGTGAACAGAATATCGTCTCGATAAGTCCGACGTTAAGCTGCTTTTTTCTGAGTAGATCGGGGGGTTATAGAATCCACCAATTACTAAATACGATGCATAATCTGCTATTCGCTCATTTTCAACGCCTCGCATTGTTGTGCGTTTGACTGGAATAGTCAGCTTCACGGCATCGATATTTGCCAATGCGTTTATCCAATCATCATCAAGGTCAATTAGAGAGACTTTAAGGTCTTTATCAAATAGAGCCGCGTCGGCATATGGATTCTGATTTAGCAGATCTTCTTTTGCCTGTTCGAACTCGAACGTGATGCCCTCAGCATGGCGCTTCATGTTTTCGATAAGGTCTTGATACCTATCAAACTCCATAAAAAGTCCATCTTTTTCTTTACTGATAGCCACAACTCTCCGAGGTGTGGATCAATTTTAATCATTTTCTGGCCAACCTGATCAGCAACAAAAGCTCTGCGAGTTAGTTTGCCCGTCTTACCGGTTTTGCCGAGATGGGTCATCAGCGTGTGGATACGTCGATCATCTGTCGACTGATCTATATGTATGCATATGCTGCGGTATTAGCCGCAACTGACGTAACTTATTAAAGTTACGGTGGAGTAATTGGTCTTTCAATTCTCTCGGAAGCTTACCCGTGCCCTTAAGCGTGTAAGTTGCAAGTCGTCTAGAAGAAAAGTCCTATTGCGGCATGGTCTGAACCTCCCATGTAGTATCCAGTTTGGATATTTCGAACGCACACATTTCGAACTAATAGTTCCTTCACAAATATATCTGGCGCAAATATGAAAATCACTGACATCACCATCGATGTAATCGAGCGACACACGCCTTCCGTACGTGTACAAGACGAACGAGCCGACCTTGGCGGCACTACTAAGCAGGGAGTGCTGCGAGTTCAGACTGATATCGGTATCGAAGGTCACGCTTTCGTCGGAGATCAAGGTGCAGACTCATCACAACGGATGGAATTAATTATCGAGATTCTTAAGCCAGCCATGATGGGCCGTGATTCATCAGACCGCGAATGGCTTTGGAGTCAGTTGGGAGTTATCGCCGGGCATGGATCGGTTATCGAACCAGTCTGGGCTCCATTAGATGTGGCATTGTGGGACATCGAAGGTAAAGCCGCAGGGCAACCGATTCATAAATTACTTGGAACCGCCCGTACCGAAGTTCCTTTATATGCCACGTACCCGCCTCGACACGGAACAGTTGAAGGATTCGTCGAGGAAGCTCTTCAACTAAAAGAAGAAGGATTCAGGGCATACAAAATCCACCCCGGTCCACTTCACTACAAGCAAGCAGCAATCGCTGCTGCGAAAGTGCGTGAGGCTGTCGGTGAAGAGATGACGCTGATGCTCGACCGTAACCACGGGTACACATTCCGTGAAGCACTTTACGTTGGGCATGCTCTCGATGCTCATGATTACTTTTGGTATGAAGACCCGATTCCCGCGGACGATATCGAGTCGATCAAGGAACTAACCAATCGACTTGAAACCCCGTTGAATATGAGCGACACGACCGGATTCCTCTTTCACGAAGCCGCCAGTTTCCTACAGCAGAACGCCGTTCGACTAATTCGTGGAACCGTGAGAAAAATCGGAATCACCGGATTGAAAAAGCAAATGGCTCTGGTAGAAGGATTTCACAAGATCTGCGAAGTTGGTCTCGCTGGAAACTCGGCACTGAACGCCGCCAATCTTCACGTGATCATGTCTTCGATGAACTGCACATATTTCGAATACTGGCTACCGAAAGAAGTTCATCAGTGGGGAGTTACCGAACAATTGCAGATCAATGAAAACGGCAATCTCGATGCTCCGACGGGACCTGGACTAGGAATAGAACTTGATGAAGAGTGGATAGCCGCGCACAAAGTAGCAACGCTTTCATGAACAAAACGGGGTTCGAGCGGCGTATTATTTTGCGATGAAATCGGTCGCATCAGATCAGACACTAAATCAGGTTGAACGATTTAGTCCGCCAAATATCGACGGATTCGAAATTAAAGGTCGTCCTTTTATTGGTTTAGGGCTACTCATATCGACACTTATCGGCACGCTCGCCGTGTTGATCTACTTGGGTGCATGGGCTTCATTAGACCGAATCGAAAACAGAGCGCAAGCTGCTGGAATTACCGAATCACAGGCTGAGGGCCAATGGTGGGAAGACGGATTAATTATCGCCTGTCCGCTTCACTAAATAACTAACCCATGCGAAACGCAGCACTTTGGCTCGACAGCAAGTTCGGATTCGAAGAACACACAATCGCCCACTACGCTTGGGTGATCGTGGCGATTGCCGGCGTAGTTCAAATGGTCGGTGCAGCCATTCGAATGGCATTCGGAGTGTTGGTCGATCCCCTAGTAGCTGCATTCGGTTGGAGTCCTGGGTCAATTGGTCTTGCCTACGCACTAATGTCTATTGTCACTGCCTTGTCATCACCGATGGCCGGTTGGCTTGGCAACAGATTCGGGGCACGCCGGACAATGTTCGGTGGAACGATCCTATTTTTTATTGGAATGATGTGGACGTCTCAGACGAAAGAAATTTGGGAACTCTATGCAGCCTATGGAATCGTGTTTGGAGTCTCCCAGGCACTACTGCTCGTCCCTGTCGTTCCAGCAGTAGCAGCTTGGTTTAGGCGTCATCTCGGACTCGGTACCGGCATCATGATGGTTTCTTGGAGCCTCGGCCCGGCACTAGTAGTACAAGCTCTCGCAGTGCTGTTCGCCACTCTCGGCTGGAGCCAAGCCTTTATAGTCGTTGGTGTTGTGGGCACAGCGACACTTTTGGTAATTCTTCTGTTCTTTAAGAACACTCCGGAGGATGCAGGGAAGATCGCCTATGGCACGAAGGACACTGATAACCCGTTGATCACCAAGGGCAATGTGTTCGTTTCGGCGCAAAAAGAATTTCAGGGCTTCGTTTACAAGACCAACGCATTTTGGAATCTCATCAACATCCACTTCTTAGGATGCGCGGGACACGCTGTAATTCTCGTCGGGATCATCCCATTGGCTATATCCAAGGGACTCGGACCGCTAACAGCTGCCGGAGTTTTGACGACGATATCTATAGTAAGTATGTCAACTCGATTTGCCGCTCCAGTGTTGTCAGAAAAAATCAGCGCTAAAGCTGTGATGTTCGTTTCGTTCTTCGGCCAAGGAGTCGGAGTATTCCTTCTATTAACTGCTGATTCGACACTCGATTTCTACATCTTCGCAGTGGTCTGGGCCATTCCTTACGGTGGTGAAGGCACAGCGTTTCCAGTGATGATTAGAAAGTACTTCGGACACACCCCAATGGGAACAACCTACGGATGGCAACTTCTTGGTGCAGGACTCGGTATGGCACTCGGTGGGGTGGTTCCGGGACTGGTTTTCGATATTACTGGTGGATACACGTGGGCGATAATTCTTTCTGCGCTGTTCAGTCTTGCCGGTGCAGCTGCAATTCTCTTACTTGAAAACACGAAGAAACAGTTGATTCCTAACTGGCCTGAAATGGAAATTAAACCAGAGGAAGTCGCTGAATCCGCTGGCATTACAGCTAGCCCAAGACCAGCTGCTGGAGACTAACGACGTTGGCAGATGACGTTCGAGATAAGAACCAATCGCTATTTGTCTACTTAGGAATTTGGCTTTAGGAATATCAGTTCGGTAGCACCATCGATTTCGGTGGTCATTTTCGGCCGAAATTCGTAACCCTCTAGGTGGTTGAAGTCTGCGAGCAGTTCAAGAGCCGAACTTGCAGAACTTGCCTCAACTGGGTTCGTCACTAGGTAGCGTATGAGCGCACCCTTCAAAAGCTTCGACCAGTGGCTGACCGTTCGAAGCTGACCACCGCCCTGATCTTCCAGAAATTTGACCGTAAACCGAACGTCGCAAGCTACTTTCGCGGGGTCCCAGGCTGCGCTGTGTTCATTGGGAAGTAAATCCCAGATTACGTCGGCTTCAGTCGATTGGGCGAGCGACTTCGTTATCAATGGTTTCCAGATGGTAGAACACGATTTATTCAGACGAACTTTGGCACCCATCTTCAGTTTGTAAGTCGGTATCAAATCGAACGGTCGAACCATCCCGAAAAGTCCCGACATTATGAGTGTGCTTTTGCTGAATATTCGTTTTGCTGCATCATCGAGTGACTGATAATCGATAGCCTCGTACATCACACCGGTATATCGCTCGATAGCCGGTTGCGTTGGGCTACTCATCACATCTGCGTTGTCGGTTCGCGCTTTATCCAGTGCGACACCTTTGACACCTAGTGTTTTATGAGCGGCTTTCGGCTTCCTACTCAACTGTTCAATCGACTTGATCAGCAGTGCTCGAGATTTGTTGAACTCACCGAACGATAGTGATTCAAGATCGAGTGGAAGGCCTTCACCACCGGAAGCTTTGCCTTCGGACGGGGGGAGAAGAATTAGCGGATGTGGAACCATGCTGCAAGCTTACCTTTGAATGTTTTTTGTTGGGCTATGACAAACGAATTCAATTAGTATTCTCGACCCAATACTCAAGCCAGAGTTAGGAACACGAACTGAGAACAACGACCGACTTCAAAGATTTGATCATTCGTCATTTCCAAGATCAAATTGCTGCAGGTGCTATGAGTGCTGCAGCCGTCAGGATCGAACGACCAGGCGAAGTTTTACTCGATTAGACTGGCGGAACGTTTGATTTCGACAAATCATCGCCCGTTATCGACACTGAAAGCCTGCGTACACATCGCCGTCAGCGCATCGTGTGCTTAACTACGTGCTATCGTCTGATTTTTCTAGATAACTGATTTGGAGTCGTGCGACATGGCAGAGTTGAGAGCTAATCGAGCGAAAGAAAAGCTAACGAACGGAGAAATCGTCTCCTGTCTTGCAGGCATCGATAACCCTTATCTCATTGATTTCGTCGGACATATGGGAATCGACGCCGTCTGGTTCGAAGCAGAACACGGGCCAGTGAGCTTTGATGATGTAGGAAACCTTTCTCGCGCCGCCGATCTTTGGAACATGACTTCGATCGTACGAGTTGGTAGTGCTGACTACAGCACGATCTATCGAACCCTAGATATGGGTGCAATGGGAATCGTTGTACCGCATGTCGATTCGGTGGAAGAAGCTCGAATAGTTGTAGAAGCCACCAAGTACGCTCCGATCGGGCGTCGTGGGATGTTCAAACCTCGCCAGTCATTCGGAGTCGATGACTACCTGAGCAAAGCAAATGATCAATCCATGGCGATCGTGCTCATCGAGGACATCAAATCGGTCAATAATCTAGATGCGATTCTCGCCGTTGATCACATCGACGTTTATCACGTCGCCCCGAGTGACCTTGCCCAGTCGATGGGTCATATTGGTGACGATGAACACCCTGAAGTCCAGCGAATTATCGATGAATCAATCGACAAAATTATTGCTGCTGGCAAAATCGCGGGAACTACCGTTGGGAACGACAATGTCAGTAAATTCAGAGATAAAGGTGTCAAGTTCTTCTACACAAATGTGAATGGGTGGATTACGTCTGGCGGAAACGAGTTTTTGAAGGCACTTCAGGCGTAATCAAATCAGCATCTAGGGATCTACTGTTAATCCGTGAAAAGGACTCTCGCAGATCTCAACTAACGTTGCCGGTACGTTATATTCGACGCACAAGCAAAACGTTACGCTCCTCTTTTTCAAAACCGCTCTTTATCTAACCTCAATCACGGTATGAAATTTTGAAACTATCCATTCTTGATCAATCTCCAATTGCGACCGGAAAAACTGCTCATGAAGCTATCCGTGCAACGCTCGATCTGGCCGAGAATGCCGATAAGTGGGGTTACACGCGCTACTGGTTAGCAGAACACCACAGTTCCGGTACGCTTGCCGACGCCAGCCCAGAGATCCTGCTCGCAGCCATGAGTTCACGAACGAAGAACATTCGGCTTGGTTCGGGTGGTGTGATGCTCTCACACTACAGCTCACTGAAAGTCGCCGAAGTATTTCGAATGCTAGAGGCACTGGCGCCCGGCCGAGTAGATATGGGAATTGGGCGTGCTCCTGGTTCCGATCAGATGGCCAGTTATGCACTGCAGTCTGGGCCAAATTCGTTTCCAATTGAGAAGTATCCTCAGCAGGTCTATGACGTGATGCGGTACCTCAGCGTAACGTTCCCAGATGATCATCCGTTCAGCAAGCTACGGGCAATGCCAGACTCTCCTAATTGGGCGATGCCGTGGCTACTAAGCTCATCCATGGGCAGTGCGGGTATCGCTGCCAGATTAGGCCTTCCGCTATCGTTTGCGCATTTCATATCTCAAGAAGGCGGACCAGAATGCGTGAAGTGGTATCGCGATAACTTCGAACCCTCAGCTTGGTTCGATGAGCCTCGCGTCAACATAGGAATCTCTGCCGTGACTGCAGAAACCGAAGAACGGGCACATGATCTTGCAAGTAGCCGCCACGTAATGCGTCTGATGCGGAATAAAGGTCAAGAGTTGCAGGGTATACCATCGCTCGATGAGATCAAATCAATGAACTTGAGCGGGGGCGATATGGAATTCGTCGAGCAGCAACGTTTGAAATCTGTGGAAGGCGATCCGGCGATGGTAAAGGCCAAAATCGAGAGTCTTGCCGAGAAGTATGAGACTGACGATGTAATCGTTCTGACAATCACTCACGACTACGTAGAGCGCCAACGCTCATACGAACTTTTAGCTCAAGCATTCGAACTCAAAGGCGAAGGACGCTCCGAGAGTTAAATGGATATCGATCTCAAGTTCATAGTCACGACCAGCAGAAGAGCGAATCCCGCAATTCGCGCCCAAACAAAACAAAAAGCAACGACGTGGGGTCTTCCCTACTTCGAACGGCGTGATGATTCGATAAAGGATGTAACGGGTGACGCTAAAGCCGTATTTATTTTCGATAATGATGGTCTCAGCCTGTCTGTAAATCAATCACGACTGCGGTTTAGCTTAGGCACGGCTGCGCTCCGTCTCAAGTCATTAGCTCGTGGCGGTTCCGACACGCTTATTCAAGCTGGTGAGCTACAAGCTGGCGACCGTGTGCTGGATGCCACGCTCGGTCTTGGACGTGACGCTCTCGTGGCAGCTCACGCTGTAGGCTCTTCTGGTCATGTCCTTGGCGTTGAATCGAGTTGGCCCCTATTTACGCTTATTAGCGAGGGATTTGCAAAATATCAAGCCGGCAATGAAAGAGCCACAGTTCAAACAGTATTCGAAGATTCCCGTCGATACCTTGCCACCGTTGAGAAGGCCAGTTTCGATGTGGTGATTCTCGATCCAATGTTCACAGTGCCTAAACGATCAGATGGCAGCTTTGAAATTCTTCGAGAGTTTGCCAATCACATAAGTCTTGACCCCGAATGGGTTCAGCTAGCACGACGCGCTGCTAAGCGCTGGGTTGTTGTGAAAACAGATAAGGAAGAACGATGGTTCCAGTCTGAAAAACTCGAACGTTTCCACAACGGTGGACGGGTCGATTGGTTCAGGGCTGCACCCTCTTCGTAGCTTCCTAATTGGTGCGCCCTTTAGATGCTATAAACGACCAAGACAGTCGGCTTAAAGCAAAAGACCTAGCACTTGGCTGGGTCTTTGTTGGGATCTTACTGGTCGGGGCGGCAGGACTCGAACCTGCGACCCCCCGCTCCCAAAGCGGGTGCGCTACCACTGCGCCACGCCCCGACACTGTCGTTTTTCCCGCATGCGGAACAAAGCAACCTGATTATTGTAGAACCGTAAACGCTGATTCACATAACCAATTGGACCAATTATCGACTAACTTTGAAAATTGCCTACCCAATATAGGCATTTCCGTAAGTGAGCGAATACTCACTGAAAGTTAAACTTTCGACATATTGGGCATTTCACTCAGAATATTGGTGTCAGATGTATTGAGATTTCCGATGCAAGGTGCGAGCGTTTAACAAGAGAACGGTAACACCAACCATTCTCGCCTTTATATTAACGTTATTTCTAGAGTAAGTGCGGATCTCTACAGGGACTGCAACGGAGTTCTAGCTACGGCAACTTTACGAATGCTTCACCGCGCGCGAACTACTCAACTAGTCGATGGGTCTAACTCAAACTCACGACCTGTGCATCATCTTCGACGCGGTCATCCTCTTGGCGTACTGCGAAATAGCCAGTACCGACGTTACTGGGCAGCTGGGTTTGCTACATTCACCGGTTTCAACATGCAAATGCTGATCCGTGGTTGGATGATGTACGAACTTACCCAATCGCCACTGATGGTCACGATGGTCACTGCTGCGATGATGATGCCGATGCTGTTTCTTTCGTTGGTTGGCGGTGCATTGGCAGATCGTATCGATCGCAAGAAAATCACGATCGTGTCCGACATCACATTACTTGGTAGCTTTACGGCATTGTTCGCCATTTCGGCAGCCGGAATCATGGCGCCATGGCACATCATCGCAATATCAGTAGTGAATGGAATCGCCTTTTCAATGGCGGTTTCTGCGCGTCAAGCGATGATCTCAGGACTCGTTCACCGCGAACAGATGCGAACGGCGGTTGGACTTTCGGCTACAACTTATAATTCGGCTCAGATCCTTGGACCCGCTATTGGCGGAATTATGCTGCCTTTCGTTGGCCCAACTTGGTCGCTAGGAGTTAGCGCCATCGTTGTTATACCGGCGATTATTCTTTACTCCACTCTGAAACCGGTTCACCACACAAGCGTCAATGACGCCAAAGGGTCGGTTGTAGAAAACGTCAAAGCTGGTTTGGAATTTGCGTTCAAGAATTCAACGATTCGATTCTTGATGCTTGGTGGAATGGTGATGATCTTAACTGTTGGACCATTCCAATCGCTTATGCCGGTATTCGCTGAAGACGTTTTAAACGTTGGAGCAGGTGGGCTCGGAATCCTTATGCTCGCAGCAGGCATAGGAGGACTGATTGGTTCGATCACAGTTGTGACGATTGGCGAACGTGTCAGTCACCAAAAATTGGAACTAATCTTCGGTCTTTTGGCTGCTACTTCGCTGATAGCGTTCGCTCTTTCACCGTGGTTCGCACTTTCCATTTTGTTGGTTAGCATCACTGCGTTTGCAACTACGAGCTTCATGGTTGTGAATATGACTGTGGTACAGATAACGTGCCCCGACTACATGCGTGGACGCGTCGTCAGCGTACGATTCCTGGTGATCGGGCTCATGCCATTCGGTGCGATTGCAATGGGCTGGGCAGCTGAATCGCTCGGTGCGCCAACTGCAGTAGCGATCATCGCCGGTATTGGTGCGATTGGATTCACAGTCGTGCAGATCGCATCGCTAATATTTTCGAAAAACGAAGTCGAAGCGCACTAGTCGTCTGACCCACGTTGTTACGGATCTTTTACGGAAATTCGTAATTCGACTGTAAGCGCTCTACGTAAAATAATCCTTATCGAGTAATTGGTGCCGGGTCATAGCCCTCGCAGGGCACTAATTGCTCGGATAATTCAGTACTGAATCTCGAGTTCCTGCACTAACGCAATCGAACCAGTTGTGCTGAATTTGATTATCGAGATAGTATTTCAGCCTATAACTACTCCACTCAGCAAAAAGGTCATGAGGGCATTACGATTGAAAATCACCTCTATTAGCGCGGTTTACCCGAAGTACAAGCACACTGTGCCGTCATGGCGCACGCATCTCTGGCAAATCGTAGTTCGAGTTGAAACCGATACCGGTCAAATCGGTTGGGGTTATGGCGGTGGTGGTAAGGCTGCAGTTGAAATAGTCAATGGACATTTCGCTGAGATACTCGTTGGTAAGTCGGTAAATTCGGTATCTGACATCTCCAACATCTGGGATTTTCTCTATACGGAGTCTATTCCGTATGGTCGAAAAGGTGTTGCGATCATGGCTCTTAGTGGAGTTGACCTTGCACTGTTCGATACGCTAGGCAAAGCGGAAAACAAGCCGGTAGCGAAGTTGATAAGCGATTCCGTAAGACGTCAGACGCGTTGTTATGCCACGGGATCTGACACGGACTACTACGCTGAGCTTGGCTATACGGCCCAGAAAATGCCTCATCGCTGGACAGGTGATGAATCTATCGAACAAGCGGTAACTGTAGCCGAGAAGACGCGCGAAGCGCTTGGCCCGAATGCTGAAGTAATGTTCGATGTCTACATGTCCTGGGATACTGAAGCCACGCTCAAGATTCACGACGCTCTAAAGCATGTCGGTATCCACTGGTACGAAGATGTACTCACTCCTGATGATCTTCGAGAAATTGGGAATCTTAGACGCAAGATTCGTCCGGTCAATATGGCTGGTGGCGAGCATGAGTTCACTGCTCATGGTTTCGCTGAAATCGCGAGAGTCCAGGCGTACGACATTTGGCAACCCGATATCACTTGGTGTGGAGGCATTACAGCCGGTCTACGAATTGTCGAAATGGCAAAGGCTGCTAAAGCTGAAGTTGTCCCTCATCGCGGCGGCGAGCCGTGGGGCCTGCATTTGATAGCGGCTACGGATTGCGCTAATTTCGCTGAATTACTTCCAGGTGTTCGAGGAGACGGAACTGACTATTTGTGGAAAGGTGCACCGAGTGCAGACAACGGCTACATCAGCATTCGTGACACTCCTGGATTCGGAGTCGAACCCAATGAGGAAATACTCTAAAAAGTCTACGATAACGAATTAAAGAAAGAAGCCGATTACTGAATCCGAATGATGGTTACGAGTGATCGGCTTCTTTTATGAACGTTCTATTTCAGTGCTCGAGCGATGCGCTCACATGCTTGCATGTAGATCGTGGCATCCACGTTGATTGATAGGTACTGCACACCGAGGTCAATGAGCCATTTGCCCATCTCAACGTCCTTAGCGTACGAACCGATCACCCTGCCCTGTGCTCGAGCCTTTGATGCAGCATCTTGGAGTGCATTTTCGACAATTTTCGACCGAACGTCACCGGGGACACCTAGTGACTGCGAGATGTCGTAAGGACCGAGGAATAGAACGTCGATTCCATCGACGGTCATGATCTCTTCTAGGTTGTTCAGACCCTTCTGACCTTCGATATGGACCACAGTCATGGTCTCTTCGTTCTGGCGCGCCGGGTGGTCTACTGCGTCGTCCTTGTAGTAGTTACCTGCTCGGGTAAATACAGATACCCCACGCTCGCCCATAGGTGCGTACTTGGCGGCGTGAACGACCTTCTCAGCGTCAGATTTCTGGTTGATTTGAGGAACTTGTACACCATCGGCTCCAACGTCGAGAGCTCGGAGAATAGGCCATTCTTCATTGCCGCCAACTCGAACGATCGGTGCTACACCGGTGCCCTGTGCAGCAATTACTAGATCGGCTACCTTTTCCATCGAAAGCGGACCGTGCTCAGTGTCGAGGATGCAGAAGTCCATTCCAGCGTATCCGAGCGTATCGATCATCGTTACAGATGGAACGATGGTGAAAGGGCCGACTACAACTTCCCCTGCCTGTAACTTTTTCTTTAGTGCGCCGCGAATGCTTTTGGTCATGATTTATTACTTCACCTTGTATGTGCGATCTGACTCGCTACAGGATTCATCCATGGCGTTCAGAGCGGTAAGTATTTTGGAACGCACAAAGTTTACCGGTTGAAGCTAGCGAGGGTTAGGTTCCTGACGTTCTCACACCGCATTCCCTACGAAATAACTACAGTTAGGAGTATTTCGACTGGTGAGAATCCACCGTGTTCCGACTGTTCAATGGACTAATACCAATCTCCGAGAGGTAGTAGCTCAGTAGCAGAGCATTTACTTGCTATTCAGACGGTATCCTTTACTGATGCCAATTTTTGGATCAAAATCTCGAATCGTATTTTTAGGGACAGGCACTTCTGAGGGAGTTCCGAGGGTATCGTGCTTGACGAATCCCAATAGTGATTGCCCAGTTTGCCCCGATGCGATGAAACCTGGATCACCAAATCGACGTCGTAATACATCGCTATTGATTCAGCGCGAACTGTCTGATGGACGCACCAGTAACATCATCATTGACGCCGGAAAATTCTTCTACGAATCAGCTATGAACTGGTTTCCAAAATACGGTGTACGAACTATGGATGCGCTTGTAATTACGCACGCCCACGCCGACGCCGTTGGGGGATTCGATGATCTCAGAGATTGGACGAACAACGCCCAGGAAACGTTGCCAATATATCTGAGAGAAACCGATCTCGACTCGGTCGAGTCGTTGTTCTACTACCTTGTAGATCGCTCAAAACAAACTGGCGGCGGTGGTGTGGCGAAACTGAATTTCGAAACTATCGATGCGAACCCGTTCGACGTAGACGCACTAACGTTCACGCCTTTGCCCGTTGAGCACGGGAAGAATCAGGAATGTTTCGGCTTCCGGTTTGGGCCCGTCAGCTACATTTCAGACGCATCAGGGATTTCAGAAGAAACGGCAAAACTGATCGAAGGTTCAGACCTACTCGTTCTGGATGCCCTCCGACCTGCTCGTACCCACGGCACTCACTTCACCGTCGAGCAAGCCATTGAGCAAGCACGCCGGTTTGGAATAAAACGTAATTTGTTAGTAGATGCGACTCATGACATCGATCACGTTCCCGTTAACCATGAACTTTCGAAGTTAAAAGAAATAGAAAACCTCGATATCCAATACGCCCATGATGGAATGTCTATCGAGGTTGATCTTTAATTCATTGAACTAGTTCCGACCGATCAGATAGTTATTCGCCCTGTTCTGACTTTTCCTTGCGATACATTGCGATGACTTCATCATCTGGCGGGTAGTAAAGCCCCGGTGTAAGTTGCTCTTTATCGAGCCGGCGTCGAATCCATTCTTCGAGATCGTCGTATTCAATCGCCTTCAGGGCAATTTCAGGTGCAACTATTCGAGGGATCACCACAACGCCATCATCGTCAGCAACGATGTAGTCGCCGGGTCGAACCAATATACCATCGACAGCGATCGTGTCATTTGTCGAGTACGGTGTACCGACGCGTGTACCTAGATTCGAAGTCTTGTCGAGTCCCCACATACCAACACCGTAGTCTTGGACCGTGTGCATGTCACGGATTCCGCCGTCACATACAAGACCGTCTACACCACGCTGCTTTAGTCGCAGGAATTTAATGTCACCACCGATGGACATTCGCTTATTGCGCATCGATTCCATAACGATAACGTCGCCGGGACCAGCAAGTTCAAATGCAGCAAATTCAGGCGATTCTTCTCCACCAGGTTTTTCGGCCATGCCGTCGGGTCGGGCCGGAACGAATCGAACGGTGATAGCTCTCGCTACCATACGCTGGCCAGGATTCATCGTCCTAACGTTCGGCATGTACACATAGTGTGGTTCATAGCCGTTGCGAGCGAGCACATCGACAACCGCCGTTGTGTTCACTTGCTTGAGTTGTTCGATGGTTGCCTTATCCAATACGTGGTCAGGCGTGGGCTGAATTACGGCCATGTGCGGAAGCTTTCTCCGGCTGAGGGTGTCAACACAACTCGCCAATTCTAGCTGCTTAGAGAGCGATTGGGTTACGAATTAAAGGGCTGAGACTAACCCCAGTCCTGTGCAAATCTTTCGATGATCAAGGCTGCATGCTTCGCACCATACAAAAAATCCTCGACCGTGATGTTCTCGTTTGGTGCGTGAATTTTGTGAGACGGATGATCTATACCTGATGTCGCTATCGGCATTCCTAGAGTGTCGCCAAAGTCGAACATGGGGCCTGTTCCGGCCATGTTGGGAGTCATCACCGGCTTGAGACCGTAAATTTCTTCAGCAGTCTCGGCGACTAGTTGAACCCACGGAGAACTCATATCCGTGCGGTACGGATTCACAGCACCCAGCACTTCGATTTCCACATCATCGAATCCATGATTGTCGAGATGCTTCCTGAGCTTTTCAAAAATGTCGTATGGCCGCTGTTCAGGAACTAACCGAAAGTCCATCTTGGCACTAGCAGTGGCAGGTAGAACAGTTTTCATCCCAACGTCTTGATAGCCAGAATCTAGCCCAGCAATATTCGCCGTTGGTTGGAACGTTAACCGTTTCCGGAGATCTTCTCCATCGAGGCCTTTTACAAATCCACTGACTCCGAACGTATCTAGCCACACTGGCGCATCGTCGGGCAATGCTTCGACCGCAGCTACGGCTTCAGGACTTGGCTCGGTGATCCCGTCGTAGAACCCATCGATGAGGATTCGTTCGTCTTCATCCTTGATGCTTTGCAAAGCGTGCAGCAGTCGCCAAGGCGCTGATGGGAGGATGGCAGCATAAGACGAGTGGGCATCGCCTGAGAGCTTACTGACGCTAAGCCCAATGGCAAGAACTCCCTTGAGTCCCAGATACATGAATGGATCATCGTTCAGGTTGCGACCGCCTCCCTCCCATATACACGCATCAGCTTTGAAATCATCGCCACGTTCTGCGATCAGATCGGGAAGATTTACCGATCCCGATTCTTCTTCGCCCTCGCAGAACATCTTGATGTTGCATGGCACGCCGCCTCGCTCATCGACGAACGCTCTTATTGCTGCGAGTCGGGCGCCGATGTTGCCTTTGTCATCGGACATTCCGCGACCGTAAAGTCGATCACCTATTTGTGTAGGCTCGAATGGATCAGTGTTCCAGAGATCGAGCGGGTCAACAGGTTGCACGTCATAGTGGCAGTAGAACAACAGGGTCGGCGCTGTTTCAGGATTTTCGGAAGCCGTCATGTAGCCGTAGACGGTTGGAAGACCGTCGTTTGGCACGGGAACAATTTCAGCCTCGAATCCGTTTCGTTCGAGCAGGTCCTTCATCAGACCAGGAGCTTTATCGAAGCCAACTTTCTGCGCCGATATCGATGGCTGGCGAACAAGCTCGAACAGCTGTTGAATCGATTCATCAACGTGCGATTCGATATGCGAGTAAAGATCGTTCATGCTTGTTCCTCAGAAGAATTTGTTCGCCGTTCTTGCCACATCCAGTAGCGTGCCAGAGTGGTGAGTGTGACTCCGTCACCGACCTCTTCAGAAGACATTAGTTCGAGCAGTCCGTTTCGTGTGAGAAGTTTCGCATCGACGATTCCCTCTTCACGTTGAATTACCACATCGCCTATTGAAATCTCGGGTATCACCGCAAGCAGACTATGAAACGGCAACCCTGTGAATCCTCCAACCGGGATTTGAGAACCCAATAATTCAAGAGATTCAGGAGTGATGCCCGTCTCTTCAACCAACTCTCTGCGTGCCGACTCGATCGGTGTTTCGCCCGGTTCCATTACTCCAGCCGGGAATTCCCAGAGATACTGTTTTGATGGATAGCGGTAGACCTTGACCATCAGATACAACCCGGAAGGAGTCACAGGAATCACCATCACAGCACCGTCTCCAGAATGAGATTTTATCCACGCGTACTTACCCGGATCACCGTTTGGATGAACGATGTCATCGTAATAAAAATCTAACCACGGAGTCTCATATACAAGATGCTCAACTCCGGGTTCAGGAATCCAATCCTCAGCTGATAATGTTTTCTTTGACATGACTTACTCTGCGGCTCCCGGCATGCCCGGTTCGAGCGGCTGCGAATCTTGAGGTACGCCACCAGCTAGGAAGCCACCATCGACCGTTATGGTCTGGCCGTTCACGTACTCTCCAAGTTCAGATGCCAAGAAAACGCAAGCACCAGCAATATCCTTCGGAAGTCCTCCTCGACGACTCGGAATAAAGCCGATAGCAGAGCCGAGATAGTCATCATTGGCACGTGTGTGCTCTTCTTCCTGCGGCAGCACCCTGCTATCGATGTAGCCCGGCGCAACACAGTTGGCAGTGATACCTGAACCAGCAAGATCATGCGCCATCGATTGCACCATACGGTTTAGGCCAGCTTTAACGATTCCGTACACCCCGTCGTGCGGCCAAGCTCGGTAGCTGTGGATGCTGCTGATGTTGATGACGCTGCCGCCGTGACCGTGTTCGATCATACGATTCACGGCTCCCTGAGCAAGAAAGAGATAACCTTTCAGAGCGTGCCCAACCAGATGATCCCAGAATTCCTCTGTGATCTTTGTGAAGTGCATGTCTCTCGAAGCGACCGCGTTGTTGACGAGTATGTCGATACGACCGTGCTGCTCAACGAATTCGTCGAGCATACGGGTGCGATCTTCACGATTACCAACATCAGCCTGATGCCAAGACGCTTTTCGCCCGAGCGATTCGATTGAAGCGATTGTCTTATCGGCTTCTTCGTCTCTAGTTATGTCATTAATCCCAACATCTGCCCCATGTTCGGCAAACAGTTGAGCTATACCCGCGCCAATGCCTCGACGTGAGCCGGTAATCAGCGCTTTCTTGCCTTCAAGAAGCTTTGTGGTCATGAGTTTAGGGATTCCTTGTGTTTACTCGTCTTAGTCCTGCATCGTCTTAGTGGCGACCATTCCGCCATCGACCAGAATCGTTTCTCCGTTGACGTATTGTCCGAGTTCGGAAGTCAGATACAAAACGGCGTTCGCAATGTCGCTTGGTAGCCCACCCTTTGCAGCTGGAAGATGTGCCGTGAATCGCGAAGCGTCGTGCGGTGCACCATCGATTACATCATCGGCGTCGCTGTCTGGAAGAACATTCGAAATGGCTCCCGGAGCAATGCAGTTAGCGTTGATGTTGTGACCTTTGAGATCTATAGCAAAGCCCTTGACCATTCGACGAAGTCCGGCTTTGGCCGTTCCATAGGCAGTCCAGTCTTTAATTGCCGTGTACGCATGAACACTTGCGAGGCAAACGATACTTCCACCCGTACCCTGGTCGATCATTTCCTTGGCGGCGCGCTGCGATCCGAAGAAGTAGCCCTTCAACGAAAGATCCATCATTCGATCCCAGAAAACTTCATCCGTATCGAACAACGGTCGTGCCTGATCAGGGAAGATTGCGTTGTTGATAAGAATATCGATACGCCCATGCTCAGCGATGAATGAATCGATTACGGAGTTGATACCTACGACCGTGCTCACATCCCCAACATGGAACGTGCCTTTGACGCCCCTGTTCGAAACAAGTTCGGCTGCTCGCTGCGAGACTTCATCGTCGACAATGTCGTTAATCCCAACATCGGCTCCTTCGTTTGCGAGTGTGAGGGCAATGCCCCGGCCGATACCTTTTCGTGCGCCAGTAATCAGCGCTTTTTTACCGTCTAGCAAACCCATCGAGTGCCTCCGAATTACGTTTGAAAATATTCTGAAGCCGATGTTAACCTGAGTTGATCGACAAGGTTGGTTTTTACGGCCCGATCACTCAGAAATTAGCGACTGTATTTTGTCCCGAATCTTGGAGAGAGCGGTCTCTTTGGCTGTTTCCAAATCGTCGATCACATACTCTCTGGCAGTATCACCGACTCCGCCATTTGCGAATACGAGAACAGCGCTGCGAACTTTCATCCCCATTTTTTCGAGAACAAGTGCGTATCCAGCCAACTGGTTTTCATATCCTCGAGCGCGTTGTTCAAGAAATTCACCTTGCACCCGGTCGGTCTTGTAGTCGATTATCGTGATGGTACCGTCTTCGTGCTGAACAATTAGATCGACCGATCCTTCGATCTCGATGCCCTCTTCCACCTCGGCGGCGACCCACGCCTCGCTCCAACTGTTTTCGCTAGTTGCTGAGGCTACACTCGGACTCGACAGCACGTTCCGAACTAACAGCGCTACATCGTTTTTGAGATCGGGAATATTGTAAGCCTCGACCGCTTGGGCAACTAGTTTGTCCAAGTTAAAGTCGTCATCAAAATCTATGTCTTGGAGAACGCCGTGAACAGCCGAGCCGACATCGGTTCCGCCGCGACCACGTAATGTTGTGTTCCACTCCGTCGATTCAGTATTATCTTCGGGCTTTGGAGCGGCGAACATCGTGTGATCGGCCAGCTCTGAAGGCGTGACATAGCCTCGGTACTTCGCTTGCTCAACGACAACTTCCAGATCATCGAACCAATCTTTACGATTATCCAGCGAAAATGGCTGCGCATCGGTCGGAGTCGAATCAGGTTTAGGCTGAGGGCTTCTGGTCTCGCTTGATATGCCGAACGGTTTTGAAACTGTGCTCAGCGCATCCCAATCAGCAATCTTCGCTGCCAACGTTGATTTGTCCTTGCCTGATCTATGAACGCTAACGACAAGATGTTCACGGGCTCGGGTCGCTGCAACGTACGCGAGTCGTACCTGCTCTGCGGAATCTGACTTCTTGCTTGACTCTAAACGATCGGCGAAATCGGTGGTTGCAATACCGAGATCTTTTGAGCCCAATCGAACAGCCATGATCGGCTGACCAAGTTCCTCTTTGGTGATCGAATTACCTTTGAACGCCGACACACCGACTTGCAAGCCCATGAGCGCAACGATAGGAAATTCAAGTCCTTTCGCAGCATGAATTGTCATGACTCGGACAGCATTCAATTCGCTATTTGATAGAGCACCCTCAGCTACTTTGACACTCGCTTCCGCTTGCTTTGAGACCCAGCGAACAAATTCTCGCAGCGATCCGTTGCCAGATCGTTGAAGTGATCTAGACATTTCGATAATTACGTCGATCAACCGCTCGCGATCGCCGTTTGGATTCGACAACGCTGCGATTTCTCGTAGCCGACGATCTCGAACGAATTTTTCGATCAGGAACGGGGTTGAATACGTCTGGCGCGTGTCGTGATAACCCGCCAGCCCTGCGAGTGCAGTTGCTACTCGATGTACTCCGGTATCAATTTCGAATTGGGCAGGATCGTACGTGGTTCTAGCGTATTCAAATTTGCGATCCGCACAAGCCCATTCGTAGAGGTCCTGATCAGAGCAACCCCAAGCTGCCGACTTCAGTGCAGCGACAATTGCAACCTGATCGGTGGGGTCATCGATGGCCACCAGATTGTTGCTCAGCTCGTGCACAGTCTGTGACTCAAAAATCGGTGCCTGACCTTCGAGAATGTACGGCACGTCGTGCTTGAAGAACGCATCTTCCAAGTAGGAAAGTGCGGTGCGGCGAGGCATCAATACGCATAAATCACGATAGTGCGACTTGCGAATACCTCCCGATTTATCGGGAAGGTCCCAATTCCCTGCTCCTACACTCAAAGCCAGCTTTGCCAAATCTTCCGATTCGAACTCGCGGGCGACTCCAGTGTTACCGTCAGCCGGACCGCCAGCAATCATCACTCGCGGTTTTTCGACGGTGAAATATAAGTCTCTTCCCGGTTGAAGCGCCGTATATTCAGCTTGATTCGTATCTCGTGCGATGCCTTCGGGTCCGTTCATCCACGGTTCAAATATTTCATTCACCCAGCTGAGTATTTCTGGGTTAGATCGATAGTTTTTGACCAAGGACAAATGATCGGCGTTCAGCGATGAAATGAGTCGTTCCAACTGTGTTAAATCGGCACGGCGGAAACCGTAAATCGACTGCTTCTCATCGCCAACCACAAACAACGCTCCCGGTGTCGGTGTGCTGGTTCTGGTCGAGTCGTTCATGCGGTCGGTAAGTCGTATAGCCAACTTCAGCTGAAGCGGATCGGTATCCTGAAATTCATCGATTAGGACATGCCTGTACCTTCGTTGGAAATACCGGCGAACCTCGTCGTCGGATTCAAGCAGTTCACATGACAGAACGAGCAGATCTTGAAATTCGAGTAGACCTTCATCCCGACGTTTGCGGGCGTAGCCGAGAACCATCTGCGAGACGGAGTTTACCAGCGGGACTACCGTCGATTCGCCAATAGATTGCCGTCCTTGCTCAAGCCGTGCTTGGGCTTCTTTCAGCAAGCTACGAACTTCTTCTAAGCTCGATTCGCCACTTTCAAGTGAATTCCAATCATCTTTGCGACCGGCGCGTACGGACAGTTTAGGCAACTGTGTGACGGCGAGAATACTCTCTTCATCCGAATCGATAGCTTGAACTTCGTCGATCCACCGAAGTGTTTGCGGCACAACAGATTCGAGATGAGCAAGTAACTTGTCGTCAGGAGTTGTGCAGTAACTGCGAAGATCGTGGGCAGATTGCAGACCAGATCGAACAGCTTCGAGAACTAGATTCGGGGTGTCGGTTTGAGCCGGCTTCGGTAGTTCGCCGAAACGCTCGACGAGATCGTAGTTAGCATGAAATTCCAAGGCGAGGTCTTTGAGATTCGTAAGCGGTTGGCTCAATCCCAGACGTTGTGCGTTTATGACTGCGTCTGAGAACGTTTCATCATTGAGCGCTTCATCTAACCACTCCGACCATTCTTCCTCGAATCTCGCATCGCCTTGAACTCCGTCATTGAGTTCAAAAACAGGCGGGAGTCCGACCGAAATTGGACGTTCTTGCAGCAGGCTTTGAGCGAACGAATGTATCGTTCCAATAAACGCCGAATCCAAAGCGTCGAGTGCCTCGGCCAATTTTCTGCCCGCGGTTGGTTCATCCGTTTCAGTCTGCCGACGTTCTAGTTCTTCTCGCACGCGTTGGCGAAGTTCCGAAGCGGCTGCTTTCGTGAACGTCACTGCAGCGATATTTTCCGGTCTGACACCGGCAACTAACACTAAGTTCGCAATTCGCTCGACAAGCGCTTGAGTCTTACCAGTTCCGGCACCTGCTCCGGCGTATATCGTCTTGTTCAACGACCCGTCAGCGAGACCTACAATTCGATCACGAACATCGTCGCTTGCGTGTGGAGAATTCATCATTCATGATCCTCCGCTAAAGTCAAATAATTCGAGAGTGCCGGATCAGAGTTTTTCTTCGAATTCCAAAGTCTAGCTTTGCTTTTCGGGCATACTCGAGAATACTCACAGAAAAGGCAGTTTTCGTAAGATTCGCTGCCGCCGGCCCGACTTGCCGACACACCCGGACGAGCAGGAAACACACCGCTGTCGATGCCTTCAACAATCGTTTCGACAGCTGCGGTTAGTGCGCCTTCGGCTTTCTCGCTTTCATAGTCGCTTGGCGACGGCTTCAGCTCAGACGACGACTCTCTCACAAACCAATACGAAGCCTGAATTTCTGCCTCAGGGTATTTTTCTGCAACCGCCTTTGAATAAAGCGGAAGTTGTAGCTTTGTACCTTTCTTGACCGGATCGCTATCTAGCCCCGAGTACGAACTATTACCTCCCGATTTATAGTCGTAAACGATAACTCTGCTACCATCCTCAGAAATATCTACTCGGTCGACCTGCCCACGGAATTTGACTGTCTTACCCGAAACAGTTCTTACTTCAACTGGAGGTCCGCTTTCCGCTCCCGACCTCACACCACCAAACGAGTATTCAGCTTCGATCTGCCGCATATCATGTTGCTTGGCAGTGTCTGGCTCTCGACGTAACCACTGGCGAAGAATCAACCACGCTCTCGAAAGCTCGATTTTCCAGGCACCTTCAGATCGACCAGGCGTCTCTTCTTTAAGACTTTCAACATGTGAAATCGCTGCCGCTCGAAGCCAGTTTTCTTGTTCAGTCGGCGAATCGGAATCAGAACTAGGTTCCATTCGCCACAGAGCGAATTTTTCCAGAACATCGTGGATCAATGTTCCGAACGAAAGAGCATCAAGAGCGACTTCCGTTTCTGGCGAATCGGTCGGCTCGATATGAAGGCGGCGAGACAAGAAATATCTATAAGGGCACGCCGCGTAAGTTTCGAAAGCCGTCGCAGAGCCGATCGTTTCGTTAGCGCCGATTTCAGTGGTTACACCCGACTCGACATCAAGATTTACTCTGCCGTCGTACTCAGTCCAATCAGAACTTTCCTGCGCATCTTCGAACTTTACTCCGGCGGCGATAGAAGGCTCATCGTTCGATAAAGGGAATCTCTCGTCCTTGTGGTCATTCAGTGCGCCCCAACGACGTGCGCCAACGACGTCGTACTCATGGAGGTCTCCAGCATCTAACAGTGGCATGTTGATTGACTCCGAGCGACGTCGAAAAGTCAGACCGGGAATTTCAGATTCAACTAATTTTCCGGCCTGTAAAAGCGGCTGATCAGAAACCTCGCGAACGGCAGACAAGAACCATCTTGCGGGGCCGAACTCACGCGACTCACCAGGAATTCCGCTTGGCCAGTACATGAAGACCTGCTTGGCACTGTGAATGACGGAGATGAACGACTGGTAGCTCTCCCCCACACGTGTATCGACGGTGCTGAGTTGTGTGCCAGTGGAGTCGATTTCCTTTTTCATCGAATCGGGCAATAAGGGATCAGTAAATCCAGGGCTCGGGTATCGACCTTCGGACATTCCCAATACGAATACGGTGTCGAACGGACATCCTGCTGCGGTCCACAATGGTCCTACGTACACGCCCGAACCGAGCGATCTAAGCCCCGCTGATCGTTTTTCAAGTTGATCACGTAACACGCCTCGACAATGATCAAATGTTGGAACAGAACCTGTTGTCTCAAGCGATTCCAACCGGTCGATGAGTGTCATCAGTCGAGAAGATTGAGACTTCGGCGACTCATCGGTTGCGGTGGCAATCCACAGATAATCTTTGACCACCGACCGAAGCCACGCAGCGAATCCAGACCAAGTGTCTTCTTTGTCAGTCGGTTTTCTCTGCGATAACCCGATGATAAATTTCTTCAACCAAATAGCGTAGTCGGCGTCTGACATCGCAGCCTCAACCACGTTCACCTTGCCTTCATCGAGTTGATCCGAACGTCTGGCATGCTTGACGATGTTCTTGGAATATCGATCTAACCGTGGAATCCAGCTATCAACTACAGACTCAGTCACTCCAGCAGTTCGTGAAATAACATCCCAGCGTGCAGACGGAACCGACTTACCGTTCGCCGGGTCCTTCACTGGAGCGCCAGCCAGCCAAGCGGTGAAATCGAGACGGCTGAAGTCACCGTCGAATAGATCCAATAGACCGCTAACGAATAAGCCTTCGGGCGCATCCGACAAGGCTGTTCGATCAGGACCCGATAGCGGAATTCCAGCAAGTTCCAATGCTTCTGCTATTCGACTCGAATAACTGTCATCTTCAAACACCACTGCCATACGAGGGAAACGTTCACCGTTTCGAGCTTGAGCGATGATTTCGCGCACGACGCCCCGTACTTCTTCAGCAACGTCAGGAACAGCGATTAACTTAAGGCTGTCAATGTGAGCCGCTAGATTGGAAGGATCGTTCCCGTCCTTCGAATCTACTATCGAAATAGTCACTGAATCAGGCATATTCGCCAGTTCATCGAAAAGTGGCCTCTGGACTGGTGCGACAGTCGCGGCTTTTACTAGAAGAATCGTTCCGAGAACGGCGACTCGATCTGTGTGCGATTTCGATGAAATAAGAGCGGCGGCCTTTTTAGCTACAAGTGCTCCCCTTCGATACGGCTCGGCGAGTTCCATGTACTTCCTGAACCGCTTCACCAATTCCCGTTGGATATTACTTTGATCTTTGAGTTGATCTAGCTGTTCATCCCCCAACATTTCCAATTCTCTAAACGTAGAGTGAAGTGCCGATTGCAGCTGGGCTGAAACATTTACTCCTCCTAGTTTCGTGCCTAAAGAGGAATCGCGAGCAGCCTCGAATACGAACTCTGATGCCTGCAAGTCGTGCAATAAAGGTCGCTCAAATTCTCGACCAGCGAGTGATTCTGCGATGTCTTCAAGTCGCTTGAAGTCGACGTTGAAAAGACCTTCTTTAGCGAGGCTTCGACGAATATAGAACGATGCCTGATTGGTAGGCGTGACTATCGTAATTCGATCAAGTCCACGACTGGAACGAATCTCGTCGATCAGGCGACGCAGCACTAGATCAATGCGTTCATTACGACCAGCGAATTCTGTTCGACCGATCATCAAGCACAACCTTCGCCAGTGGATTCAGACCCGTCGTATTGCCGTTTGCGTCCTATGCCCGCAAAGTCTGTGAAGACATCACAAAATTCACCGTGCAGAACAACAGAATCAGCGCCGGTCGTGTGGTGTTGTGCAATTCGAATATTAGATTGATCGTTAGTGTTCATATGCAATAAATAAGCGCTTGGAATACGCTTCGCTAGAGTAACCGCTGCGTAGATCGAATGCCTAATTAAATAGACACTTAGGCAAAGTTTGATCGGACAATCACGCAGCATTGCTATGAAAATGGCGCCCCCGGCGAGACTCGAACTCACGCTCCCGGCTTCGGAGGCCGGTACTCTATCCAACTGAGCTACGGGGGCTAATGTTGAATCTTAGTTTAGATTTTACATTTCAGCCTCTCCGGACAGTGGAGAAATGGATAGCCAAGTTTGGACGCTTCAAGATTTGAATTTGCTTGACGGGGACAACATTGGGACTTGGCAGCAATTCTTAGTGACAGCGGTGACTGAGCCTAAGCTTTTCATGGCGTGAGCTGTACACCTCTGGTGATGCGCCATGTTGGTTAGACTTTCATCACAAATTTAGAGATTGGAGTAGTTCGTTGGACCCTGGTAGCTGGTTAGTTCTTGCCGTGGTGTTGGTTGTCGGATATTTGACCTTATATTTTTGGTCTCCTTCGATGGTGTAAGAGCGAACATCGTAGCCTGCTCCATCGCCTTCATCGGCTGACCATGCATGAAAACGATGACATTGTCGTTATTCTCATCCGTCGATCCTTCGTCCACATAATGCTGACGAGTATCAATTGCCGGTATATTCGCCTAGATTAATTCCGCTCAAGAAACAACCGCTCACACCGTGAATAACGGGTATACAATCCCGCCAAACTGCAATCGATAGTGGGAACACGTCGACCAACCGAGCAGAAAATACAGTATTCGAGGGTAGCGAGTTGAAAGTCACTGGCGTCAAGACAACAGTTGTTGAAAACGAAGCTCCATACATTGGAGGGAAGTACTTCCTGTTTCTGGAAGTTGAAACCGATGAAGGAATCACGGGACTAGGTGAGAAGGTCACTGGCAGCTCGTTCAACAACAGCGGCTGGCAAGCATTCACCTCACAAATTCAGCTAATTCACGAAACCTGCGAAGCGTTCCTGATCGGACAAGATCCGTTCAACATCGAGAAGATCTGGTCAGACGCCTACGGCAGTAGACACGACTATCGACATCCGAGCCTGCACTACACGTCGGTTCTAGCCGCTATCGACATGGCGTGCTGGGACATCGCTGGCAAGGCAGCGAATCAGCCTATTTACAACCTCCTAGGTGGTAAGTTTCACGAAAAACTTCGTGCCTACGCTTACATGCCTTCAGGATGGCAGGACAGCCCCCAAAGAGCCGGTGAAATTGCCCGGCAACTGCTTGAAGAAGGCAATAGCGCCTGCAAACTAGATCCTTTCACACCGCTTCACCCCGGCCCTCGTGACATCTCGCTTCCGGAAATCCGAAAAGCTGCCAACATATTTGAAGCAATTCGCAAAGAAGTTGGCGACGATCTTGAAGTTGGAATCGGTACTCACGGCCAGCTAACCACCTACTCCGCCATTCGAGTCGCAAATATTCTTGAGGAGTACAACCCGTTCTGGTTTGAGGAGCCGGTTCCGCCAGAAAACTATGACGAAATGGCGCGTGTTGCTGCTCATACAAGCATCCCAATAGCTTCTGGTGAACGACTCGCAACCAAGTACGAATTCGCTCAGTTAATCGAAAGGGGAGCCGCATCGATCATCCAGATCGACGTTGGCCAGGCTGGTGGAATTCTCGAAGCGAAGAAAGTGGCAGCAATCGCCGAAGCGCACTACGCGTTGATCGCCCCGCACATGTACTGCGGACCGATCGCCGCGGCTGCCGCCATCCAGATCGACACCTGCTCACCGAACTTCCTGATTCAGGAGGCCAACCAAGGGCCACTCCACAAGACGATATTCAAAGAGCCACTCGCATTCGAGAAAGGTTTTATCACGCCGCCAAAAGGTCCAGGCCTAGGCGTAGAGCTCGACATGGACGTAATGAAAAACCGAATTGTGAACTAGAAGAGTACCGGCTTCCGACTAGGAGCGACCTGGTGGGACGCATCAGACGATGGCTGAATACGCCAATGTCTGATGGCGGACACAATCATCCGAACACTGTCTACTAGGAGAACTTCTGAGAATACGCCCTTAGAGCGCACCGTCGATGATCATGTCGATCACCGCTGGCTTGCCAGAGTCTATCGCTGAATTCACAGCTGAATCGATATCGGCAGGGTCTTCAACTCGAATACTTTGCATTCCGTACGCCTGAGCCTGTGCAGCAAAGTCGATCGGGTTTGGGAAGTCCATCGCAAAGTACGAATCAGGTTGCTCCAATTCGTTTAGGCGATGATAGTGATTCATGTTCACCTTCAATACCCGGTACGAAGCGTTGTTACAAATAACGAATACGGCAGGAATTTCGGAATTTACCGCTGTCCACAACGCTTGGACAGTCATAATCGCACTGCCATCGCCAATCACGCCGACTGCAGGTCGGTCGGGACTGCCGAGCTTCACACCCATCACGGCTCCCATGCCCCAGCCGATAGCCTGTCCACGACAACCGTAGTAGGTTCCTTGAGCCGAAGGCAACAGTGCATCGAAAAGATGACCACCGGTGCTTACTGAATCGTTGAACACTGCTGAATTGTCGGGCAGTGCCTTCGCAAGTTGGTCAGCCATCATGGCTGGCGACATTGGCCGCCCCTTAGCTGTCATACCCGCCAACTGCCTGAACGCCTCGATCCGTGCGGCGCTTTCTCCTGCTGCTTCTTGCTTTCGACCCGCCGCTGCTTCTGACTGTGAGCCGTTGAGGCTAACTTGAAGCGCTTCGGCTAGTTGACTAAGTGCCTTGCCTGGTGAGGCAAGAATACCGAGATCGGTCGGTTCGGATTTTCCGATTGCGCCTGAATTGATATCGATGTGAACTAACTTTGAGTTGGCTGCAACGAACTGGCCTGGCTGATAAAAGAAATCCTCAAACACAGGGCAGCCGACCGCTACAACAACATCGGCGGCTTTAACCGCTGATACAGATTCGATAGTTCGCATGTTCAAATTGCCTTGCCACAGAGGGTGGTCGGCAGGGAAGTTAATTTCGTTAGATCCGTGTCCGTAAGCCCTCATTCCACCTGCTTCAGCAACTGCAACTGCTGCCGCTGTGCCGTTGGTATCAGAAACGCGATCGCCAACGATAAGGATGGGGCGATTTGCGCCAGCTATTAGTCCGCAGATCTGGTCGATAAGTTCGGGGTCGGCTAATGGCGAAATATCTACCGGTCCGGAAGGAATCAGATCCATTTCAGCGACGTCGTCGAACGCGTTTGCCGACATAGCGACGAAGGTGGGTCCAGTCGGGGCCGTTCGAGCTTCCTGAAAAGCGCGGCGTATCACGGAAGGGACTTGCTCGGCGTGGGTAATCTCGGTGCTCCACTTGGAATACGGCCGTGCCATATCGGCAAGATCGGATCGACCCGGAGCGAGCTTCCTTATGTCCTTGTTACCGGCGGTCATAACCATTGGGGTTCCGCCGTAGAGCTGGTCGATCATTAATGACAAGCCGTTCGACATTCCGTTGTCGATGTGAAGGCTGACAAGCGGCACTTTGCCGGTTGAACGGGCATAACCCTCCGCTAATCCAACAGCTACACCTTCTTGTAGCACCAAAACATATTCGATCGAAGGATATTGATCCATCACTGCCATCATCGGGGCTTCACTCGTCCCGGGGTTGCCGAACATGTATTCGACACCTTCCGCTTCGAACATTTTGAGAAGTGCGTGCTTTCCTGCTATGCGTACCAAAACCTTAGTTCCTTATCGTTTCAATAGTTGTTTACTGTTTGCGATTTGACTCTATTTGCCTGAAGCGCCCTCAATCAATATTTTTCTGAACTGCTCGGCAACAATTTCGAGTTCACCATCCTGAATATTCAACGGATCAATCCACATTTTTCTTGCTGGAACACGGTAGTCGACCGTCACGTATACGCGTGGGACTGCGGTTTTCATACGATCGGCGATCTCTGTGTAGCTGGGACCTTTCCAGTTTTCGGCAAACGTTACCACTGCGTGCGGGATGTAGTGGTCGTAATTGTGTTCTACATTGACAATTATTCCGGGGATTTCTGCAATCTGATCGACGATGAAACTCATCTGTGCCCTGTAGTTTCTGGTTTCAGCCTCTTCATCGATACTCGTGAACACCTCAAGAGCGGCAAGCAATCCTGCTATCTCTTCTTTGGAAACTTTCTGCGCTCGGGTCACACCCGGATTCGGTGCGTTGTTCAATCGTGCGTATTCGATCCATTCGGTCTTACCTATAAGGAAGCCAGTACTCTGAGGACCACGAATAGCTTTGCCTCCTGAGAAGCTAACGAGATCGGCACCCTGGCCAGTGTACTTAGTTAGATTTTCACGAGGCGGCAACATTGAAGCGCAATCGGCCAGCACTGGAAGTCCGTGACTGTGAGCTAGTTCTGCCAGCTCGGTTAGCGAGACAGCTACATCACTCTTGAATGGCGACTCTAGGTGGATTAGTCCGGCAGTCTTTGGCGTGATAGCAGCTTCAATTTCATCGATAGTGCAGTCAGTTGGGCGACCTACCTCACAAAATCTAGAGCCAGCTGCGAGATATAAGTGGTCGTAAATAAAACGATGCCCTCGCTGGATTATTAGTTCGCTTGGCATACCATCGGTGATGGGAAGTTGAGCTATTCGCTCAGGATCGTCTTTTGCCATTGCGGCAGCGGCTTGAACAACTAATCCACCCGATGCTCCAGACGTAACGGTAGCGGCTTCATTTCCGGTAATTTCAGCGATCCGTTCACCCGCTGCGAGCAATAGTTCTTCCATATCGACGAACACTTCGCTCATAGCTTCCATCGCTTCGATGGCTTCTGATCGTGGTCGTGAACCAGAGATTTTCGTGAAGGGTCCGCCAGCGTTGATGAGAGGAATGACTCCAAGGTCATCGATTATCGATAAACCACTGCGTTTTTTAGATAAACCCATCCCGCTTTGTCCCGTCAATGAATCAGTCCCGCCCCGCAATACCGGGCTCGTGACTGCCAATTGTTGTGGAAAACACTTCGCCGTCCACAGGTTTAATTCTCATCTCAGGCCAGTTTGGTATCAAATGCTTTCTAGTGCTTTCGAGAAGGAGAATTACGATCGACCCAGAAAGACTGAATACCGAGACTCGAGCACCCAAACTTACTACGCGAACTGCGCCATAGCCACTCGTACCTGTTCGAAGTCTTCCTTTATAGTTCGTGTTTGTAGATGCTCATCGTTATTGCTGGATGATCGACACCGAAGATCCGAGTCCAATCGAAAT
>JAPKCH010000012.1 GCA_026421185.1 Dehalococcoidia bacterium | reverse complement strand
ATCACATCACTTCGAACCCGATTATGAAGCGTAAACGCCTTCACGAGCAGCGCTCGAGTCGAGTCCACGCTTCTGGAACGCAGCCTGAGCAGCAGGAATGTTCTCGGCTTTGCCCAACCACGCAGCAAGCGGGGCAGCCTGAAGACCACGACCATATGAGTAGGTCAGTTCCCAAGGCAGGTCTTCGGTGTTAGCGATCTTGTTGATCTCGTCGAGGTTTACAACCGACTCTTCATCACCCTGACCGCCCGAAAGGAATGCAATTCCTGGCACGTTCGCAGGAACGGTATCGAGGAAGCAGTCAATGGTCTGGCGTGCAACATCCGTTGCCGATGCTCGGTTAGAAGCATCGGAGCCAGAGATAACCATGTTTGGCTTGAGGACAATGCCCTTAATGTCGACATTCTGGGCGTCGAGTTCTTCAAATACTCTAATCAGCGATCGAGTCGTTGCAGATCGGCAGTCATCGATGCTGTGCGATCCATCCATAAGGATTTCTGGCTCAACTATTGGAACCAAGCCCTGTTCCTGACAAAGAGCCGAATAACGGGCGAGGGCGTGCATGTTCGTTCGAATGGCGTAGTCAGAAGGCCGACCTTCACCAACGGTTATCAGTGCACGCCACTTCGTGAACCGTGCGCCCATGCCGTAGTACTCAGCGAGACGACCACGGAGGCCGTCTAAGCCTTCAGTGATGAATTCGCCGGGTACACCAGCGAGATCGTGAGTCGAGTTATCGACCTTGATTCCAGAAAGCACATCTTTGCTAGCAAGAAGTTCTATGAAACTCTGACCTGAGTCATCTGACTGACGAATAGTCTCGTCGTACATGATTACGCCAGAGATGTAATCACTGATATCTGGCGTCAGAAACAGAAGCTGTCGCCACTGCCGTCGTGATTCAGATGTTGACTCGACATTAATGCTGTCGAGTCGCTTGGTCATTGTTCCGTTGCTTTCGTCAGCAGCGAGAATACCCTTCTTCCGGGCAACCATCTTTAGTGCAATTGAGTTCAGTTCAGCAGAGGCCATGAACAGCGTTCCTTATATTTCAATTCGAACAAGAGTCTTAATTGAATTTACTTCCGAAGTCGCGAATCAGCAACGAAATTCAGTTAACTCTCTGTAATCCGATCATGATAATCCGATTTTAAGGAGAAAGACCGACTCGCTAAAGTCGATCTTCCCCATCACAAATCGAATTACGTTTCGACTACATAGCTCCATGCTGCTTGAACAGCTGAGCTAGTAATGCAATCCCTTCACTGTTCTTTTCAAGAGATTCGAACGCAAAGCACAATCGTGCCATGTTCTTACCAACTCGACCGGAAGCATCAGCTTCGAAGTTAGAACCAGCGACGTAACCGACGCCCTGTTCAAACACTTCATCACGAATGCTAGCGATGTCGGAGCTTTCTGGCATCGTCAACCAGACGTAACAGCCACCCTCAGGTGTTGACCATGTCGCGCCAGAGTCGCCGAAGTGCTTTTCAAGAGCCGCTGTCATTGCGTTGCACTTGGCTTGGAGCATTGGATTGAAATTATCTCGGTGAGCATCAAGATTGTTTCGAAGGTATCCCTCGATAGCTACAGCTGCGAATTGGTTGGGACCACTACCGAGTTTGAAACTGAGCGCCCTGCGCATTAGTTCTGGTGAAGCAGTGAAGTACCCAAGGCGAAGTCCTGGTGCGAGAAGCTTCGAGTAGGAAGCAACGTAAACAACAATCCCGGATTCATCGAGTGCTCGGAAAGCAGGCTGCACTTCACCTTTGTAGCGAAGGTCAACGTAACAGTCATCCTCAAGAATCGGCATTCCGTGCCTGTGAGCAATCTCAAGAATCGCTTTGCGACGCTCAACGGAAAGGGATGATCCGGTTGGATTCTGATGTTCAGGGATCGTGTACAAATACTTCGGCTTCTCGCCGGCTGCGATTAGCGCCGTCACCTGTTTATCGAGAGCCTCAGGAATAATGCCGCCTTCGTCGATAGCAACACCACGAATGTCGGCACCAAAACGTCGAAGCTGCGCAGTTGTTCCCATGTAAACAAATTCTTCGGCAAGAACCACATCACCAGGATTGGTTAAAGCTTGGATGACTAGACCCAAGGCTTCACTCGAACCATTGGTCAGTGCGATTTCGTCGGGAGTAACTGAAAATCCTCGATCGGTACGTAGCTTTTCGGCTGTGTATTCACGAAGTTCAAGCGCACCTAGCTGATGAGGATAGTAAGCCAGTTCGGCAAGCACTTTAGTGCTATCAGCATCGACAGCAGTTTGAAGCGACTGAATCAGTCCATCGAGCGGAAGAGTCTCGGGAGCAGGATATGCAACCGCAAAGTCATACTTTGCGTGCAAACCTAGATTCAAAGGAGTATCGACAGATTTCTCCGAGTAAAGAGCGTCGTAACTAAACGTATCCACCATATTTGAAGATCCCAATCACGGCTCTGCCGTATTCATGTCATATAAGTCAGGCGGATGAAGCTTACTGCCGGTAACGCTCAACCGCAAAGCCTTAACGCACTGATTAGCTGATATACCTTGCGCCAAGTTTCGATATTGGGCACTCTCAGCTAACTCAAGTTGATCAGGAGATTAAATTATGCGTGGAGTCGCATTTCGCGGAAACAGCATCGCAGAAGTTGTCGATTTCCCGGACATAAACCCCGGTCCTGAGCAAGTCCTAATTAGATTACGATCATCGGGACTCTGTGGATCAGACTTCGCACGTTACCGAGATGATTCTCCTAACGAACATAACGGTCAACTCATCCGACCGGGTCACGAGCCTTGCGGCGAAGTTGTCGCTCTTGGACCAAATGTTAAGGGTCTTAAAGTTGGCGACCGGATTATCCAGCATCACTACGAAGGGTGCCGAGTCTGTGACTATTGCCTCACCGGCTGGCAGCAGCTTTGCGAAGTTACAGATAAGAAGCTTTACTACGGTGGCTCGATGCACGGTGGACATGGTGATTACATGGTTGCTCACCAATCTACGTGCGTTCCTCTACCTGACGAAGTCGCCTTCGAAGTCGGTGCATATCTAGCTTGCGGAGCTAGTACTGCTTTTCAAGCACTTAAAAAACTAGATGTCTCAGGACGAGATGTACTTGCCGTGTTCGGACAAGGACCCGTTGGACTTGCAGCGACGATGTTCGGCGCCGAAATGGGTGCGAGAATAATCGCCGTAGACGTTTCGCCAGACCGACTCAAAATGGCAGCAGATTCAGGCGCATGGGCCACTGTCGATGCATCGAACGATGATGCGCCAGAGCAAATCAGAGACTTAACGCACGGCGATGGAGCAGACGCCAGTCTTGAAGCCGCAGGATTAGCAGTCACTCGAGTGGCGGCTGTCGAATCCACTCGAATCTTTGGACGAACCTGTCTTGTAGGTGAAGGTGGTGAGGTTACTTATCAGCCGACTCCACACATCATTCACAGGCACCTGACATTGATAGGGTCTTGGACATTTTCAACGTTCGGACTTGCCGAAGCTGCTCGTTTCACTGCCGAAAGAAACGTCCCGTTAGGCTCAGTCATCACTTCACGATCGATAATCGAGGACGCTCCAAAAGCGTATGAAGACTTCTCTTCAGGAGCACCCGGAAAATTCGTTATCAACTGGGATTAAACGCTGGTATGAACTCGAAACTTGCCGAAATTCAAGAGATGTTTCCATCCACAATTTAGGGGAGTTGCATCTCTTATTCGTAATTGAATTTGCTATAGACCCCTTTTAGAATGCGTGGCAAATACGGTATAATACAATCTGAGTTGAGTTGGTAGAGATGCGTCCGCCCAAGTTCGGGTATTCCTGAACGAGTTCATGCCGCAAATCACTTAGTTAAAGTTCCATCTAGAACTTGAGTGTAGACCGCCATTCTCAATCGAAGGCTCGCCCCGTAGATTAATGGGACGTTTCTTGTAGAAGGCACTAGTACGAATAACCTGAGATTAAATTTCTATCACGAAATTTGATAAGTACAGGAACGGGCGAGTAACGCCCGAAAGGAACAACCGTTGGTCCAAAAGCGACGAACATCCGGCGTCAATGACGTTACATCAGCTCTAGAGGGCGAAGACGAGTACAAACCCGCCTTCACCCGTATGGAAGGCACTGAAGATGAAGCTAATCAGGTGACGGAAAACGGCGCAACCGCCGTAACCCGATCTGAACTGGATATGTGGGAAGCAGCCCGAGCATCCGATTCATCTACCAGCATCACTAATGCCCTACAGAATGAAGTTCAGGAGTCAGAACTCACCGAAGACACCGTCAGGATGTATCTTCGAGAGATTGGGCGAGTAGCTCTTCTCACTGCAGCAGACGAAGTTGTGCTTGCACGAGCAGTTGAGCTTGCTCAGAGACTCGAAGCAATCGAGAAAGAAATTCAGGGCGAAATTGAAGACGGGACGCCTGACCCTTTCACTGTCATAACAGATGTGCTGTCGAAACTCGGCCCGGTTGGCGACACTGCTTCAGCAGTGGCCAAGTATCTCGGTCTTGAAACTCCAGTTACTCTCAAGCGAGCATTGGCTGACCCAAACCTTCGTGCACTTGTCGATGGCAAGCGCGAAGACGAGTTGATCAACTATCTCTCTGACGCACTCGGTGTTGAGCCAGACGAAGCTCACAAGCTCGTAGTTGAACTATCAGTTATCTCTCGTTTACTTTCAGCCGACATGGGAGACATCCTCGGACTAGACCCTGTTCTATCCGAGCTTCCTGACTTGGTTGTCGAGCCGGAATTTCTCGAATCACTACAGCCTCTCACTCCTGTACTAAACGCACATCTAATGCGAGTACGAGAAGAAGGCGAAAAAGCACGACGTCACTTGGGCGAAGCAAACCTTCGACTTGTGGTCAGTGTCGCCAAGAAGCATTTGAACCGTGGACTTTCGATGTTGGATCTCATCCAAGAAGGCAACATTGGCCTGATGCGTGCGATCGAGAAATTCGACTTCCGCAAAGGATTCAAGTTCTCAACATATGCAACATGGTGGATCCGACAAGGAATCACTCGAGCTATCGCAGACCAGGCCCGAACTATTCGTATTCCTGTTCACGTTGTTGAGACATTGAACAAGATCATGCGAGCACGTCGTGAACTTGGTCAGCAGCTCAACCGAGAACCTAAGGTAGAAGAGTTAGCTGAACGGGTTGAACTCTCAGTCGAGCGTGTATCTGAAATCCTTCAGATGTCGCAGGAGCCTGTATCTCTCGAAACACCTATTGGTGAAGACGCAGAGAACGAGCTTGGCGACCTGATTCAGGACAGCTCAGCCCCCGCTCCTGCTGATGTGGCTGCACAATCTTCCATGCGTGAACAGGTTGACCGTGTACTCAGTCATCTACAAGATCGAGAACGTCGAGTACTCGAACTTCGATTCGGATTATTCGATGGCCGACCTAGAACTCTTGAAGAGATCGGCGGAGAATTGAACCTGACTCGAGAACGTATTCGACAGATCGAACGTAAGGCTCTAGGTAGACTACGTGGTGACGCACATGTTGCTGAGCTACGTGAGCTCCTCGCCTAAAATCTGATAAACCAGAAATACAAAAAGCCCCGAACTAATCACTAGTTCGGGGCTTTTTGTTAATACCGCTTCGTTCTAGTCGTTCACCAATTACAAACCAATTGAAAGATCGAAGTCTTGCGGAGCTGCTACAAGATTCAATAGTGCTTGTCCCAGAAAAGTGCGTTGAATACACAGAGGTAGGCGTTCTAGAATTCGCATAGGCAACGGTCCTTTAGTAATCTCCGGCGCATACCAAGCTGATGCATTACGTCGAATGTGAAGCTCACTTGAGACATCAATCGAAAACGTATGACTACTTGAAAGTTTCAACGCATCTGGAAGACTGAACGTTCCGTCTGCGCCCATTCGACGAATGTCGCGCCCACACATATTCAACATACGAGCGTTTAGATGAACTACCCATCTTGGCCACTCAAGCTCGTACAGCCGAATTTTACTTCCCGACGATTCAATCACCTGCTTTACCGCCGCTGCTGTGGCACTATTCACAGCAGCGTGATCGGCGTGACCATAGTCACCATAACGCGAGTGAGTGATCACGATTTCGGGATCAAATTCGATCATCCGTCCGTTTATTCGTGCTACTAGATCATTTATTGGTGCAGTCGACAGAGAGGCGCCAAGCTCCTTGCCAGATACCGATTCATGATTAGTCCTCTCTTCGGCTTCTTCAGGCCACATAGAACCTTCTGAGTATCGAAGCGTCTCGACAGCACTAACTCCAAGAACATCGCATGCTTTGCGCAGTCGTTCAGTTCGCTCATCACTTCCCGGCGCCAAACACAGTACTTTTACCAAATATCCGGCAGATACCAACTTTGAAATGAGTGCACCTGCGAGCAGGGTTTCATCATCCGCATGGGCGAACACCATCAAGGCTCTAGCTGAAGCGGAGTATTGTTGATTCATTCGTTCGACTCTGACCTAATCCTCATATCTACCAACCACGACTCGGTCATTCTGCGGATAAATCCTCTTGGATAAATAAGTCCTACAGGAAGGACTGGGCTCGAAAATTTCTTTTGGTCAGTGACACGACAGCCTTCGTAGTAAGGTTCAATGAAAATAGTACGTACGGCAGTGATCGAAAATTTCGTAGACCGCCACTCTATCGAGAGTCCACTATCGATCCGAGTAACAGAAACATTGAACGGAACTTCCATTGAAACCATCCGAAGCTTGAAACCAAACTCCGTCCCTTCAATCAGCACACCGTCGTCAGGTACACCCCAAACTTCGGTGCAAACTTTTGACCATTCTGCCCATCTAGCGGGGTGTTCAACTAAGTGCCAAACGCGTTCCCCTGCCGCATCAATATCGATGCTTGAAGACATACGAAAACTAAATATTCTTGGAAACAAAGTGAAGTTGAATGGCTTGCGTTCGTGGCACACTTGGTCAAACTGAACATTTGTAGCAATTATATTGACGGCTGCGATTAACAATTTAGTGTTAGACAACGATAGCAATGCCCGAGTCGAATGATTCCCCCAATGATGTGCTCAGAGGTTCAGGCCTTAGAGCTACACCCGCACGCCGCGCAGTAATCGACGTGCTCCGCGAGTCGCGTAATCACATGACAGTTATCGAAGTGATCGATGCATTGGCACTAAGCGGATCAAGATTTGATCAATCGACGGTCTACCGCGTACTCAGTGACTTAGGTGGTGTGGGACTAGTCGCCGAGTCTCGATTGAGCCCCGGCGACACCGTATTCGAATGGATCAGCCAGTCGAATCATCACCATATTCAATGCACAAGTTGCGGACGCACGCTTCCACTCGATGACGAGTTAGTTCAGCAGTTCATTTCTCGAGTGCATGAACGCCATGGATTCCACGTTAACGCTACGCATCTTGTCCTGTCTGGAATCGAGCACGACTGTCCAGCAACCGACCACTCGGATTAAATTAAGCTGAACTTAGTAACTCGCTGCCCTTGTCCGAGTTCGCCAATCTCAGCGACGTATATGTTGCCTGTAGAGTCGAACCATCCACCATGAGCAGCCTGGCAAGCATCAGGGTTACCGCGCCATCGTGTAATCAACTCGCCATCGAGTGTCCAGATCGATACGCCATTGCCACCGCCCTGCTCGACGACATAAACAATTTCATCGTTGAAGAAAATATCACCAGGACCAACGACATCGGTCCACTCGGTCAAATAATTACCATTCTCATCGAAAATTTGAATTCGATTGTTCTCTCGATCACAAATGTACACCTTGTTGTTTTTGTCGACACCAACTTTGTGCAAAATCGAAAATTGTCCAGGTCCTTTGCCTGCCTCTCCCCATGAGTGTTCAAGCTGACCACCAGCGCTGAAGCGGTGGACTCGTCGATTGGCGTACCCGTCTGTAACAAACAATCTTCCGTCAGTTGCTGTTGCGAGTCCGGTTGGCATATTGAACGGCGCTCCTTGTTCATTAGTGCTCGTAACGGTGATGTTGGCGTAACCATGTGTACCTAACTCCATAAGCACGTCGCCGTTTTCGTTGTGCTTAGTAAGTTGGTGCGTTTGGTGATCGGCTAGCCAAATGTGATCGTCTTGGTCGATGAATACTCCGTGCGGGACTCTGAATTCACCTTTATCTTGCCCCAGGTCGCCCCAAGAGCCTATGAACTTGCCGTCTGACGTCCAGCAGGTAACAGGGTGCTTAGAACGGCTGAACAGCCATACACGATCCTGAGAGTCGACGCCGACGTCGGCACACTGTCCCAGTTCCCAGAATGCCGGTTTATGGCGCAACCAGTCCCGATCCACTTCATACTGAAATTTACCTTCGCCAACTGTTGTCATATCTTCGCCACCATCGGATTATCGAGTTCTTATTGCGCAAATCTACGCGGGTCGCCACGCTAGCCCTCCGAACGTAAGCTGTCAACGCTATAAATTTGAAATTCGTCTCGATGCAGTTACTCGAGCATTTCTGGAACGAAATGACTTGGACCGACAATCGCTCAGATGGTCAATCTAGGAAGTGCAGCGCTGCACGTTTGGAGTCAATCACATTGAAAGATCGAAAGAACGCGGTGCTGGCAGCAATAGATAACAACTGGCGTCAGTTCCGGGATCATTAGACCGATTGATCAGCGAAAACATGTATCAGTTTCACCGGTCGTTGCTTGATCATCTTGTAAACGAGCCAAGTGTGTACTTTTAGCCGTCAGACCCATTCAGCGAATTAATAAATTCGTACACCGTGCTTCACTATCAAGAACACGGCACGCAGATCCTAATCTGGGTGCCAAAAACTCCCACACTCTTCCAGACTCTTAACTCTTCGCTTTGTCAGGTTCATCAACCGTAACAATGTAACAAGGGTGCCATTCTCCACGCCGTTTTCGCTGCGTAAGTTGGTCCGTCTGACCCATATAACGAATGGCCATCTAGTCGGCGATTTCTTTCGTACGCCCTAGCAGAGCGACGGGACCTTCGACGGTGACGGGAGTGTGATCGGGATTCACATCATATGCAGACACGAGGTTCCTGATTTACATTTTCGTACTAGGTGGATTTACTGCAAGGGATAACCCACAGCACCTCACCATCCCACTGCTACCACATTGCAGTCACGTGGCGTGACCGATCGGATCTGACCGCGCCGATGCGAGCAATTATTGGTAGTACTATGAATTCACTGACCTCATCAGTCGAAAGTTTCCCCCTGCAGGACTCATCCTTCTCTCCTAAAGAAGACTAACTACCCACTTACGCGTTTCCACTTGCGAAGACTCGCTACTTCTCGCACTGGGGTTTGATGTGATCCGAACGCTGTATACGATACTTCTGCAATGTAGACAGAGCCTTCTGAATCGACAGCCATAGCGTGCGGTGCGATGAATTGATCGTGACCTTCTCCACCATGTTCGTTTCCGAAACGAGTTACTTCGTTGCCTTCTAGATCCATAACCACTACCCGAAGTCCAAGCCTTCGAACACCTTCTTGAACTGGTGGAGGGCCAGCCTCTGCGACATACAGGTTCGTATCGGCACCCTTCCCGTTGGTTATAGCGATGGGACGGTGTGAATGAATCTGCTTGACGAATTCGCCCTCGGTGGTAAACGTCTGAAGCCTGAAGTTTTCGCGATCTGCCACCGTAACTTTATCCGTGCCATTCATCGCTATGTTGTGTGGCAGCGAAAATTGCCCCTCCCGTGATCCAGGCTCACCCCAAGATGTGATGTGTTTCCCGTCGGAATCAAACTTGTGGACACGAGAGTTGCCGTAACCATCTGAAATGAATAGATCACCAGAATCAGGGTGAACTGCGACGTGTGTTGGGCGATTAAACGGATCTCCCTCCTGCCATGCTGCAGCCTTGCCTTTTTCACCGATACGGAAAATGAGCTTCCCTTCTTTTGTACGTTTCTCTACTACGTGGGCATCGTCATCGGCGAGATACAAGTTATCGTCGGCATCGATTGTGATTCCGTGAGGTCTAACAAACTCGCCCGCGCCCCATGTCTCTAGGAAATTACCGTCTTTGTCGAAAATGATGACAGGGTGATTTCCCCGGTTGAAAACGTACACGTTGTCGTTAGAGTCGACTGCTACCGATGTTGCTTCCTTAAAAAGCATTGGGTGAGGAAGCTTGGCCCAGTATGGAACGGGCTCGTAGACGGTTGTTGATGTTGCGGCGTTGACCATGATTAGTTCCTAATTTGTTCGAAGCTTGAAAGTAGTTACGGCGGTTAATGAGAGCTACCAAGTGCTCTTTGGAGCATCTAAACTCGCTCCCACTTACGAAGGCTCACAACCTCGCCAAGTGGGATTTCTTCGGTTCCCGAATTTTCGGGGTTAGAGAAATAGTTAGTCCAAGCAACTTCTGCGGCGTAAACCGAGCCTTGAGAATCTGTCGATACACCGTGAGGGGCAGTGAACTGATCTACTCCATCGCCGGGTAGTGGTCCGCCCAAGTGCTGCAAAAACTCTCCTTCAGGAGATAGGACAGCGATCATCGCTCCAAGATTAGGAACACCTTGCTGAACTGGAGGCGGAATCATCTCTCCGACGTACAACGCAGCGTCATCGCCCTTACCCTGAGTCACTGACATGGGGTGGTGAATATGTATCTGTTTCACAAATTCACCAGTGGTTGTAAAGATTTGTAGTCGAAAATTCTCTCGATCAGCAACGATAACTTTGTCAGTACCGAGCATGCTCACATTGTGAGGCAGGCTGAATTGCCCAGGATCAGTACCAGGTTCGCCCCAAGACAAAATATGTTTGCCATTGGAATCGAACTTGTGGATCCGTGAGTTCCCATACCCATCCGAAACAAAAAACTCTCCAGTGCTGGAGTTGATAGCAATATCAGTCGGACGGTTGAACATGCCTCCGCCCTGCCAATCAGCAGGCTCACCTTTATCTCCGAGTGTGAAGAGCACTTCACCATCGTTAGTTCGTTTCTGAACGAAGTGACCGTTGTCATCTACCAAATACAAATTGTCGTCAGAGTCGATTTCAATTCCATGAGGGCGGACGAATTCACCGTGTCCCATTCCCCGAAGGAAATTACCATCGATATCGAAGACAGCTATCGGCTCGGTTCCCCTGTTGAAAACGTAGACATTGTCTTTCGAATCAACCGCTATCGAAGTCGCATCCCCTCGAAAAGTCACACCGGTAGGAAGCTTTGCCCAACCTGCAACTGGTTCGAATTTAGTCTCTGAAGTAGTTGTAGTCATATTTCTTCTTTATCGTGTCAAAATTAGTGAACTTGATTCGGCAATCGATGATGAACTGGGTTACTAGCTTGATCGTGAGTCTACGATCCAACTCTTAAACTGATCTGGAAGCCACTGAACAAGATTTATTCCTCTTTCTACGTCCGAAGACATCAACCTGCCGCGAGCGTGAACAGCTGCAACAACTGAATCCATCGCCTCAACCACTTCCGCGTGTTCAGGATATCCCGGGTGACCTAGCGATTGCGCTAGATCCTGAGGCCCAAAGGCGATCATATCTATACCTTCAACATCGAGAATGTCTTCGATCGTATCGACTGCGTTTTTGGTCTCGATTTGAATAGCGACAGTTACTTCACGATTGAAAGAAGCCATATATTCGGCTGCAGTCATATGGTGCATGCCGTAATCACGGCCACGCGACGTCCCAAACGACCGGTCGCCATCAGGTCCGAACCGTGCAGCGTTAGCTATTCGTTGCGCTTGCTCTGCATTGTCGACGTGAGGGCACAAGATACCCATTAATCCTCGATCAAATGCTCGCAGAATAGTGTCCTTTTCCGTGTTGGGAATACGCGCCGTGCAGGTCATGCCATGCATGTCTGCAACTCGACACATCATTTCTGTTGATTCCCAATCGAAAACACCGTGCTCCATGTCGAGATGAAGGACGTCGAAACCGGCATATCCAGCCCATTCAGCAATCGTAGGTTCTGGAAACGTCAGAGTGAGATTGTGCGAAATAGTCTTGTTGTTGATAGCAGAACGAACATTACTGGGTCTCAAAATAATCTCCATCAATGACGAGACACGTCAAGTCACAAGCCCACAGTGCACCATCAAGTGCTACCGTGACTCACTCTAAATCGAACTAGCGTCCCATTCAGATATGAATCCGGCGGAGTATACAGCCATCTTGAACAATATAGAGAACCTGTCGTTTATCTTCCAAAAAGAGGTGTCGACGAATTCTTTTTCGGCACGGACTATCAAGTAATGGCAATTCCTCTGATAGGTCGGATTTACCGCGGCTACCCAATCGCGTTAGTTGTTTTTCTATCGACAGGGTTATCAGTAGGCATGGCTCAGTACGCGTTCGGTGAATTCGCGACGCCATTGAAAGAGGAATTCGGCTGGTCACAAACACAGCTTAATCTGTCACTGGCGTTTTCATTCATATCCGGCTTGCTCGCTCCATTTATCGGAAATTTGAGCGACAGAATCGGTATTCGACCTGTCATGTTTGGGTCCTTGTTGCTTATCGCTTCAGGCTTCCTACTTCGACCGCTCATCAGCGAACTGTGGCACTGGTATCTGTTTAGTTCTCTCGTATACGCCGGATTCCCCGGAGCAACGATCATGCCTGCCGGCAAAATGGTTGGCCTCTGGTTCCCAAAAACTCGTGGCAGAGTGATGGGAGCAGTAGTTGCAGGAAACAACTTTGGAGGCGTGACAATGCCTCCGCTTGCCGCAGGAATCATCGCTGCTGTAAGTTGGGAAATGGCGTACGTAACGTTCGGATTACTCATGGCGGTGCTCGGAATCGTCGCTCTACTCGTAATAGTCGAAGATGAAAGCAAGGTCGAATCTGAAATGAATCGAACAGGCCGATCAGATCAAGCCCATGTTGCGCGAGCAGCAGCTCGCGCTGGTCTTACGGTAAAACAGGCTCTTGCCAATCGTAATTTCTGGCTCATCATGCTCGGACTCGTCGCCGCAACATTCACTTACCAAGGCGTACTGACACAGCTTCGACAACACTTCGAAGAAAGTGGTTTCGCTCCAGCAGTAGCAACCACAGCAGTCAGCATCGTTGCCGGTATGGGTATCGCTTCAAAGCTAGCATTCGGACGAGCGAGCGAGAAAATCACAGCAAGAATCGCGACGATTATCTCTGTGTCATTTCAAGCTTTAGGCGTATTCATAATCGCTACGACAGACACGACTTTCGTTCTATGGGTCGGCATCTTTATATTCGGGACTGGTTTCGGAGGGCTAGGCGCTCTGATCGTGCTGGTCGTTCAAGAAGCCTTCGGAATGAAAGAATTCGGCGGAATAATGGGACTGATGCAGGTCGGTATGATCGCTTCAGGAACCGGTGCACCGCTGATAGCCGGAGCTATTCACGACTCTACGGATTCGTTCGACAATTCCTTCTTGATCGTCGTTGCGGTATTCATACTAGGCATAGTGGCACTAGCGCTAGCGCGTCCGGTCAAAGCTGAGGAGTTTGACGTCATCGCTGCCGATAACAAAGCTAACGTTTAGCCGATAAGCGCTGTTGTTGTAACAAGTGCAGCGAAAAGGGCGATCTAAAAAAAGACAGATGACGAAGTTGAGTGCGAAGCGGCTCGAACCTTCGTTTCGATATTCATACGTGTGTGGCGGTTGTTCATTTCAGTTGTCCCTACTGAGTTGAAATGGCTGCCTTTAATCCATCATCCTACCCACACGGCGAAATGTCGTGTGTAGGATCCCCTAAACAACTAGACCTTCGGGCAAACCTTACCTATTTTGTCCAATAAAAAAGCCTCGATCAAACAACCAGAGCTTTTTCTTCATTGAAATCATATATCGACTAGCCCTCTAATTCGTCCCAGATTGCCTTGGCGTAGCGTAGCGACTTGCCGTCGTTGTGCCACTGATCACCGGCCGAAGCGCCCTCGATGGTCATGTAACCCGAGTAACCGGCTTTATGCATCGCAGAAATAGCGTAGCGATAGTCTATTTCGCCATCTGGCAACGGAACTCGCAGAAACACTGAACGATTGTTCTCTGGGTGGTAAACACGGTGTAAGTTCTTGCTGTGCCAGTACTTCGCAACCGGAGCAATAGCATCGATTGCTGCATCAAAATCTTCCTCTGGAACGTCATATGTCCAAAGAATGTTTCCAATATCTGGATTGATTCCAAAGTTCGGTCGATCAACCTTGCCGTGAAGCAGTAATGCCGACCAAGAGTTATCAACCGGAGAGTTTTGGTGAACCTCAACAGCAATGTTTACGTTTGCATCAGCAGCTTTAGCGCAAGCGGTTTGGAAGATCACGGCGAGCTCGTCGTAAGTGTTGAGCATGGCGTCACGGGAAGCATCCTGTGAGATTTCCCAACCAGACTGACTGCCAGGAGCTGAGCCTGCAGGGTGACCAGGCAATCGTGCGGGAGCGCTCATGGCGCCGTTCACGACTTCAGCTCCGGTCAAACCGGCGTAATCGATCGCTTCGTTTAGGCGAACCTGATTCTGCGGGCCTGTTTTGGCGGTGTGCAGTGTGCCACCGGCTCGGATACAACCGACATCTAGTCCGAAGTCGTGCAAACGCGATGCAAAATCTTTTGCCTTTTGTTCACTTCCGAGTCCATCCAGAACCTCGAGTCCTACTTCCAATGCGTCGAAACCAAGTTCTTTGGTCTTCGTAAGAAAGTCGTCAGTGTAGTTATTAGCTACTAAATTCCAGCTATCCACAGATTGTGGGTAGAGGGCAAATCGACGATGAGCATAACAAAATCTCATGTTGGTTTAGTTCCTGTAATACGTGGCAGTAAACGTTTGCAGCTCGTCGGTATATCCGACGAGTTCTGATGATCGGGCGGAGTTTACCACTGTCAGGGGTGTACTATCTGGTCGCTTTGTTCCAACGATGAATCGGTCTAGAGCTTTTTCAACAACAGCAGTTGAATCGCCTTCCAGTCGAACACAGAGAGAGCTTTATCATGAAAATCACCGACCTACGCGTGTACCTAACTCGACCTGAAGGCAGTAACCGTTCATGGCTGTTCGTTGAAGTCGATACAGATGAGGGAATAACAGGAGTTGGCGAATCGACCAATTCAGGTGGTGGCGGCGCATTGGTCGTAGGGCGTACGTACGAAATGCTTAAGAACGATCTTGAAGGTCAGGATTTTTCAGAAGGTTTGGTCGGACAAGATCCCGCCGACATCGACGCTATCTGGCATCGGATCTATCGTCGTTTTGGCACACTAGGTTCACGAGGCTTTGGAACGACACTCGTCAGTGGTATCGATATGGCACTTTGGGATATCAAGGGTAAAGCTCTAGGTCGCCCCGTTTGGGATCTACTCGGTGGCAAGATGCGTGAATCAGTACCTGTGTACTCACACGTTTCGTATCTCGACGATATCGATGCGTGTGTAGCCGACGCCAAGCGACAGATCGCACTTGGCTACCAAGCACTCAAACTCGACCCATTCCAACCAGAGATGGGCAAGCACCATCGTCGGTACATCGATGGCAAAATCTCTCCTTCCGGTGCCGAATATGCTGACCACCTAATGACTGCACTCAGAGAAGCAATCGGACCGAATATCGAACTCATGATCGATGCACACGGTAATTTCGACGTTTCGACCGCCACTGAACTATGTAATCGAATGATGAAACACAATCTCACATGGTTCGAAGAGCCATTGCAGCCCGAGAGCATCGATGCGCACCGCCAACTTCGACAAAACACCGATATCAATCTCTGCATTGGCGAACGAAAATACACTCGCTGGGACTTCGCTCCATATTTACAGGAAGGACTGGTCAACTACATCATGCCCGACATCTGTTGGACTGGAGGAATTTCAGAAATGAAACGAATCGCAGTTCTAGCAGAAACCTACTATGTACCAATCAGTCCGCACGACGCTTCTGGAGCGTTCAACGTAATCACTGGTGCACACGTTCTCATGAATGTTCCTAATATCTACCGTCTTGAGATGTCGGACCACTCGCTGAAAAACTACAATTCAGTAATTACCGAGCCATTGGACGTTCGGGATGGCCATTTGCATCTTCCCGATAAGCCTGGTCTCGGTTACGAATTAGATCACGATTTTATTGCATCACATCCCGATCCCGAGTGGGCACGACTTCACGCTTAAACTTTACGTAGCTACCCTTTTCAACAATCACACAGACAACCAATGCCATTACCAACTCCATCTGAAATCATTTCTTCCCGCCTCAACAAGCTCGATTCTCAGATCATCCATACGGTCGATGATCTTACCGAAGACGAGGCTTCCAAATGGCCAGCCGCGACCGCGCCATCTTGCAAGTGGCATCTTTGGCACATGGCTCGTTGGGCAGACTACGTACAGGGATTACTGTCGCCTGTAGTCGATGTGAAAACGCCTGAACTATGGGAGTTCGCTGGAGTTGCCGATGAATGGGGCTTCAAAGGTGTTAACCTCGGCATGTGGGGCGTTGGTTCTGGTTTAGGAAATGAATCAGGACAATCACTCCCGCTACCCAGTGTTGCCAAAGTCAGGTCATACACTAAAGAAGCGTTTGATCTACTTGAAAAACGAGTCGCTAAACTCGACGATGAATCGTTCAACGCACCATTCACCGACTGGCACGAAAACGACACAAATGTTGGAGACGCTATGGTGGGATACATCGCCCACGCCAATCGTCACTTAGGCATGCTCGAAGCAATAATCGGTGTACTGGGTAAAGACGGTTCAGTAACCGTTTAGGCTGGCTTTGTAATCGCTTGGTTTAGCTGGCTTTATTTGCCCAGGCGGTGGTACGAATCGACCCAATGGATCTGCGGCTGTCATTTCGCCAATCATTGGGTACGTTCTTGATCAAGAGCCACGACAGATCACGTTGAACGGACACTCTCAGCACTTATCTTGCAACTGCTTTCGGTCTCGTATCGTAGTAAACGTCTCAGAATTACGATAAACAGTCAAAGACTGAGTCTCTACGTGCGTTCCAAGCTCATAGTGGGAAAAATCTGCCCGGGTATATCTATCCCTGATGAGAGATGAAGAAAATTCCTCGGCCGTCATTCGTTGACCGACCGGGTCAGGAAGTTTTGATTTCGTCGGAACTTATAGACGAAAGCTCACGACCGTCAGACCTCAACCGCGCAGTGTACGCAGTGAATATTGCAAGTATGGATAATGTTCTAAACAACGATAGGTCGCTGGCGAACCGAGGCAAATCTCATTCCGTGCTTGATCCCCTTCTCGCCGTACCCGAGGTCATCACCAGGAGCAGGTTCGTCACACAACAATCGGATCACGTTTAGCGATCTAGATTCCTTTACGAATATCCAAAATACTGAAAGTTAATGCCTATTCCCCAGCCAGCCATGCGTTAGCGGTATTCTTACCACGCTAAAGTTAGCCAGATTCGACGTGATGAACGACTTAAACGCATGAGATTCTCAAAAAGAAGAGGTAATGTTTCCGGAGCAATACTCCGTTGACCAACACGTCGAATGAATCACTTCCGAATCAAGACGATGCTCCGTCCGGAAAGTCCCAGACTCGCTACATAGTTACAGTCGCTCTGGCAACGTACTTCTTCTGGATTTCGCTGTACCTGTACGTTCCTGTCCTTCCTCTCCACGCGCAGGACCTTGGCGCCAACCTTCAAATGGTTGGAATCATTATTGCGTCCTATGCAATCGGTCAGCTACTCCTTCGCATACCGATAGGGGTTGGCTCCGACATAATCGGTAGAAAGCCATTCGCCGTCGGAGCGCTCATACTCAGCGCCGCCGGAGCAATATGGCTAGCACTGTCACCCGATCCATGGTCTCTATTCGCTGCACGCACGCTTACTGGTGTTGCTGCTGCTGGATGGGTAGCAATTAGCGTTTTATTTGCCTCATACTACCCGGCTTCCAATACATCACGTGCAATGGCGATCATCATGTCGGTGAATATGCTTTCACTCGTTACAGCCACATTTTTCGGCGGAATTGTTGCTGATTACTTCGGAAATTCGAGTACGTTTTACGGGGCAGCAGGTATCGGATTAGCCGGCGCACTTTTGCTCCTCTCAGCACCTGAACCACGTATTAAAGCGGCCACTCGCTATTCGTTCAGTACGGTAGTAAACGTTCTTAGAACGCCGCTATTGCTTAGAGTTTCAGCAATTGCTATCACTCTTCAGTTCGTGACATTTAGCGTGAATTTCGGTTTTTTACCAATTCACGCAGAAAACCTCGGTGCTTCTAAATCTGAAATCGGTTACATCACAACTGCTGGGCTTTTGGCAGCAGTGGTAGGCACTGCCGCGTCAGCATGGGTTGCTAAACGTTGGGGACCTACCACTGCCGTGATCGTCGCTTCAGTGGCGACGCTGTTCTCATTAGTCGTCATGACTATCACGACAGACCTTGTCACCCTAGGTACGCTCCAAGCTTTCAACGGGCTTGGACGCGGAATGATGAACACAGTGCTCATCGGTATGGCCTTAGCTTCCGCACCGGTTGCGATTCGTGCGACTGCTATGGGCTCGTACCAAGCGCTCTACGCAATAGGAATGTTGCTTGGTCCAGCGGCATCCGGTCCAATCGCTGCGGCGTTTGGAATAGAGATGGTTTTCTGGACAGCTGCAGCTGCAACAGTACTCGGTGGAGCATTCGCTCTAGCAAAACCGCTTCCGCGATAACGGTTCACCGGGTCGTCTCGGGATTATCATTGTTTTCTCTCGTCCCTTTTGGGAAATACAGAACATGATTTATATATTCGAACTAGATATCCACTAAAACAGGAGTTAACGATGGCCTCGCAGGACATGCGGCTTGAACGCGATTCAATGGGTGAGTTGGAAGTTCCAGTAAATGCCTACTACGGCGGTAACGCACGCCGAGCAGAGCTCAATTTCCCGATCAGTAACCTTCGATTAGGACGTTCGTTCATCAAAGCTATTGGTCAGATCAAGCAGTCGGCCGCCGTGGTCAATCTTGATCTCGACTCGATCGACGAAGATATTGCAAAAGCAATCATAGCTTCTGCACAACGAGTGATCGACGGTGAGTTCGATGATCAATTCGTTGTCGATATTTTCCAGACAGGTTCTGGAACTTCAACGAATATGAACGCTAATGAAGTGATTTCCAATGTAGCGATCGAATCTCTCGGCGGTGAACTTGGCTCACGAACGCCTGTTCACCCCAACGACCATGTCAACAAAGGTCAGTCGTCTAACGATGTGTTCCCATCGACGATTCACCTAGCAGCAGCCGGTGCGATCAAGGACAACCTCCTGCCGGCCCTGAAGGAACTCGAAGATTCTCTTCGAGCGAAGTCGAAAGAATTCTGGGGAGTTGTGAAGACAGGCCGAACTCACCTGCAGGACGCTACACCGATTCGACTCGGCCAAGAATTCTTTGGATACGCAGGTCAGCTTGAATTTGCCGGCAAGCGAGGAGAAACAGCTCTCGCTGAATTATCGGTATTGGCGCTCGGTGGCACGGCGGTTGGAACTGGTATTGGTATGCACCCTGAGTTCGCATCACGAGTAATTTCTCGATTACGAGAACTTACAGGTCTCGATCTCTCAGAAACCACAAATCACTTCCAAGCTCAGAGCACTCTAGATGCCGCAGTTTCAGCATCAGGTCAACTTAAATCTATAGCTGTTGGCATGCTGAAAATTGCTAATGACATTCGATGGCTCGGGTCTGGTCCACGTGCTGGTATCGGCGAAATTCTAATTCCAGAAGTACAACCTGGATCATCGATCATGCCCGGTAAGGTAAACCCGGTTATTGCTGAATCAGTAGCAATGGTTTCCGCACAGGTAATCGGAAATGACGCGACGATAGCAATCGCTGGTCAGTCGGGTAACTTCGAACTGAACGTGATGATGCCGGTGGCTGCGCATAATTTGCTGGAATCGATTGATCTACTCGCAGCGGCGGCTAGAAATTTCGCCCGACAGTGCATCAATGGACTCGTAGCCACCAGCAAGGGTCCTGAGATGGTTATGCAGGGTCTTGCGATTTGCACAGCCCTTGCACCAATCATTGGTTACGATGAAGCTGCACGGCTCGCTCACATTGCTTCTGAAAGCGGTGAGACGATCAAGCAAGTTGCGCAACGAGAAACCAAGCTGACTGGTGAGGAACTAGAAAAGGTTCTTGAGCCTCTCTCAATGACCGAACCGAAGGTTTAGACACTTCGATTCGACGCTAATCGAATAGAAAATAACGCGAGACCGGTGCATACTGTCGCCGGTCTCTTTGTATTTAACTAACCTGCAGAACTGGGAGAATCCCTGAATGATCGCCGACGCTAAAGTAACCGAACTAGGGCTTGATCTAACTCATCCAGCTGGCCCAATTGCGAATTATGTTCCTGCTGTAACCACAGGCAAACTCGTCTTTCTATCTGGCAAAGGCCCGATTCAAGATGACGGTTCTCTGATGGTCGGCAAAATAGGTTCTGATCTCGATGTCGATCAAGGCTACGAAGCAGCTCGGCTAGTAGGGATACAACTGCTTGCTGCTCTTCGAGAGCATCTCGGCGGTAGTCTCGACAGCGTCAATCGCGTCGTAAAACTTCTTGGAATGGTCAACTGCGAACCTGACTTCGGTGATCAACCTAAAGTGATAAACGGTTGTTCAGATTTACTTGTTTCCGTATTTGGCGAAAACGGCAAGCACGCTCGATCCGCAGTTGGAATGGGCAGTCTGCCCGGTCAAATTCCTGTCGAAATTGAAATGATCGTCGAAATCAACTAGCGATGTTTATCCAACTGCCAGAATCTCTAACCAGAATATAGAAGGATCTAGTCCTAAGATGCCAGGCACTATCAGCATCAAAACAATCAACCACGTTGGAATCCCTGTATGGGACCGACGAGTTTCGCTGAAGTTCTACCGAGATATTCTCGGGCTTCAGGTGATTCCTTCTATGGTCGATTCTCCAAACATTGTTTGGACCAAGACGATCGACGGCACAATGGTTCATCTGATCGAACCATCAGACGGTGAAAATCTTGTCGACCCGCACTCGGCATTTGAGGTTGAAGATTTTGATGGCACTGTTGAGGAGCTTAGGGCTTCTGGTTACCCAGAGATCAGCGATACCAGCGAGCGTCATGATGGTCAAAAGTGCATCTTCATCAATGACAACGATGGTAACCGTCTTGAGTTTGCGACTGCCAGCGGTTTGCACTCATCTTCACGGGTGGCTGATTCCCTAGGCTACACCACAGAATCCGGTAAAAATGAAGTGGTCAGCTCGCATGCCAAGATCAAAATTCTCACGATCAATCACATTGGCTTGGCGGTTAATGATCGAGCCGAATGCATGAGAATGTATCGTGACCTTCTGAACATCAACGTGATACCTCACCAGATCGACGGAAACACTCTGGCATGGACCGAGTTACACGATGGATCCATGGTTCACGTAATCGATCCGCCTAAGTCGCTTGGATCCCGTGCTGATGGACGACAACATGTTGCATTTGAAGTCGAAGATATTGAAGCTGCAGCAGAAGCGTTAATCGAAGCTGATATCGAAATCGTAGAGGGAATCGGAACACGTCACGACGGACAGCAGTTCCTGTTCATCTATGATCCTGATGGCAACCGTATTGAACTTGCTACGCGTGGTGATCATTCGAGCACACGTCGTACAGCAGATGAGAACGGTTACACCAGCGAAAACGGTGCGTTGCTTTAGTTGAACCTATAGCGTTCGGGGAAGTTGTTATCGACCCCGCGCATTACAACGATCGAGCAAAAGCTTTCTCGACACTCGCAAAATACGATTCTAGGAAACCTATTGCTGCAGCTTCAATTTTGGATTCTGGAACCTTTTTCAGCAATCCTGAAGTTTCGACGGTCCCGGTCATCTGTATCCGGGTGGAATCTTCAAGCGCTGAAAGTACAACTTCAGCGTTGCCTTTTACACCCGCACCCATCGACTTTCCAGAGAGTTCAATAACAAACGATTCAAGTTCATTCACCTCCGAGAGCTGAACATTAGTGTTGACCGTCGGACGTAGAAATCCCACCGATATTTTCATCGACACTCGATAGCTGTCGGCGCCGGTAGAGGCTACTTTCGCAGTTCCTGGCAGATACGGTTCCATCGCTTCTGAATTTGTCAGAACATCCCAAACTGTCGTAGTCAAAGCGACAACTACTCTGTCGTAAACGAAATCCAAACGTGAAACCTTTCGAGCGGATAATTATTGAGTCATAACGACGATAGCCGTAGAAGTAGTTCAATTCAATCCGAATGAGCACGTCGAAGCATCCTCCTCGGGCATAGGATTACTAAATATGTCATCGTCAGAGGCTCCAGGCACACCTCAAGCGCCAAAGACCAATAGAGGTCACAACTCAGTTAGTTCAACCATACGTGCACTCGTGTGGCCCGTTTACGTTCCATCCTTCCTACTGTCAGTGGGACAAGGCATCCTGATACCGGTTCTTCCAGGTTTTGCGAAGCAGGAAATGGCTGCGGCGATAGGAATGATCGGTGTCGTAATCGCCGCACGACACATCGGCATGTTGATCTTCGATGTGCCCGCAGGAATTCTGGTTACCCGGCTCGGACTTCGTCGAACAATGCTGGCCGGTGTAGTCCTCTTCGGAGTCGCTGCTATCTGGGCAGGGCTATCTCCGAACATAACGTCGTTGATCATAGCCAGATTACTCACAGGAGTCAGTTTCGCTCTGTGGAGCATTTCTAGGCACACCTACATCGCAGCGGTCGTTCCAATCGAGGTTCGAGGTCGGACATTATCGTTGTTTGGTGGTATTTCTAGAATAGCGACAATTCTTGGTCCATTACTTGGTGGAATCTTGGCTGAGTACGTTGGTATTAAAGTCCCATTCTTCGCACAGGCAATTGTCGCAGTACTCACTTTGACGGTAGTTCTTTCGACCACCAAAGATATGGTCGAACCCGCTCGTTCAAAAGCGCATAACAACGTATTTGCAGAGCTTGGAACCGTTATGAATCGACATCGCAGAGATTTTGCAACAGCTGGCGTAGCAGCAGTTACTCTTCAGTTCATCAGGGCAGGACGTGAATTCATAATTCCGGTTTGGGGTGGTGAGCTCGGTCTCGGTGAAGCCAAGATTGGTTACATCGCCACCGCATCATTCGCCATAGATTCAATGCTTTTCCCAATCGTTGGCTACTCCATGGACAAATGGGGGCGTAAGTCTACTGGGATTCCTGCGTTTATCGTTCTATCGTTAGCAATCGCCCTAATTCCGCTCACAGGCTCGTTCGGCGCATTGCTAGCTGTAGGGCTGCTTGCGGGATTAGGAAACGGTCTCTCTAGCGGCTTTGTTCTGATAATGGGAACCGACCTGTCTCCGAAAGAGAATCCAGGTGAATTCCTTGGCGTGTGGCGACTTATCTCAGACACTGGTGGTGCAAGCGGACCTATCGCAATCGGCGGAATCGCTCAGGTTGTTACGCTCGGCGTCGCGTCCCTAGCAACAGCCGGAGTAGGCGTATTCGGCACGCTAATGCTCATCTTCGTTGTACGGGAAACAATAACCCGTACTTCCAAACGTGTGGTTACACAGCCGTCGCGTAAAAAGAACTAAAGCCCTTCTGCTGCCAGCAGTATATGCAAGTCACGTAAGCACATTGCGTCATCGCCGGGTGCGCGTGCGTCGACCCAGTCCTTCGACTCGCCCGACATTCCCTCAACCGCACCTACAGCTACGATTTCTTTCACCCATTTGTAGCCTTGTTCGACTGACGGCAACAGGTTCTTGCCAGTCTTCAACGATAATGCTGCGATCAAACCGTAACCGCCCCAGTTCGAAACACTGGCGGTAATTAACTCGGTGGTGGTTGTGATGCAGGGGTCGTCAGGCAGATTTTCTATATTCGGGATCACGTGGCGCATGTTTCCCATACCGATCTCGTTTCCACCATCACCGATGCCGACCGAGTACGGGTGTTCTTCAAACATGTGGTCGATCTTCGCATTGTGCTTCGAGAAATCGACTCCACGCCAGTTTCGATACGTACCGTCTCCCAACAGCCCTGCTCTTTCGATTGACACGAGCGCCGACGGGGCATGTTCAACTAACAATTTGTGCGCAAATATACTCGATTGGTGATGAGTAGTGATTGGAAATTCAACCACTTCGTCATCGCCAGCAATCGCACGTACGGCGACTGAACATTTCTCATCGGTTACGTAGGCAACTGTGTTTCCAAGTACCTTCAAAGCTTCCCCAATTGCCACTGCACCAGGAGGTCCGTCAGTCTCAGGCTCTCCTGATTTCAGGATGTAAAAGCCTGTGGCAATTAGAATTTTGCCAGGGTGATCGAGCAGCAATTGCGCCGACGATTCAAGCCACTTTTTTGGCATGTGCTGTCTAAGCGCCTTCATCCCGCGAATATCGTCTTGCAGAATGATGTCTTCGATTTTGGTAAATACAGATGAGTTAGGCATTAGATTCCCATGTGTCAGAAATACTTCGCATCCAACATTGCGTTGCAATTCACCCGGCTAAAGTACAGCCAAGTCTTCGTCCATAAGATCGGTCACAAACATGTGACCCGGTGAGTGAGTAATCATCAGTTCAGGCTTCGACGCCATTGCTACCGATTGCGGCGTCACTCCGCATGCCCAGAACACTGGCACTTGATCTTCATCGCTCTGCTCCCAAACCTCACCGAAGTCTGGCTTGGTGATATCGGTGATTCCTATCTTGGCAGGATCACCAATATGAATCGGAGCACCGTGCGTGCCGGGAAAGCGTGAAGTTGCCTGGACAGCACGCACTACTTTGTCCTGATGAATCCAGCGATGGGAGACCACTGTAGGTCCCGAGAATGGACCAGACGGAGTAGTTTCAATATCAGTAATGAACATCGGAACATTGCGATCAGTGCCGTAGTACGGGAGATCAATTCCGTTCGCCATCAGAGCATGTTCAAACGAGAAACTACACCCCAGCAAGAACGTAACCAGATCTTCGCGCCAGTGCGATTCCAAGGTCAGTGGCTCGTCGACCATCTCACCGTTTTTGTAAACCCGGTATAGCGGTACATCAGTACGAATATCTGACCCAGGAGCTGTAATAGCAGCCTCTACCTCCCCGGACTCAATCACTTCAACAACGGGGCATGGCTTCGGATTTCGTTGGCAAAACAGCAAGAATTCGAATGCCACATCCTTAGGAATAATCGCAATATTTGCCTGCACGTGGTGAGGGGCTACACCAGAAGTCGGTTGATTAAATCGACCTTCACGAATGAGTTGTCGTACTTCGGCACCGGTTTGTGGAACTGTTATCTCTGTGGACATAAGTGCATCTTAGTTTTTGGAATATCTAGGGTCAAACTCAAAACAGCTCCGTTCTTAACCACATTTAAGCCCAGACACGGCTAATATTCCAGCCGATTCGGCAAATGCACCGAGCCAAAACCCAGCAATACGCTGAATCACTTGCCCAAAACTCAACCTGAAATATCAGCTAAACCCTAAAAAAACATGAAAATTACACGAATTGATCAGTTCGCACCGCGACAGCGCACGCGACTGATTCGAATAGCAACCGATAGTGGAATCGAAGGCTGGGCGGAGAGCACCCTTGAGGGCAAACCCCAGAGTGTTCCTGCGACAATCGATGAGTTCGCCGAATACCTGATCGGTAAAGATCCTCTCAGGATTGAACACCACTGGCAGCAGATGTACCGATCCTCGTTCTTCCGAGGTGGCGCACACAACATGACGGCAATCGCGGCCATCGACGCTGCACTGTGGGACATCTCAGGCAAGCACTACGGTGTGCCTAGCTACATGCTTATGGGAGGAAACGTACGCGACAAGATCCGCGTCTACGCTCACTGGGGAATCAACGACCTCTCAGACGAAGGCCTGGAGGAATCACGCGATCGTCTCACTATGCTCCAGAAGAGCGGATACACCGGTTATAAATCCGGACCTGTGGGAACATGGCGCGGCCACGAGCCACCATCACGAATCGATGAGTTTGTCAAAGCTGCTTACACAATGCGTGAGTGGGTTGGCGACGACGTCGAACTATGTTTTGACTTCCACGGCAAGATGACTCCTGGCCTAGCAGTCGAAATCTGCAACGAAATCAAGGGCATGCGTCCGATGTTCGTTGAGGAACCTGTACCACAGGAAAATCCGGATGCACTCAAACGAATCCAAGAACAGGTTTCGTTCCCACTCGCAACAGGCGAACGCCTTCTGTCTCGCTGGGAATTCCGTGAAGTAATCGAGAAGCAAGCAGTTTCATTGCTGCAGCCGGACGTCGCCCACTGTGGCGGGCCTTCCGAGCTGAAGCGAATCGCAAACTACGCTGAGGTCTACTACCAACACATAATGCCCCACTGCGCCATCGGCCCGTTGGCTCTAGCTGCTTGCATGCTCGTCGACGCTGTTGTGCCTAACTTCCTGATTCAGGAACAGGTCGACGCTGGTCTTGGTGAAGGACTGCTCAATAAGCCGTGGGAAGTCAAAGATGGTCACATCGACCTATGGGACACTCCAGGCCTTGGTGTTGAACTCGATGAAAAGGAAGCCACGAAGGTCTACGATGGTGATGCCTATGGCTACCACAAGGAACTTGGCGGCGAGTACTACTACGAAAACGACGGATCGGTAGCCGACTGGTAAGTCGTTCATGTTTTATTAATTTAATTTTGGGTGGAGCTGATCATTTTTGTGATGGGCTCGACCCTTTTAGCAGCTGTTGAATTGAATTACGTCGTACTATGTTGTAATCATTGACTCGTCCTACGGAGATTCTAAAGTGAAAATGCGCCCTCTAGGATCAACTGGACTCAACGTGGCTCCTATTGGCCTGGGAGCCGCCCAACTTGGTTCTTCAGGGTACGATCACGCCAAAGACATCATCTTTAAAGCGCTCGATCTCGGAGTGAATTACTTCGACACCGCACGCGGGTACTGGGACAGTGAGATCAAACTTGGTAAGGCGCTAAAGGGTGAACGCGAAAACGTAATCGTTTCTTCTAAGACCACGGGTAAGACCAAGGAAGAAGCGGCTCAGCACATTGAAGAATCTCTCCAACGGCTGCAGACCGATTACATCGACAACTACCATCTTCACGCTCTTGCGAACCTCGACGACGTAGACGTTCGACTAGGTGGACCACTCGAAGCACTAGTGGAAGCTAGAGAAGTAGGAAAGATCAGGCACATTGGTGTAACTGGTCACACGTTCCCGTCTGTTCTTGTCGCCGCACTCAAACGATTCAAATTCGACACATTTCTTGTTCCATTGAACATTGTCGAACGTGAACCGCTTGCTGAACTCATTCCGCTAGCACTCGAAATGAAGCTTGGCGTAACGATAATGAAGCCTATAGCGACAGGTCTATTACCAGCATCACTTGCTCTGAAGTGGTTGATGAATCAGCCGATTTCAGTTGCAGTCCCCGGTGCAACTACCGTAGCCGAGATGGAACAAAACGCCATGCTTGGTGCGCTTGACGATCACACGCTCACTACGGCTGAAGAAGTAGAAGTAGCCAAATGGGCGCTCGACCTAGCAACCGACCGCTGCCGCATTTGCATGGAATGCCTCCCCTGCCCGTCTAATATCGAAATTCCGGGTACGCTTGGAACCGACGTCATGTACAACCACTACCGCACGATGGGTCCAGCAAAATTTGCGGAGTTCCCGTGGGAGCAATCCCGGGTTGACGACGAATGGAAAGATCGAGAATCGACGATCGCCAAGATCGACGATCACGCAGCCTGTGATTCGTGCATGCAGTGCGAGTCACGCTGCCCTTACGGCCTACCTATCGTGTCTATGCTCAGAACCATGTCACCAAATATGAAAGATATGCTCGATATATGGTCGAAGCAAGGCTCGAAGGTTTAGCTCGTAGTCATTTATGAAACGGTTGGCCTCGTGCCCGTCCACGGTCGGGCTATCTCGAACGCTCGACTACCTCGGTAAACGGCCGCATCATCGTCATATGCTCCGATGATCTGCATTCCTACGGGCATGCCGCCTTCTCCAAAACCAACAGGTACCGAAGATGCCGGGTTAAATGAGGAATTGAAGATCATCGTGAACGGAATCGCTCCGTAGTTAATGCCGGCCATATCATCATCGTTCATGCTAGACCCAATCTTGCTCGGTGGGTCGAGGTGTGGCCAAGCAACTGCCGCATTCGTCGGAGCAAGCATAAGGTCGAATTCTTCGAATAGCTGGTGTATCTTCAGTTGAAGATTTTGTACGTCTCGCAAAGCCGCCGATACGTCAGCGCCCGACAGAGTTTTGCCGTGATTAATCATGTCGAGGGTATAAGGCATCAAATCTTCTGGTCGCTCTTCGGCGAGATGACCATACATCGCAACCTGACCTGCCGTCCAAAGCGTCCACCAAGCGTCACGCGGGATGGGATCAAACTTGATATCAAGCGGTTCAACGTTAGCGCCCAGCTCGGAGAAAGCCAACCACGATTCTTCAACCGCAGCCGCTATATCTGGGTTCACATCAGCAATGCCAAGCGTCATAGTCGTGCCGATACGCATTCCAGCAACACCATCTTCGATATTAGCCAAATAGTTAGGAACCTCTGTTTTTACCGATCCGGGATCTCTTACGTCGAATCCGGCTAGCGCCTGATTCAGAATCGCTGAATCACGAACGTCGTTAGACATCGGACCACTCGTACCAGCTGAGTTGTAGGCAGACTTTGCCTGTCCACCAAACCGAGGAATACGACCGTGTGTTGGTTTGTGCCCAAATATTCCGCAGAACGAAGCAGGAAGTCGAACCGATCCGCCACCGTCTGAACCCGTGCCGATCGAACACATACCGGAGGCAATGGCCGCGGCTGTTCCACCGCTTGATCCGCCTGGCATTCGGCTAGGATCCCAAGGGTTGTTACATGTAGGAGCAACGTTAGTGAACGTCTCTTCACGATTTCCGAATTCAGGCGTATTGGTTTTCCCAAGAATTACCGCGCCAGCGGCACGTAAACGCTCAATAGCTACTGAATCGTAATCGGGGATCCAATCCTCAAAAAAGGTACTTCCGAGAGTAGTTCTCAAACCCTTAGTAACTTCAAGATCCTTCACTGCAATTGGAACGCCATGCAGTGAACCAGCTTCATCACCCGCTGCCAATCGAGCATCGGCTTCACCCGCTGCTGCCAGTGCACCTTCTTCATCGAGAGTAATAAACGCGTTCAACTGAGGCTCAAGCTCAGCTATTCGGCGCAGTGAAGCCCCGATCATCTCAACGGATGATATCTCGCCATCGACAATCATCTGACGCTGATTGTGCGCCGGTAAAAACATCAAATCTCGATCGTTCATAATTTCTCAATCTCTCGTTTTACGTCTTCAAGTTCACTTCGAAGACATCGTTTCATAAACCATTTGGCAAACCACCCAGTGAGTACGAACAAGACAGCAGTAAATGAACTGTCCGATCTAGCGTTCATGTTGATCGCTAGTTCGGTTGCCGATCCATCACGAATCGGAGCAAACTCGTATGTGATCAGGATTGGATACGGTCCTTGAACAGTGTCGACAATTAAAGATTTAGCACGATCAGCAGCCGAACCATCGTTGATCCAGTTCCCAGGCTCATCCACATCATGCACCCACAGATTCATATTCGCCGGATCAATCACCCAGTCCCAAATGGTGTCATAGGATCGATTAGTCTAAATCTCCGCTTCGCCAACTATGTTCATTTAAGCAGCCCCGTTTCCCTAAGCTTCATCTCATTAACGAAGCCAACCGCACTCAAATTCTCAGAAAATGTGCCTTTTGCACATTAATCAAACGCAGCGCCGCCGTTCACGTTTATTGCCTGTCCCGTAATCTCAGCAGCGTCACCGGAAGACAGGAACGCCACACACTTTCCGATATCCTTGGGAGTCTGCTCTCGACCCAACGGCATAGTTGCTTTGATCTGATCGATGAAAATCTCGTACGGAGTCATCTCGGCGTACGCAGGGTTTAGCTCTTTATGATTGAGCGCAATAGCTTCCCACATGGCAGTCCACAGCCGGCCCGGACACACAGCATTCACGTTGATATTGTAGCGGCCGAGTTCCATTGCGAGCAGGTGCGTGTACTGAATCGCCGCTGCCTTTGACACCAAATAAGGATGCTGAGCGTTACCTCGTCCTTTGTCGCCAATTCCACGTGGCTTACGACCTCCGTGAGAGGCGATAATCACGATCTTGCCGGACTCACGATCCTTCATGTGCTCTTTTACAGCGTCCGTGGTGTTGGTCATTCCCTGCACGTTCACCGCAAAAGTAATGTCCCAGTCTTCTTTAGTGAAATCAATTCGATCATTGAACCCACGCCCGCCGATAACCCCTGCGTTTGGAACACAGATATCGATTCCGCCGAGTTCGGAGATGGTCTGACCCGCAAAGTGATCGAGCGAGTCGGGGTCGGTTACATCAACTGCACCACCGATAGCTTTTCCTCCAGCTACGTTTATCGCGTCGGCGGTCGCTTGTGCAGCTGCACCATCGAGATCGCATACGGCGACCGCAGCTCCTCGTTCGACCAATACATTGGCGATTCCAACACCGATGCCACGTCCCGCTCCTGTAATCAAAGCAACCTTGTCTTGAAGCTGTCCTGCCATCGCGCTAGTCATAATTTGTGAACTCCCTGATTCTCTGTGTGTACTAATGAATACGGCACTCGTGTCTGATGGGCGAATAATAGATCACTCGATAATCGCTTGCTGCCAATTTAGGCTGGCATTCTTACTATCCGAATGTAGAATTTACCCATAGCGTCCACAGTCTGCGGGCGCATTTTTTATGTGGACACGTCAGCCCGACGTGGACTGCAGGAGCAATTCAATTGGCCAAGCGCACACTTACAGGTACTACTCTCGACACAATAGTTTCACTCGCAAAGCGACGTGGATTCGTATTTCAGAGTTCCGAAATCTACGGCGGACTCTCCAGTGTTTGGGACTACGGACCCGTTGGAGCCGAACTCAAACGCAACGTAAAAGACGCTTGGTGGAAGTCGATGGTGCGTGAACGAGACGACGTCGTCGGTATAGAAGCATCGATCCTTATGCACCCTGATGTATGGGTTGCCTCAGGTCACCTCGACAATTTCACCGATCCACTGGTTGAGTGTAAGGATTGCAACAAACGCTTCCGTCAGGACCAGCTCGAAGGCGAAGTATGCCCGAATTGTGGGGGGGCGTTCGGCGAACCCCGCCAGTTCAATCTCATGTTCAAGACATTCATGGGTCCTGTCGAAGATGATGCTGCGACTGTCTACTTGCGTCCTGAAACTGCGCAGGCGATGTTTGTGAATTTCGAGAACGTCCAGACCACTTCTCGAAAGAAGATTCCGTTCGGTATCGCCCAAATTGGCAAGTCGTTTCGAAACGAAATCACTCCCGGTAACTTCACGTTCCGAACTCGAGAATTTGAACAGATGGAGATGGAATTCTTCTGCGAACCTGGTACTGACGATAAGTGGCACGAGTACTGGATGAACTTCTCGATGGAGTGGTTCAAAAAGTACGGCATCCGCGGCGACAAGTTACTGTTACGAGTTCACGAAGCGGACGAACTACCGCATTACTCGAAGGCATCTGCCGATATTGAATACAAATTTCCTTGGGGATGGGGCGAGCTAGAAACGATCTCTAACCGAACTGATTTCGACCTGAAAGCTCACTCTGCAAAAAGCGGTAAAGATCTCTCATATTTCGACGATCAGAAGAAAGAACGCTACGTTCCGTTTGTAGTCGAACCCGCGATGGGTGCCGACCGTTCGGCCCTCGCGTTCCTCCTCGATGCCTACGATGAAGAAGGCGAAGGAAAGGAAATGCGAGTCGTTCTGCGTTTCCACCCGGATATCGCTCCGTTCCAGGTTGCTGTGCTTCCTCTTTCTAAGAAAGACACCCTGAATTCTACAGCTCAACGCGTACACGACCTTCTACGTCCACACTTCAACACCCAGTACGACGACACTCAAAGCATTGGTCGACGCTACCGTCGACAGGACGAAATCGGCACGCCATTATGCGTAACTGTCGACTTCGACACTCTCGACGACGATGCCGTAACCATTCGTAATCGCGACACGATGGAACAAGTTCGAGTTCCTATTGAGAACCTCGAAGCTGCAATTCGGAATCAACTTAACGAAATGCGAGCCGACTCACAGGGATAACACAAAATCCCCAAAATTCAACGATGTGAGATGTGCGTATAACTCTATGTGCATCTCACGGCGAACCTCGCTGTTTCTAATCAGTCGCCGGTCAGTCAAATACAAACTGACCGGGCCGTTGACACTGCAAACGACATCAAACTATCAGTAACCCGCTAAATACTCGTCAATTTCGGAGCAATCGCCCAATATGGAACGAACTGACCCCATTTTCACCACGACGGTAATAAAAAAGCGCAAATTCAACCGTGCCCTGCTATTCGCACTTGTCGCATTAGTGGCAGTAGTTGCAGTCGGATGCGGAAGCGATTCATCCGGTGACAAAACAGTGGCAGAAGTCGCAGCGGGCGGCTCTAGTGCTGAATTTGGAACTGCTCCAACAATTGTTGGCGACACTTTTGAGCACGGTGAGTTCAGTCTAGATTTACACAAAGGCAAACCAGTGCTCGTGAACTTCTGGTTCCCTTCATGCCCACCTTGCCGAGCAGAAATGCCCGATCTTCAAGCTTCGTATGAAAAGTACGGCGAACAAGTGGCTTTTATCGGAGTTCAACAGCTAGGACTCGATTCAGCGGCAAACGGCCAAGCTTTCATTCGAGATCTCGGTCTCACCTACCCGTCGATGCCTGATGTCGAATCGAAAGTTCAATTCGGATACGAAGTCTTCTCGTTCCCGACCACTATATTTCTTGACAAGGATCACAACATTGCTCGAACTTGGACTGGAATCATCGGTGAAGAGCAACTCGCCGAACAACTCGAGGCTCTTCTCGCTGGCTAAGAAACTTGTGCGCATTTACCAGACAATTCCGCTCGGGCTAATGGCATAATCGCTCCATGTTTGGAGATATAACCGCAGGCGACTGGATCATGCTGATAGTTCGATGGGCACATGCCATCGGCGCAGTAGCGTGGATTGGTGGCAGCGCGTTTTTCGCTTTCGTGCTTCGCCCCGTAGAACGTGCCAACCCTGATCTCGTTCGCCCAGTGCTTCGACCACTTGGCTCGGTTTACCGTGAACTTGTCGACATATCGGTAATTGCGATCATTGTGACGGGCATCATTCTGATGTTCGACCGCCTCACTGGCAACGACGCTACCGCCACATGGTTCATCGTGCTTGGCGTAAAATTGGCGTTAGCGATCTGGATGTTCTACTTAGTCTGGCACTTTCGGCAATCAGATTTCGACCCCACTGAACAGCCAACGGGTCTTAGCGCACGACTCTCCTGGCTCATCGGATACAACGCTATGGTCTTCTTTGGGATGATCGTATTTCTGCTCGCTTCCGTGCTCAGAGTTCTTTTCGAGAACTCGATATCCAGCTAATTCGCAAGATTTGGTGCTCGGTCATTCTCGGGACCGATCCACCTAGCTAGGCGATCCCAGTGATTCCAGAGCGATCTGACTCAGCGGTTAGTTCAGCAATCGACTTACCAAACACTGGATGAACTAAATCTGCTGCTATCTGTGCCAATGGCACTAGTACGAATGCTCGTTCATGCAGACGTGGGTGCGGAACAGTAACCCCGCTAGCTTCCACTACAGTGTCGCCGTGCAAAAGCAGATCCATATCTAAAGTGCGAGATACGTTCTTCGCTTCCCGTGCTCGGCCTAGCACATACTCGATCGACAGGAGTTCTGTAACTACGTCGAGCGGATTAAGAATCGTATTTACTGCCGCCACTTGGTTCAAATACCTCGGCTGATACCCATCGACGCCCCATGGCTTAGTTTCGTAAACCGAACTAAGTGCCGTAAGAGAACCGACGCTCGACAAGCGTTCCACTGCCCCTTCAAGGTTCTTATGACGATCGCCTAAGTTGCTGCCGAGCCCGATGTAAGCAGTCACCAGCCCACTAGCCATTTTGTGCACCACTTTCTACGACACGCACTAGTTCGTCGCTCATCTTCACCACACTCACCATTTCCTTCACATCGTGAACCCGAACAATGTCCGCACCAGACTGTATTGCAAGCGCAATCGTTGCAGCGGTACCAAATAGTCGATCTTCTAGCGGCTCGCCAGTAACGGAACCGATAAACGATTTTCGAGAGCTTCCGATAAGCACCGGCAACTTCAGATCGTCTCGAATTCGATCGATACTTCGCATCAGATCTAACGACTGCTCGGTAGTCTTAGCGAAGCCGAGCCCAGGATCAATGATGATCTTTGATCGTCCGACTCTTACCGCTATCAACTGATCGATCGAACCTTCAAGATCACTCAATACGTCCTGAACAATATAGCCCTTATGTCCACCCTGCCTGATGTGACTCACTATCACAGGCACTTGAGTACTCGCTACTATGCCAACCATCTCGGGATCACCCAGCATCGACACATCGTTCGCTATCGCCGCACCGACATCAACAGCGGCCACCACTACGCTCGCCTTCCGAGTGTCGATCGATATTGGTACATCTAATCGTCCTGCCAAGGCTTCAATGATAGGAACGACCCGACGAATCTCATCATCTGAATCAACAGGTTTAGCATCTGGATAGAGACTAGGTGGACGAGTCGATTCGCCGCCCACATCGATAATGTCGGCGCCCTCGTCCTCCATACGCAACGCCTGATCGACGGCATTTTGAATGTCGCCCGTGGCCGGCAAAACTCCGTCGCCTGAGAACGAATCTGGAGTAGCGTTCACGATTCCCATGATGTAAGTGCGCTCGCCCCAAACAAATTTTGAGTCGCCGATAACTAGAGAATATTTGGATTGTTGGGAGTTCGTCGACATAGACCTGACTATTTAGAGTCGAAATTCACACGCTAAGTAAAAAGTATTGCTTTGACTAAACTGAGCCTAATTTTAACACTCGACAGAGACTTATCACCTCTATTTGCCTAGTTGCCGCACAACTAGACGTAAGTTAAGATTTACTGGCGCTCCGCGCCCAGCCGAACAGCATAATGCAATTTGGCAAAAAATTAGCCCAAAGATCCACGCCGAAACCTTAGCCTGCGAGTCATCAAGATAGCTACCGAATCTGTATCCGACGACCAACAAGTTCAGCTAACCAAGTTGGAACAACTCGAAGCTCGACGAAAGACTGCCCATCTTGGCGGTGGCGAAAAGCGAGTCGAATCTCAACACAAACGAGGCAAGCTCACCGCTCGTGAACGACTTTTTAGCTTCTTCGACGATGGCAGCTTCACCGAACTAGATACATTCGTAACTCATAGATCAACCGATCTCGGTCTTGAAAAACAACTGTTCGAAGGCGATGCTGTAGTCACAGGCCACGGACTAGTCGAGGGTCGTCAGGTATTCGCTTACGCCCAAGACTTCACCGTCCTCGGTGGATCGCTTTCTCAGGTAGCAGCACAAAAGATTTCAAAGGTGATGGACCATGCAATGCGCATGGGAGCACCGATCCTGGGTATCAACGACTCCGGTGGAGCCAGAATCCAAGAAGGAATCGACTCCCTTGCCGGGTATGGCGAAATATTCAAACGCAACACTCTCGCCTCAGGAGTAGTTCCACAAATCACCATCATCGCTGGTCCTGCTGCCGGTGGAGCCGTCTACTCTCCTGCACTTACAGACTTCATTTACATGGTCGAAGGCATTGGGCAGATGTACATCACCGGTCCTGATGTCGTGAAGGCAGTAACTGGTGAAGAGGTTTCCCATGAAGACCTTGGTGGAGCAGCTACACACGCTTCTCGAAGCGGAGTTGCACACTTTACAGCCGAATCGGAAGAAGCCTGCTTCGCCCACGTTCGCCAGCTTCTCTCATACCTTCCGTCGAATAACGCTGAATCGGCTCCATCTGTTGAGTCATCGGACGCTGCTGATCGCTCTGACAACTCGCTACGAGACATTGTCCCTGATGCTGCCAACCAGCCTTACGACGTGATGGACGTAATTACGAAAGTGGTCGACAACGGCGAATTTCTTTCGGTGCACCACAACTTTGCTCCAAACATTGTAGTCGGACTCGCACGACTCGACGGAAAAAGCATCGGTATCGTAGCCAATCAGGCGAATCAAATGGCCGGAATGCTCGACATCGACGCCTCTGACAAAGCGGCCCGATTCGTCCGTTTTTGTGATGCCTTCAATATTCCTATCGTTACTCTCGTCGACGTTCCCGGATTCATGCCTGGAACTCAGCAGGAGTACGGCGGACTGATTCGTCATGGTGCGAAGCTCCTCTACGCCTACGTCGAAGCGACCGTACCCAAGATCACCGTCATCCTGCGCAAGGCCTACGGTGGCGCGTACATCGTCATGGGTTCAAAAGAGATGCGGACCGACGTGAATTTGGCTTGGCCTGGATCTGAAATCGCGGTGATGGGTCCCGAGGGTGCTATCAACGTAATCGGTCGACGAGAAATCGCAGCGGCTGATGATGCAGAAGCCAAGCGCGCCGAGATGGTCTCCGACTACCGAGATAAGTTCGCTAACCCATACGTAGCAGCAAACCGTGGCTACCTTGATGACGTTATCGACCCAGCTCAGACTCGACCTGAACTCGTAAAAGCACTTCGAATGCTGGAATCGAAAGTCGATAGCCTACCAGCTAAAAAACACGGAAACATCCCGCTCTAGTTCACCAATCATGTCAGACAACGAACAAAGTAATCAGGATTCCACAAAAAGAACGTACGCACCCAACACTGTTGGGCGCCAAGAGTTCGTCGATTCCGTCGCTGGAATGGCACGCGAAGTATGGGATTTCCATAATCGATTCGAAGTTGGTTCAGGGCAGTTTAAAGGACAGAGCGCAACTGAAATAGTCGCCAATAGAACGAGCATACTCGACGAGGAGTTCAATGAATTGGCGCAAGCAATATCTGAGAAAGAAGGCGACTACGCTGTCGCCGATGAAACCGCAGACATAATCTTCGTGGCACTAGGTCACGCAGAGGCGATGGGCTCGCCGGGAATCAAAGGGATGGATCGCGTAACTACCAAGGCTGCGGCGAAAACCAACGAAACCCACGCGATAAGACCCGACACAGGCAAAGTTCTACCGAAAAAAGGAAAACCTCACAAGTGGCAGTAACAACTCGATCGTTTCGAGTTTGACTTAAATACAGGTCTATTTGGTGAGAAGCTTTACAAGCTGAGAAAGAAAAAGTTATGAAGTTCAAAGTGACAGTCGTTGGTGCCGGATTTGTTGGCGCAACAACAGCACAGCGCGTTTTCGAAACGGGTTACGCTGACGTAGTTTTGGTCGACATTGTTGAAGGCAAGCCACAGGGCATCGCCCTCGACATGCTCGAGTCAGGCCCAGTAATCGGAACAGATGCTCAGATCACGGGCGCAAACACATACGAAGACACCGCCGACTCCGACGTCGTAGTCGTAACTGCAGGCATACCACGAAAGCCCGGTATGAGCCGTGACGATCTGCTGATGACCAACATGAAAATCGTTGGCTCTGTAACTGCTGAAGTCGCAAAATATTCACCGAATGCAATCTTGATCGTTGTGTCGAACCCACTCGACGCCATGGTTCAACACGCATACAAGGTCAGCGGATTCCCGAAGGAACGAGTCATCGGCATGGCTGGTATTCTCGACACAGCTCGATTCCGAACTTTCCTTTCTCAGGAACTCGACGCTTCAGTTACCAACGTTTCGGCCTACGTTCTTGGCGGACATGGCGACACGATGGTTCCGCTAATCGGTTCAACAACCGTCGGCGGAGTGCCTGTAGCTAAGCTAATAGAAGCCAAACGACTCGAAGAGATCGTTCAACGAACCCGTGATGGTGGAGCCGAGATCGTTGGTCTTTTGAAGACCGGTTCTGCGTACTACGCACCTTCAGCAGCTGTTGCACAGATGGTTGAAGCTGTATTGCTCGACCGCAAGGAAATCCTTCCTTGTGCAGCATTTCTTGAAGGTGAATACGGCATCGATGGTCTTTACGCCGGTGTGCCAGTAAAACTCGGCGCAAAGGGAATCGAAGAGATCATCGAAGTAGAACTTACCGACAAAGAATCGGCAGCACTCAAGGCATCAGCCGACTCAGTGCAGGAACTAGTAGACATCATGGCAAAAGCGTAGGTGCCAAAGGCACGTTTTCTTAGAGATCGGTAATTGTGGGCTGAAAAGCTGCGATCGTTCTTCTGGAAATACCTATCACAAAATAAGTGCGGCGACCATATATGGTCGCCGCACTTATTTTTTATTCAATGTCATCCTGAACTCATTTTCAGAGTCAAACGTCTAAACCCCGCTATCGCTCACTAAAGAGAAAAAACATGACCGGCCGCTCCGACGAAAAAAACCAGTTTTTCGTTGTTAGCTCTATCAACTCGTTAAAGTGACAGATCCAGCACGAATCTAAACTGGTCTATTGTGTACATGTGTTCAGGATGACAATCTTCGAACCAAATAAATAAGCTACTTTGCGAGATGTAGAAAAAAGCCGAGACAGACTAAACCATGGCACAAGAAGCAGAATTACTAGCAGCCTTGAATTGGCGACCAAGCCCGCCGAATCCGGCAACGCTTGAGTTCGCACTACTCGCTTGGGATTTCGAACTCGAAACTCCCGATTATGAATATGAAATCGAGCTGCCTAAAGCCGATTTCGCACCAATGTACGTCGACTTTGTTTCAGCCGCATATGCAGCAGTTCTCGATGTCGTGGGCAATCTAAGATTTCCAGAGCAATACGGTAATAAGCCCGTACTATTCAAAAGATTCACCGGACTATTCCCTGGCACAAAGCGCGGCACAGAAGGTCGTGAACTATGGACCATCGCCGTTGCATGGGAGTTCGATACATGGCTAGAACGAATTCTCAGGATCAATGGCGGTGACATGGTCGCATCACGAACACTGATCGAAGATCGATGCCCCATTCCCGATTACGTAGCAAAATCAGCTGATCTTAAGACAGAACTGCTCAATTATCCTGAAGTTGTGAACGCCCCCGACGTGCGAATTGTCCTTCGCTGGATGGGCGCACGCGGATGGAACGACGACCGAATACGAGAGATTGTCATTGAGAGCAGCATCATGCTCAACGACTGGGACAACTCGCCCTTTTACGGTCGAATATAAAACCGGCACGAAGATGCCAGCCAGTGACCTGACGCCCTAAAAGACGTACTCAGGGCCTTCAACGTACTTGAACCGCTCCATTGCGTCGTCACGCAGCGTAAAACCGATACCCGGCTGAGTCGGAGCGTGCACTCGACCTTCTCGAATATCGTATTCCTCATTGAACAGTTCGTTCATCATCGGCATGTAGCCCTGCGATACCTCAAGAATATGAGTGTTCGGTAACGCCATTGACAGATGAATCGAAGCAGCAAACAACACGCCTGAACCCCAAGCGTGCGGTGCAACCTTCACACCCCGTGCCGAAGCCAGTGCTGCAATACGCCGAATCTCGGTTATGCCCCCTGCCCTCGCAACATCCGGCTGGGCAACATCAATCGCCTCGTGATCGAGCAAGCTCTGGAAATCAAAACGAGTGAACTCTCGTTCGCCTGTCGCAATAGGAATCGAAGTTGAATTTCTAACCCGAGCATGACCCGCATGATCATCGGGAGAAACCGGCTCCTCGAACCACGAGATGTCGTACTCCTCGATAGCGCTGGCCACTTTGATAGCCGAAGCGACATCCAACGAACCGTGCGCATCGACCATCAGTTCAACATCTGGCCCGATGCCGCGCCGTGCGGCAGCCACCCGAGTAACCGTGTTGTCGACCTTGAAACCGTCGTGCCCAACAACCCGCATCTTCACGGCGCTGAAGCCTTTAGCAGCGTATCCACCCAGCTCGACTTCAGCTTCTTCACCGGGAGCCCAGCCACCGCTTGCGTAACCTCGAATAGAATCACGCACTGCACCAATAGCCTGATACATCGGAATGCCCAGTGCCTGAGATTTCACATCCCATACGGCAATGTCGATTCCGGAGATCGCTTCCATTATGATTCCGCGGCGTCGACTCGGATCGGGCTGGGAGATGCCGGTCTCGATAGCCGGAGCCCACCGCGATCCGTTGTACATCTTCTCGTAGATGCGTTCAGAGAACATCGGGTTTTCTCCGATGATCTCAGGTCCTAGTTCCGAATTGATCGCTGCTGTAACGACAGCAGGGTTACCAAGTGAAGCGCCAATACCAGTAAGCCCCTCATCGGTCTCGACGAACACCATGACGTTGTCTGACTTCACCCTTGTTCCAAGATCGGAACGGAATTGTCGTTCAACTGGAATCGGATCCGACATGGGAATCGCTCGAACAGCGGTGATTTTCAATTTTTTATCCTGAGATATACGAATACAGCGTGATGAACTACAGTCTATGCCTCACCCAAAAGCGTCGAAGCGTCAATCATAAAGAAGTTAAAAGAAAACGACCCGGGAAATTCCTGGGTCGTTTCACATTCCGTATTTATGAACGAAGTGCCGAACTAAACCTGCGTCGGTAAAGCCTCGGTTTTCCGTACGAGTTCCTTCGTAGAAACGATGTGCTTCTGGAGTCCCAGGGCCTTCTCGCTCATACCCATCGCCAAACCGATTAGCTGTGGCACGTGGATAATTGGTAAATCTGCCTTATCGCCACGAACCTGCTTACGAGCCTTTGGCTGGTAACCATCAAGGTTCAGATGACACAACGGACACGGAGTGACCATCGCATCTGCCCCAAGATCCTTGGCTGTTCCAGTGTGGTTCGAAACCATCTTCATCGAGTTAGCCTGATTGATGAACAGAATTGGGAATCCACAGCAAGCGGTCTTGCCAGCAAAGTCAGTAACTGTGCCCCCTACAGCCTCGATCAGATCTTCAATCGAAGTCTCACGAGTTGGGTTGGCTTTGAACTCAAGCGCATCAGTAGGTCGAACCATGTAGCAGCCGTAGAACGGAGCCATAGCCACGCCTGTGAGCTCTCGCGTGAACGTCTCTTTGAGCTTCTCGAGTCCGATATCCTCAATCAACGCCCACAATAGGTGCTTGATCGAAGTCGTTCCCTTGTACTCGAGACCTTCAGCAGCGAGGTGTTTGTTGACCTCGGCAAGGTACTCAGGGTCACGCTTAACACGATGGTTAGCCTGACTCATCACACCCTGACAAGTTGAACATAACACCATGATCGGCAGCCCCATCTGCTCGGCCATCGCGAATGTTCGAACATTCAAGATGTCACCCATCTTGAGGTTCTTTTCCTGTAATACACCGGCTCCGGTGCAAGCAGCTTTTGTCAGTTCAACATGCTCAATTCCCAGCCGTTCCATTACGGCAAGTGCGGAATCATAAAGTTCAGGAGCACCGCCACGGGCGACACATCCAGGATAAAAAGCGTACTTCATTAGGAATCATCCTCCACGCTCTTGTAGAGGTCTTT
>JAPKCH010000107.1 GCA_026421185.1 Dehalococcoidia bacterium | reverse complement strand
GCCAGTTTGGTGGAGCTTGAGGGACTCGAACCCTCTACCTCCTGCTTGCAAATTATGTGACCCTTGTTTCTCATCGTCTCAGGTTGTATCAGAGAGTTTATATACGTCCGTAGGTGCAAAGTTGGTGCAAATAGTTATTAGGCTTCCCACCTAGGTGCTGGAATGATCGGGTTGCCTCTTGCGTCATGGTCACCAATGACGATGGTGAAGTCGCCGATGCCTGGAGCCTGTGCAGCTGCATTCACTGTCGGCTTACCAAAGCCTCGGTCTGCAAGCCACGTAGCAGCGTCCATGCGTTCCTTGTTGGAAGCATTCTCGTCACGAAACACGCTGAGAACAAAGTCGGTTAGCTCGCTGCCGTCTGCGGTACGTTCTTGGATGTAGCTGTGGAAGCCCACGGGACGACCGCCAGGGTTACCGCTTTGTCCTGCGAGGAAGCGACCTGTTGTGTCCCTGTTCTGAGGTGTGTTGGGCATCGGTATTAATCTTTTGGCGTGACTTCAGGACGCAGGCATACTGACCTGCCCCGCGATCGTTACCACTTATTATCTCGGAATTGCGACCAACTGGAGCCTGGGCATCCTCTCTGTTGAACTTAATCACTACTCGGTAAATGAGTATCAAAAAAGAAGATCCGGTTCGGCATGATTTTCAAGATATTCTGCTGGAGAGTCTCAGAAATCCGGTCTGGTCGATGGCGTATGGCGAAGTACATCGGCAAGCTCTCAGCGACATCCTCGTTCCCAGGGTTCTCGGCGGCATATGTCGAGATGAACTGACCGTCGAATGATTGCGCCTTTAGCCAGTCTGGATCAGCTTTAAAAAGATCATCGAGAGAAGTGTGTGACGCTTCGTGCAAGAAAACTTCCTCAAGTATGCCCCGCTTTTCATACCCCTCGGCGGCTATCGTGTGAATCAACAGATTTTTGCCACCGCCACCGAACAGTTCGTCTCCGTCGTGTATCCACACGGTTTCAACCATGGTTCTCAGATATGTCGGTATTTTCCCGATAATCTCTGAGTATTTTTTTGCCATGGCGAGTACTTCGTCAGGGTCCGTGAATTCGGGATTTATCTGGACTTCAACGGTAAATCCGTCACTGAACGTGGCTTCAAACAGGTGAGGCGTCAATTCAACAAAGCCGTGCCGTCGGTCATACATCTTCCTGAGAGCACCTGGTTTCGCCGTCAAACCTTCGAAAGTTGAAGGATCTGATGCAATAAGGATTTCTGATGAGACGAACAAAGTTCCGTAATACGGAGGCGAGTCGAGCGGGTCGTTAACTTGAGAATATTCAGAAGGACTAAATACAGGTGTTGCGGTCGGTGTAGGTGTCGGGCTTGGGGTTGACGTCGGCAACGGGGTTGGCGATGGAACAGGTGTCGAAACCGCAACATGCACAGATGTAGCTGTAGGCAGTGGCGTTGCTGTTGGAATCGGAGTCGAAGTCGAAGTGGGAACGGAAGTCGCGGCTGGCATAAGGACTGGGGTAGGTGCTGCGGCAGGTGCTGCGGTAGCCGCGGGAACAGCGGTGGTTGGCTGAGCTACTGCAAGCGTTGGACTAACCGCTTTATCGATAGCAGCTTGGTCTGAAGAAGAACAACCAACTGCAACCACTAGCAGCAGCAGGATTGCGAATGTAACTATCCGTAGCTTCAACATGCCGTCACTCTAGCACCCAAACGCATGTTGCTAAGCGAACTTCGCCATAGCCACTCGTACCTGCTCGAAGTCTTCCATACCTGTCCGGCTGATTCCTGAGCTTTTGCAACGAAGTGGCATGCGTGACGGGTAAAGATTGCTCTCGGTGGGGGTGGCGGTGCTGAGACTTGCCATATCTTCCACTCCTATTCTTGTGGTTCAGATTCTGATGAATCGATATCGAAGCAAGGGACGAATATAGCTGGACACCGCTGCACAGGGCAGCCGAGGGGAACTCCCTCGACGTGGCCGCAAGCTGATCGATCTTGGTGCTTATATCGAAACGAGGATCGAGGACGAATGGGGCAGCAGACCCATGCACGTGACAGCCCTTAACAACTCCCTACGGATACGAAATCGTGGCTTCAATCTAACTCTCATGGCAGCGCAAATCGAATACGGTCGATCAATACTTCGGCACTCGCTGAGTGTCCATCGAAATTGTAGTGTCCAACGCCGAGTTTTCTCCCGAATCCCTGTAACTGCGTGATATCTCGCGTGCCTAGATTTCCAATGATCTCGGAATTTTGCAATGCAACATCCCAATCGACAAATGCAATGTCTCTTGCGGTTACATACGATTCGGCCGCCTCAACCAATTCATGCCTGAGAATCAATTCCGTTTCGCAACCCTGGGCCGGGATCGGTATCTCTCGAAGCGCGTAGACGGATCTTGCACCAATTATTTCGACCTGCAGTGAGAATTCACCGAAATATTTCTCAGTCGCATTCCAGTCTTCTTCTGGAGAATGGTTTACCCAGAGGCCATGGAGTTTGGAAAGTTCAGTCGGAAAACACTCA
>JAPKCH010000056.1 GCA_026421185.1 Dehalococcoidia bacterium | reverse complement strand
TGCGGATCGAGTGAAAGCGAAGATGAACTGTTCCCCAAGATCAGTGATCCTGGTCGCGTATTTAGCCTGGATGAACTAATCGCCACCCCGTACAAAGAGGTGAAAAACTATTCCACCGAGGGTCTTCCGGGAGCTTCAGACGCCAGCTATGGGTTTATGAAGATAGGCAGCGGTGAACCATACGAATACGAGGTCAGATTCTACGAATCGCATCAGGCTGCCGTCGATATAGGGACGGCCATGGCGATCGAAGGTTCTGGCGCGGATGCGATCATCAGCGGAGATGACGCCACCTACAAGGAAGGAGTCAAGAATCGCAGGATTATCATCGGAGGCGGTACAGATAGTATTGGCAGTGGTGTCGGTTCAAAATTCGGCTCCTACGCAATTTTTGGGAACATCGTGATGCTGTGCGAGGGTCCAAATCCAGAAATATCGCTTGAACGATGTGCCATGCTCGCGAACGAACTGATGCCGAGTGAAGATATCTCGTAAAAAATAGTTACGGAATATGACGCTTCGAGCACAATAAGCGTCATCACATTGCGGGTACAGGCTACATTTAGTGGCTAAAACTTGGTGAGACCGTCCTGCACCAATCTGCCCCGGTTAGCGGGTATATCGAGGGATGGACAACTTAGCTACGAGAAGCACCCAAGAGGTCGTTCTTAGCTAGATCTGTTGGCTGCTTACTGTATGCCGAATTTTCGCCGCTATTTGCTCTTGAGAACAGCTGATTCCCACCACTCAGATCACCATTGAACAAACATCGGCATCACAACGTGTGTGTAGCCCGCGTGTTTCTCAGACCTGAATACGCCAGGGCTAGATGGAGTAGTTGTTTCCAGATCAACATAATCACCATTCAGTACGTTTAGAACGTCCATAAGGAATTTGCTGTTGAATGCAACTTTGGTCTCTTCGCCCTCGATCTTCGCATCTAGTTCGTTCTCGTTTGAACCAACTTCTTCTGCTCGAGAAATGACTTTTACAACTCCGGCGCCTTCAGCCTCACCAGGGCTAACGACCACTCGAATGATCCCGCTTCCATCCCTTGCGAAAATAGATGCTGCTCGAGTCGCCTGAACCATGCTTGCCAGATCCACAGTGGCCTTTGTGCCGTAGCTCGTCGGAATGAGCTTGTCGTAGTCAGGAAATGTTCCCTGTACCAGCGCTGTGACGATTTCAGATGTGTCCAAGCGGAATTTCGCTGAACGACCGTTATTGTCGATTGAAAGCTCAACGTTAGAAGAACCATCACCGATTAGACGTTCCACTTCGGCAAGAGTCTTCGCTGGAACAATTACGCCGACTTCGTTTTCAATCGCACCGCCGAGCTTGCCTTTTTCAACTGCTAGCCGGAATCCGTCGGCAGCTGCAAGTGTGAATGAATCCCCTTCAAGCTCAATTTTCACACCGGTCAATACAGGTCGGGAATCGTCTGTGGCGGCCGCAAACACTACTCGTTCTAGTGCACCACGGAACGTGTCAGCGGGAATCGTGACCGATGCGCCACCCTCAACTGTAGGGATTGGGGGGAATTCTTCAGATGAAATCCCGTTGATCGTACCGTTGAACTTGTCACATGTGACAACAACACCGACCGGTTCGGTCTTGAATTCAATATTCACGGTCTGACCTGGAAGTGAGTTCACAAAGTCGGTGAGCATACGCGCTGGAACAGTCACGGTGCCCTCGCCTTCGATTTGTGCACCAATCCACGTACTAATCGAAATTTCAGTGTTCGTGGCGGTAATCTTCAACTGCCCGTTGTCACCCTCAAGAAGCACGTTTTGGGTCACTGGCAGCGTAGCCCGAGCAGCGACTGCCCTGCTGACGTTAGCCAAACCACGACTGAGATTCTCTCGAAGGCAAGTTACCTGCATACCAATCCTCTTGTTCACTCACTTAATCGCGCACACCATTCCAATGTATAGAGGGTCGCAGTATAGGTACGACTACAACGGTTGGTCAATTTAGCGTGACATGGTTTACATGATGTTTTAGCAAAAGTTGAAATCATAGCTAAAATGCTCTTAAGAAATTACTTGAGCAGATCAATTGCGATGCTCTCACTAAATAGAAAACCCCTCATAAATGAATAACTCACGGATAAGTGAAGTGCTGAAACTTGTCGAAGAAGGCAAGATGTCGGCCGAGAAAGCAACGTCTGAACTCAGCCTTACAGCTCCTACTTCAGATCTTATATTCGCCACAGTTGATCATGACCGCGCCGACAGAATCGGATTTCCTGAAGTTGTATACGGTCTAAGTAAAACACCAAAAGACACTGCCGAAATCGCCGCACGTATATATGAACATTCCGATGTGGTTCTCGTAACTAAATCTTCCGAAGAAGCGTTCGAACTGTTCCAAAAATCGGTTCCAGAAGCAGTATGGGAAGACGGACCAAGGGCGATCTGGGCTGACAGACGTTCAGAAGACGATCTAATTCCAGGCATTGTTGTCGTCGCTGCAGGTACCTCTGATCTACCGATCGCAAGAGAGGCAGTTCTCACTGCAACACTAATGGGTTGCGAAGTTAATATGATTAACGACGTCGGAGTTGCTGGTCTGCATCGCCTCTCAGGTCGTATCGACGAACTCAACAGTGCACGCGTGGTCATCGTAGTTGCGGGCATGGAGGGAGCATTACCAAGCGTCGTTGGTGGGCTTGTGAGGGCACCTGTGATCGCCCTACCCACCTCTGTTGGCTATGGGGTGAGCCTAGGCGGAGTAGCTGCATTACTGGCAATGATGAACTCGTGTGCCCCAGGAGTATCCGTCGTGAACATCGATAACGGATTCGGAGCTGGCTATCAAGCGGCCTCAATCGTTGGCGCAACATGGTCGTAGTTATCTCAACGCAATAGTTCAATCTAAAACTTAGTTCAAGATCATAAGTAATTAAAACGCCCCGAATCGATTCGGGGCGTTTTAATTACTTATGAAAGATTTAGACCGGTTACCCGAGTGACTTTAAGTAAGCGATCACGTTCTGCACATCTTCATCGCTGAAGTAGTCGAATGATGGCATAACTGGCGCGAACCCATCTACAACGAATGCACCTGGCTCTCGAATTGACTGCTCGAGGTAAGCCTCAGCGTCAAGAGAAGTTCGGCTACCCGCTCGAGCGTACACGGCGCCAAGTCCAGGTCCGACAAGCTGACTGTCGTCAGTCGAGTGGCAAGCACTACAGCTGACAAACAGGTTTCGGCCCGCATCTGGATCACCAGCGACCATAACAGGAGCTTCTTCAGCGATGGTTTCGATAGCAGGCGCTGAATCATCACCAGAGCTGTCTGGTCGGTCAACTTCTACAGCGGCAGTTGGCTGGAATTCAACTGGCTCCTGAGTAGGGATTACTTCCTCTGAGCAAGCTGCAAATACAAATAAGGTTGCAATCATTGCCACCATCAGTAGATATACGTGTTTAGCCGGCACTATCTCGTCCTTCAGATGATCTCGACGCTCCACATACGTGATACGTGGAAAACCAAGCGGAAAATTCGTTGGTAATTTAACGTTAGCAACAGCCCGAAACAGGGTCAATGAACTAGAGGGGACAATTCGGGAGCGAATTTGTTTGATATTTGTGGATTGAATCGAGTTTGATTGAGATCAACCTGAGATACGTCTGATCTCAATTTCTTCTCCGGGAGCCAATGCCACACGTCGAATTTCGATGCCCAGTTTCAACAACCAGTAGCTCAAAGTGGCTTTGCTAACACCAATGCGCTTGGCCGCACCGGTTAGACCCACCTCGTTAACCATTTCAGGTAATGCACGTTCAAGAGGCCTCCGCAATTTTCGTTCTGCGATAACCATCTTCTTTGTTTTTGAGCCTTGCATTCGTATCCCCTGTCGATCGGCTGTGTAGCAGATACGAATGTAACTACCCGCCTGCGGAATAACCGTGTGAAACGAGGACGTATTACGACCACTTTCGCTTCGCTACTGTTCGATCCCGCAAGACAAAACAACGCATAAACCAGACTTCAGAAGAGTACACAACAACACCCGAATTCGTCAAGAACATGTTCCGAACTTATTTGGTTTTAGTTTTGTACAAATATAAAACTATTTAGGAATATATATAAATAAACCTTAGTATTTCTAGTATGTTTTGTTCTTATATCAAATACGTACATCACGCGCACCACGCTTACATTAAAAGTTCATATCGTATGCATTCTTTGTGCAAATATTGCACGTAACTATCACGATCAATACACCCAGAGTGTGCGGCGAATTCAGCCGGTAGCCGGATGGCTACACGGAGTCGTGTTTAGACGTGATTTCTCGTAATCTGTAAGGCACGTATAGGGCTCCGCACTGCTCATCTTTCGGTCACAACACAGGGAAACAGCGAAGAAAGTCGGTGAACCGCCTCTCCGTTGATCCTTCAGTTCAAACTGCTCATTCCACATACCCCGTTGATTTCCTGTGATTTAGTTCGGTCTACAACTGAGCCACTGCTAGAATTTGATGAATAGTGGCTCGACCTTCAAGTTGATTTAAACTTCTCGAACCACGCACTGCCCTACCAACACATATGACACCGACGATATTCAGTGCGATGTCACTCTGGAGAAGATTCAATAGAAGCGCTGACCGATCTGATTCACTTTCTCGAGACCTTCGTGCTCGCCTTCTCCACCGATGTTTACGATTTCATGGGCTGGTTCGGGGTCGTCGTTCTTATGTCGATCGAAAGCACGGCCATACCCCTGCCTAGCGAAATCATCATGCCGTTGGCTGGCTGGAGACTAGTTCTAGATGAAGGCCACGGAATTGGTCACGTCTTCCTTGCAGGATTATGGGGCGCAGTAGGAAGCCTGATCGGATCGCTCGCTGAGTATTACGTCTCACGTGCGGGCGGGCGTCCTTTTATCGAGAAGTACGGGAAGTACATCCTCATTACTCAAAAAGACCTCGAACGAGCTGATAGCTGGTTCAAAACACGCGGCGAATTAACAGTATTTGTCGCAAGGATGATCCCAGGCGTTCGTGGATTCATATCGATTCCTGCCGGAATCGCCCGTATGAACGTTCTCCGGTTCGCCATCTTCACCTTTTTAGGTGCATTGCCGTGGACAATCGGGCTTGCGTGGGGCGGGTACGTGCTCGGAGAGAACTACGAATCTATCCGTGAAGTATCCAAACCATTCGATATTCCGATCATTGGTACATTGTCACTGGTGGTCGTCTGGATCGTATGGCGACGAATCAAAGAAGTTCGAGCTGAATCCGCCATGACTCGGCGATCTTCGAAGTAAACGGTAAAACTACTTCGATCAGTTAAACAACGTTTCTACGGTATATTTCAATGGTCACTACTTAGTAGCATGTCTTTAAAGCCCGCTCCGCTCACTAAGCTCATCTCAATGACGACTCAAGTAAAAAATAAACTCAACGTCGTAATAAACGGTATCGAAGTCAGTTGTGATACTGACTCAAGAGTTCTTGACGCCATACGATCAGCCGGCTTTGATGTCCCTACGCTCTGCTACGACGAACGAAGTGGACCGCAGGGAACCTGCCGCATGTGCCTTGTCGACGTTGAAGTCGACGGACAAACTCAGCAAGTTGCCGCCTGCACAGCTTTTTCATCGGACAAAATGGCGATCGACACGCATTCTGATTCGATCACGCAGTATCGGAAGACCATTCTCGAACTGCTTCTCTCTGAAACCTCTTCGCCGGCTAACTGTCCTAAGTGCATCTCGTTCAAAAAGTGTGAACTCCACACCGCCGCCGAGGAATACGGAGCGAAGTGGGATGCCTTCCCGTCTCTCATCCCCCGCGAAGTTCCACAAGATGACAATCCGTTCATTCAGCGTGACTCTGACTACTGTATCTCGTGTTTTAGGTGCACAAACATTTGTAATGACTGGGAACAGGCAGGTGCAATAACTGTCGAAGGCCGTGGCCAAAACAGTTCGATCGCATCCTATTTCAACAACAAACTCCTTGAATCACCGTGCACGTTCTGCGGGCAATGCATCAACACTTGCCCTACCGGCGCTCTGACCGACCGAAAGATCGTCGGAACGACGAAAGCCGAGAATCTTGAACGCACGAAGACAATCTGCCCATATTGCGGTGTTGGCTGTGGAATTCATCTGCTTACTGAAGACGGCAAGTTAAAGGGAACTGAACCCGATTTCGATGCACCGAGTCGTGGATCGCTTTGCGTAAAGGGTCAATTTGCTTCTTGGGAATTTGTGAAGAGCGAAGAACGACTCAAGTACCCTCTCATCAAGGAAAACGGCGCTTTTCGGCGCGCTTCTTGGGATGAGGCCCTCGATCTGATTACTGACCGATTCACAGGTATACGCGATGAATCGGGACCAGATTCTCTAGTTTGTTGGTCATCGGCACGTTCGGTGACAGAAGCGAACTACCTAATGCAAAAGTTCGCTCGAATAGGTATCGGTACGAACAATATCGATAACTGTTCTCGTACCTGACACGCTCCTACGGTCGCCGGTATGGCGGTCATGGTTGGCAAGGGTGCCATGACTAACTCTATTGAGGAGTTAGCGGGCACTGATCTGCTACTTGTCGCTGGTTCGAATACTACTGAAGCTCATCCAGTCATTGCTATAAGAATGAAACGGGCAGTTCGAAACGGTGCCAAACTCATCGTCATCGATCCACGTAAGACCGAACTCGCGACATTGGCGACTCGGCATCTTCAGATCAAAATTGGAACCGATATTCCATTGTTCAATGCGTTCGCTCACGTCATGATCAAGGAAAATCTGTACGATCGAGAGTATGTCGAGTCTCGGACCGAAGGCTTTGACGAGCTCGCCAAACATGTCGAGTTTTACACTCCCGAATACGCCGCTGAAATCTGTGGAGTTCCTGCGGAAGAAATAATTGCAGCAGCTCGGGAATACGCCGCAGCTTCTGGAAAAGCAGCCATTTGCTACACACTCGGCATCACCGAACATTCTTGTGGATCTCACAACGTTCAGTCGGTAGCCAACCTCGGCATGTTGGGTGGGAATTTCGGAAAACCTAACGCTGGTGTAAACCCACTTCGTGGACAAAATAACGTACAGGGGGCGTCGGATTCTGGCGCCCTACCAACCGACCTTCCTGGATACCAGAAAATTGAGAGTCCAGGTGTCCGTGAGAAGTTCGAAAAAGCGTGGGGAAGTGAGCTTCCAAAACGGCGCGGAATCACGAAAATAACGGCGATGGATCAGATGCTCCGAGGACGAGTTCGTGGCGTCTACATAATGGGCGAAAACACTGTCATTTCCGACCCTAATACGAATCATGCTCAAGCGGCACTCGAAGCGACCGACTTCATCGTGGTTCAAGACATTTTCATGACAGATACAGCCAAGCTTGCGGACGTAGTATTACCTGCTGCTTCGTTCGCTGAATCCGACGGTACTTTTGCCAATAGTGAACGACGAGTTCAACGAGTTCGCCCAGCAATAAAACCTGTCGGAGAATCACGCCCAGACGTGGATATTTTGCTCGATCTCATGAGTCGATTCAACGTTCCTCAAGACCTGCATTCAGCTAGTGACGTTTGGGACGAAATGCGGAAGCTATCTCCGCTCTTTGGAGGGATCACGTACGACCGTCTCGACGCGGAGAGTGGAATCCAGTGGCCCTGCCCTACCGAAGATCATCCTGGTACACAGTATTTGCACAAAGACCAGATGGATTCGGGAATGCCGGGCTACTTTGCGCCTGTAGACCATATTCCGCCTGCCGAGCCAACCGATGCTGAATACCCGCTAGTTCTCACTACAGGCAGGCGCCGCTCGACCTATCACACAGGCACACAAACAGGCCGCGCCAGTGGATTCGACCTACTCGTGCCTTCAGAACTGGCTGAGATCAATCCGTTTGACGCTGAACAGCTTGAACTAACCGAAGGTCAAATGGTCAGAGTTAGTTCACGTCGCGGAACAGTAAAGGTGCCGATCAAAGTCACCGATAAATCGCCGCACGGAACGGTGTTTATGAGTTTTGCGTTCCCTGAACTCACACAGACGAATCGTCTTACGTCTGACGCATACGATTTCATTACTGAAACGCCGGAATTCAAGGCGTGTGCGATACGCATCGACAAGATCGAGTCATCATCACACGAGGCTGACTAAGGTCAGTCTTGGCGTGGACTCATTTGTGATGACCAAAAACTTGGGTCGCCAAGAGACGGAAAACCGATCACATCGAACTTGCCTTGAACTCTAGATCCATTTGAAAATGCGGTTACGTTCGCTTCGACGTACTTCGCTATCTGCTGTGCGGCACCAATCTGATTAGTCAACGGGTTCGTCGTAATAATCAATTTGCCAGTGGTAGCTAGAGATTCGTCAGCGCCGTTTATTACTTCGCCCGGACAATCAGTCGCATAACCGGCGAGTCGACCTCTGGACAGTGCATCCACTACAGCAACCTCATCAATCACCGTAGAACTTGACGTGTTGATTAGTACGGCGTCTGATTTCATCAAATTCAATTCACGTTCAGAAATCAACGGTGCAGCTGTCGGTCCTTGATGAATATGAATCGAAACTACATCCGATCCTGCCACGAGAAGATCAAGTGATTGCCTGCGCACTCCGAGCTCGTCCATCAAGCCAGAACGTGGCGTTCTCATTTCGGCAATCGCCACGAGTGATCGATTGGCGGTTACTTTCTTCGTTACTTCAGATCCGACTTCGCCAAGCCCAATAACTCCCCAATCAGGCATTACTTTTGTTTTGAGCGGACCAGTAAAACCAATCACTCGATTTGCAACACGTGGAGCTATCGATGGTGAGATTCCGACTACGAAAGCATCTGAATTCTCGGCACGATCTAGCAGTTCAGCGGTTGGACGACATCCTATGAATTGAATTAGCCCAGATTCCGGTAAATTGCCGGTACTGAACTCGTTAGACAAGCCGTCGCCCAGAATCAGAGCATCACTTTCACCGAAATCAATATCGCTCAAATCAATTGAAGATATCCGCTGGAGTGGACTCGACTTCTCGAATAGAGACTCGACAGCGTTACCTACGGGATCAGACTCACTCGTTAATAAATAAATGTTCGCCATCGGTATAACTCGTCCGAGTCTAATAAAATCCTAGTGTGGAACTGAAATTCAATCGTATAAGAAGCAACGGGGTTAAAACGGGCACCTGACTAGCTGATCAGGGAATATGATTCATTCTCGCAATGCTCTTCGAGCTATTCAGCACTATCAGAATCAGGACTCAAGATTGACCGCAGTCATATCCAATCCTCGAACTCTCTTGTTCGTTCCCGGCAACCAACCAAAAATGCTTCTGAAAGCAGTCGGGTTCGAAACAATATGGCTGATACCCGATCTCGAAGATTCAGTGCCGGCGGCCGAAAAAGAATCCGCCCGGGAAATTGTCGCTGAATATATCCCGAAGCTTGCAGCTGTAGGCAAACTGCTGGCCCCTCGGGTCAACTCGATGTCGTCTGGATTAGCAGAAGCTGACATCAACGCTGTTGTATCGAACGACATTATTGGAATTTCTATCGGCAAAATCGGCAATATTGAAGAAGTAGCAGCACTTGAGAAAATTGTTGCCACTGCAGAGAAACGGGCAGGAGTAGAAGTTGGTCGAACTGCAATACTTCCTTGGCTTGAAACTGCTGAAGCCGTGATCAATGCGTACCAAATCTGTAAATCCAGCGATCGCATACGCTGGGCGGCGTTCGGTGCGGAAGATTTCTCGGCAGACATGGGCATTAGTCGAACAGTCGACGAAACGGAAATAGACTCTTCCACAGTTGGAGAACCAGGGCTAGCGTATCCACGATCGGCAGTTGCGATAGCGGCACGAGCCGCCGGAGTTCACGCTCTCGACACTCCATTCACTAAATTCCGTGATACTGACGGACTGCGTGCCGATGCACAATTGGCAAAATCCATCGGCTACAAAGGAAAGCTTGCTATCCACCCTGCTCAAGTTGAAGTTATTGAATCAGTATTCAAACCAACGGCAGCAGAAATCCAAAGAGCTAAACAGGTATTAGAAATAGCAGCTGAAGGCGAAGCAGAAGGCCGAGGCTCGATATCACTCGATGGCGAGATGATCGACATGCCCGTAATACTCCGTGCAAGAAACGTCCTCCGAGATGCAGGAATCTCGGAATAATTCACCAATCAAACTAGGAATAAATCAGATGAGCAATGGGCGATACTTCGAGGATTTTGAAGTCGGTGAAGTAATCAAGCACTGGCCGGGTCGAACCATTTCGGCAACCGACAACTCATGGTTTTCGCTACTGACCCAAAATCAGCACCCAATACACATCGACGCTAACTACGCGAAATCAACGCAGCACGGCCAAAATCTTGTGAATGGTTTGCTCGTACTCGCAATATCAGTTGGTCAAACGGTTGCCGAGATTTCGATGCGGGCGATAGCCAATCTAGACTACGAATCCGTCAAGCATGAAGGTCCAACGTTTCATGGCGACACAATCTACACGACATCTACGATTCTTGAACTACGCGTAACCTCGAAAGGAGACCGAGGCGTCGTTTATCTCGAAACAGAGGTAACCAACCAACGTGAAGAGCGCGTCATGACCGTTCGCCGGCACGTTCTCGTCCCAAAACGAGATCATGCAACATTGGGCGAAGGTAAGTTGACCCAGAGAACAGATTCCTAAAGTGCCAAACTCTCAATCAGAACAATCTGATCGGAAAGGACCTCTTCACGGAATTCGTATACTAGCGATTTCGCAGTTTGGAGCAGGCCCGTTCGCAACGTTGAATCTGGCAGATCTTGGCGCTGAAGTCATAAAGATCGAAGACCCTACAACTGGTGGCGATGTAGCGCGGTATGTGCCTCCGGCTACAAACGACGGCGACTCACTGTACTTTCAGTCATTCAATCGAGGGAAAAAATCTATAGCGATCGATTTACGAAATTCCGACGGTGTCACGATATTTCATCAGTTGGTCAAAAAGTCTGATGCAGTATTCAACAATCTCAGAGGTCACCTGCCTGACAAACTCGGACTAACCTACGAATCGCTACGTGAATTAAATCCAGCAATCGTCACATGTTCACTTTCAGGATTTGGTCGTACAGGCCCTCGCTCTGCAGAACCGGGTTACGACCCAATAATGCAGGGTATAGCGGGATACATGTCGATTACAGGCGAGCCAGACGGGCCGCCGGGAAAAGCTGGGGTGTCAATTATTGACTTCGCTGGAGGCTATGCCGCTGCACTAGGACTCGTCGCCGCTTTGCTAGAAGCGAAAACCACTGGCGTAGGCAGAGATGTAGATGTCAGTCTTCTCGACACTGCAGTTTCGATGCTGACTTACTTTGCATCGTGGACTCAGAACAGCGATTGGCAGCCGGTTCGCACGCCAAGCTCTTCTCACCAAACGCTTGTACCCGCTCAAAACTTCAAAACAAGTGACGGTTGGATAAGCGTGTTTTGTGCCAAAGAGCACTTCTGGCGTAAATTCGCAGAACTTATTGATATACCTGAGCTAGTTTCTGACGAACGGTTCGCCACATTCGCTTCTCGATACGACAATCGATCTGTACTAATACCGATGCTCTCTGAACGGCTTTTGCAAAAGACCAATGAAGAATGGCTAAAACTGTTCAGAGGAATCGTTCCATCGGGTCCCGTCAACTCGATCAACGAGGCGTTCGAAGATGAACAGATCAAGGCGCGAGGATTGATCGTTGATGTCGAACACCCTTCATATGGGACGATCAAACAAGTCGCCTCACCAATCATTACTGAGGGCTCGAATCAAGCTAATTCTCCGGGCCCAGCTCTCGGAGAACACACTGATAGGCTATTGGCAGGATTGTTATCTCTTGATGAAAATGAGATCAAGCGTTTACGCGATCAAGGTGCAGTTGGCTAATTTTCGTACCAAACTGACTGGCGATAACTAACACACCTGCCTTTAGAATGGTTTGTAGTGCCCCCGTAGCTCAACTGGACAGAGCAACAGGTTTCTACCCTGTAGGTTGTGGGTTCGAGTCCCTCCGGGGGTACCAATATACAAACGCTATTTGTATCCATCAAAACAAAGTTGCAAAAATAATAAAAAACCTCATTTCTGAGGTTTTTTTATTATCTTTTTTATTTGAATTCCGAAGCTCGAAGTCGA
>JAPKCH010000055.1 GCA_026421185.1 Dehalococcoidia bacterium | reverse complement strand
CGACTCTCCCCCGTCTCCACCAAGAACACAATAGAAGGCCCTGCCCTCTCGATTCTGAGGGCAGGGCCTTTTTATTTTCTTATTTCACTTGAAGACCGTCAGGAGTGAAATCCACTCTATTTTCTTGAAATGAAAACTATTTCAGTCTTGGCTGTAAACGAACTCTAAACCGTCCAAGTCAATATTTGGAATCTCATCCAAGTCTTCCCAAAAATCTTGAGAATGATGCCATTCTGGCTTAACTCCACTTTTTGGGAGAAAAGGCATTGCTCGCGTCAGATAGCCCGGATTGAAGTTTTCAGGATCTTGCCAAGGCAGCAGTTCCATATCTTCATCCTCAGGTCTCAGTTTCACATCAACTCTCTTGGCTTCTTTGCTTTTCATATGTGTCAGCAAGCGGCATACAAAATCTGACAGTAATTCCGAGCGTAGGGTCCAGCTTCCACGAAAGTAACCAAATACCCACAGTAAGTTTGGGACGCCCGTGAACATCATTCCTCTATAGGTAACGGTGTCTGATAGGACAAGAGGTGCTTCGTCAATTGAAAAATTAATATCGCCCAATACATTCATATTAAAACCCGTAGCAGCAACAACAATATCTGCTTCAAGAACAGTTCCAGATTTCAGCAACACTCCACTCTCAGTAAATGTCTCAATCTCATCTGTCAGAACAGAAACTTGCCCCGCCTTAATACTCTTGAAAAAATCTCCGTCAGGTACAAGTGCGACTCGTTGGCGCCATGGTCGGTAGTCTGGCGTGAAGTGTGTATCAATATCGTAATCAGGTCCCAAGATATCTCTAACGCCAGTTAGAAGTTCTTCTTTGACTATCTCTGGTTCTTCGAACGTACGTCTCATAAAAATTGAAGTGTCACGAAGCATCTTGCGGCGAACAATCTCATGGATCCACTCATCATCTACTTCGAGCTCACGCAAGGTTTCCGCTAACTCATCGCTATTTCGTCCAGTGCCATAGTAGATCGGAGACCGTTGAACCAAAGTTACATGCTCACAACTATCAGCTATCGCTGGTATGAGTGTCGCCGACGATGCACCAGAACCAATGACTATAACTTTCTTATCGGCGTAATCCAGTTCCTTGGGCCAAGTCTCGGTGTGCACGATTTGGCCCTGATATTCATTCATTCCAGGCCAGTCAGGGGTGAATCCTTCAGAATGGCGGTAATACCCTTGGCACATCCACAAAAAATTTACTGCGAAATAATGGGTCTCCTCGGTGTCGGTTTTAGTAGCTTCAATAAACCATTTATTCTTTTCACTCGACCATTTTGCAGAGGTGATTTTATGGTTGTACCGAATGTGGTCACCGAGATCATTTTCATCAATGACTTCGCCCATGTATTTAAGAATTTCATCAGCTGTCGCAATAGGCGGGCCGGTCCATGGCTTAAATCGATAGCCATACGTATGGAGATCACTGTCTGAGCGGATGCCAGGATAATTGTGAGACCACCAAGTGCCTCCAAAATTATCCTGACTTTCTAAGACTACGAAGCTCGAATCAGGACGCTGTGAACTGAGGTGATACGCACCACCTACACCAGCAATTCCTGCACCTACGACCATTACATCGAATTCTTCCATGCTGGGTCGATTGATCTTCTCGGAGGCGGATGTATGTTTCATTCTCTGGGCAAACCCAATCTAATTCGTGGCTTCCGGTTACACAGCGGCGATAGTCATGCACGACATAGTATGCGAATAGACATTCGGTCGACAAAAATAAAGGATCTTTTCCGGTAGCAATCGTTGGATTGTTACGTCCGGCGCTCCCCTCCCCCGCTGCCACTCAAGTTCGACTCTCCCCGGTCTCCACCAAGAACACATGAAACGACCCTTCCCTCTCAAATTTACGGGGCAGGGCCATATTCGTTTAAAAGATTAATTAGTTATGAGTATCCGGTTCGGTCAGAACTCGGGGCTTGACCATATTTCAGGTTGTGGCAACGACATTCAGCGCTGACACATCGACATTGAAATCACCGAAATATACGACAGAGTTGTGCACGAATATGAGTTTATGCGTCGAGTCCTGACAGAACAGCACCAGCCAAGAGCGTGACAGGTAAGTTTGCGCCCAACGCCTGCCGTATTAGGTCAGGAGGGGTGGATTAAACACAAAGGGTGCAGCCTCGAGGCCACACCCATTGCAAGTTTCATTTTGTAGTTTGGTATAACTACTGTGAACTGGTTACCAGCGCTCTCGCCGACCACCGCCATCGTTACCGCCGCCGCGGTAACCGCCGCCGCCGCCGCCGCCGCCACGAGGAGCCTGTTCTTTGGCCTCATTAACTACGATCGGTCGATCATCGAGCTGAGAACCGTCCATTTCTGAAATGGCCTGCTGTACCGAACTTTCCTCTACGAAAGTAACGAATCCGAAACCACGTGACCGTCCGGTCTCGCGATCGCTGATTACGGTTGCTTCTTCAATTGCGCCAAACCGCTCGAAAGCAGCCTGTAGACCAGCTGAATCGGTTGCCCATGCAAGGCTACCAACAAATAACTTCTTACCCATAAATAAATTCTCGTTTGTGGGAATCCCATCGAATGTTCGAGATTGAACATATCCAATTGCCGTTAAGTACGGTTATCGTCCCACATTCTTTTTCTGCACCCTGTTATGAAATCAACCGCGCTATGTCTTCTTTATTCAGAAATTGCGTGGTGTTCCGACCGGGTACTTAATCAAGGATACCCAGCAAACGGCATCAATGGTGATTATTCGCAACGATAGTCAACGAGTTTCCGTGCGTATCGCTTGCGCAGACCGTCGGGCAACAGGCCTGACATCACATCGAAAAATGCACCTCAATTGTTCTGTCATAACTCAGTTACATACCCTTACCTTACAAATTTACCGTCTCCTAAACAGGGGTTTTAAGCCGTGAAATGATGTTCGATGAAATGGTCAACGACTGAGGCACCGTCTTACGGTTTTTGGACAAGACCCCGGATTTGGGATAACCCATACGAAATAGGCCTGTTGTAAAACGGCCCTCCGGTTCCACTGACTCCATAGATGAACTCAGGGCTTACTTTGTCCCACCATGTTCGCTTGCCAGTCGGCAAGTTAACGTTGAAGCTACCGAAAATCTCGGTCTGATTCAAGACGTTGACTACGCCACCCACATAACCTACATATTCAGTATTCAGAAGCAGCTTGTCCATATTTGGCATAAGAATATACTTGCCATTCACATTCAATTAGAGGAGAGATGCACCGTATACATCCTTTCCGCATACACTGGCGTAACTCGCCTCTGTGATGGCCGTTTAGGCGCTTCAGGTGTTGGATTATTATCTGAGTTCTATCCGTGCTTGGAAATCACTTAGATATCCTCAATGGATTCTGGTGATTGTCGCCCGGTGTTTTTTAGATGCATACTTTTTAAATAGTGATGCACATTGCCAGCGGACGAGTTGTAACATCTCGCCAACTATTAGTATTCCCGCCAACGCGGCAACCAAACGATCAATCTCTAAGAGGCTACAACATCGCTGAGCATACGCCAGAAGCTTTTGCCGATCCCCATCTTCCAGTCGAATCACGCGGGATCTATCGCGGGTGGTACATCATCGGTGTATCGGCTCTTTCCATCGGGGCGATATTGGGGACAGTTCAGTTTACTTTCGGGTTCTTTATCGAACCTCTTGAACAAGAATTTGGCTGGTCACGCACTCAAGTCAACTTTGCTCTGAGCATCGGTGTCGTCACCAGTTTTATTTCACCCATAGTCGGCAATTTTATGGATCGTATCGGTGCCCGTTGGACTATGGCAGGCTCGATTCTGCTCGTAGCGATTGCGTTCCTTCTCCGTTCGATAATGACTGAGTTATGGCAGTTTTATCTCTTTAGCGCAGTTATGTTCGCAGGTACGCCCGGCGCAACGATGATGCCGGCGGGTCGGCTTGTGCTGACTTGGTTCCCAAAGGCACGCGGTCGCATGATGGGGATCGTAACTTCAGGCAACAATATTGGGAGCGGCCTAGCTGTTCCAATCATCGCTGTGCTTATCGGTGCCGTTGGCTGGCGATGGACATGGGCACTAATGGGAATCGTGCTAATCGGCCTTGCGATGATGGTAGTACTAGTAATTCGTGACAGTTCAGAGGATGTAATCAACGAACAACGAAAACGTTGGGCCCCGCCAGAAGTATCAGAACAAGACAAATCAGTACTTAATGGCGGAATGACAGTATCAGCCGCAGTTCGGACGTCGGCATTTTGGTTTCTAGTTGTCGGCATGACACTTCAGCAGTTCGTCCGTACCGGTGTAGTGAGTCAGATGGTGCCTCATCTCGAACAAGTGGGATTCACACGGGCTATCGCTGCGTCCATGATGATCGTGCTCGCTATATTCGCCGCCTCAAGCAAATTGATTTTCGGCAGACTAAGTGAATCTATCACCGCACGCGTATCGTTCATCGTGATCATGATTCTTCAAGGAATAGGCTTGTCGATACTGCTTATTTCTGGAGAATCGATTATCACTTGGGGCGCAATCGTGGTGTTCGGACTCGGGATGGGTGGAGTTGGAGCACTTACTCCATTGGTCATTTTCGATATGTTCGGATTGAAGCAGTTCGGAAGCATCATGGGGCTAACTCGAATAGCAATAGCAATCCCGATTTTTGTTGGCCCGATTATGGCAGGATTCATATTCGACGCCCAAGGCAAGTACGATCTGATGTTCCTAGTAACCATCGGAATGCTGATTTTGTCGATCGGCTGTTTCTTAATGGTGAGAGTGACAGTCGGAAAAACTATTAGCAAATAAGACATCCATCTTAAAGCTAGCGGTGAGTGTGTTCATCATCGACGCCGTGAGCGTGCGATTCGTGAGCATGGGCGTGATCTTCGACAATAACCTGATGTTCGTGGCGACCGCCATATCGCTTAGCAAACGCACCAAACTCTGCTATCACAAGCAGTGTGATAGCAGTCAATACAACGGTTCCGCCAGGGGCAATATCGGCGTAGTACGCAATCGTCATTCCGACTACAGAAACAAACACACCGATGATTGATGAAGTGAATACCGTACGGGTCAAACCTTTGGTTATTCGCAGACTGATGAGCACAGGGATCACAATAAGTGCCCCAACCAATAGAACCCCAACGACTCTCATAGATACGGTGATGGTTGCCCCTGTCAGAATCGCTAGTCCCAAGTTCAATAAATGAACGCGAACCCCATTAATGCGTGCCAGATCGGGATCAAACGTAACTTGTGCCAGTTCAGAGCTAAACATGAGCATGAACAGCGTGATGATGACAGCAAGAACGGCCATCCACCATAGGTCTGTCTGAGTAACCGTAAGAACACTGCCAAATAAGTACGAAAATAGCGTGCTGTTAAAACCGTCAGCAATACTTATTAGAACCACCGCAATTGCCAGTGAACCGTAGAGGAATACTGCAAGAGCAGCATCTCCCGGTAATAGACGTCGCATTCTCAATTCTTCGATCGACACCGCAGCACCGGTAGTTGCGGCCAGTGCGATTACTGGTGCAAAGGTCTTGGTCAAAAGAGCGATCGCCACTCCTGCCAATGCCACGTGCGACAACGTATCGGCGATCAGAGATAGTCGGCGCAACACAAGGAAAACACCGAACGCAGGAGCTGTCGCACCGACAAGGACAGATGCGATTATCGCCCGATTCATAAATTCGTATTGGAAAATATCCGGCATCGGGTTACCTGTGCGTGTGTTCCGGATCGTGCATCAGCACATCCACAGGGAAGCCGTAGAGACCAGAGAGTGCCTTAGCATCGAGTTGGTGAACGGGTCCATGAAAAACTATGTCTCGATTGATACAGGCACAGGTCGTAGCCTCTCGCATCACTGCCCCAATATCGTGAGACACCATAACGATTGTTATGCCTAAATCTCTGTTTAGTCGTCTCATTATCGTGTGAAACTGTTCTTCACCAGCTGCATCGATTCCCGCGACTGGTTCGTCCATTACCAACAGGTCTGGTCGTCGGACAAGCGATCTCGCAATCAACATCCGTTGCTGCTGCCCCACAGATAGATCTGAAACTCGTCGTTCGGCAAGGTGCTGAATTCCTGCCATCTCCATTGCTTCGTCTACACGGGCGACATTTTTACGTTTGAATATAGCGAACGGACTAAATCCAGAGTAGGCGCCGAAATTGACTATTTCTCGAACCGATGCAGGGAATCTAAATTCCATCGCCTGAGTCCGTTGTGGAACGTATCCGACTCGGTGCCAATCGGTGAAACTCTCGGCTGGCTGTCCAAATAGAAGTACTTGCCCGGATGTCGGTATTAAAAGCCCAAGTGCGAGTTTCATTAGGGTGGTTTTACCTGAACCATTCGGCCCCAATATTGCGGCAAATTCTCCTGGAGTTATCGAAAAATTAATATCTCTTACAACAGGTTCAGAGTTGTAACTAAACCAAGTCTCATTGAACCGAACTGGTATCTGATCAGGTCTAAGCTGCTTGTTAGAGTGCCCAGTAGCCTTTTGAGACTTAGTATCAAAAGGCTCCGAGGATTTCAATGGTTGAGATAACTCGTTATACGGCACTGTTAGCACCAGTATCAGATTTAGCGAGACATTGGTTACAGGTAATAAAAATTTCCATACGATGGCCAACAATATCGCCATCGATTTCTTTTTCAAGCGACCGCATTACACGTTCAACAGTTGAATGACGAAATTCGCCTACAGCTCCACATTTTGAACATATGGTGTGGTGGTGATGTTCAACTCTCGCCACACTGTACATCGGAGCACCATCAAGAATCGGTAACTTACAAAGTGCGCCAGAGTCAACTAGATGCCGGATGGTTCTATATACCGTTGCGCGCCCTACTTCTGGCAAATCACGACAAAGTTGCTCCGCAGTGAACGCATCGTTGGCATTCTCAATTCGTGAGGTTACCAACGACCTTGCAGCCGTCTTGCGGAGTCCTCTATCTTCGAGAGCAGTAATGAGTTTAATTTCGACTGGGTCCACGATATTTTATGTCTTTATCCCACCGTCAGTAATTGATACTTGATATCAACTACTGACGGTGGCTAAAGTATACATCGCATTCATCCCAGACTTCCATTTTGGAAATCTAAATGGGAACCTTTTGGCCAAAAATATTTGTTGCATATGTCCCCGATTCAAACATGGTGATTGCGATAGAAATTACGGCAATCAGAATGATGGCGATCACAACTCTCGATGCTGGTTGAGGCCTTGTCTTAAGCGCCATTCGCTGTGTGCCAAAGTTGAAAGGAGTCTCAACCGCTAACAGTCGTTCCCGCGGAGCGATCAAGTAGCCAACTAACCCTCCCGCAAGCAGTCCACCAAAGTGAGCAGCATTATCGATACCGGTAGTGGCGAGTCCCATTACCACATTGATAGCAACTATCACTCCGATTGAGGTCAGTTGCTGTCGCCCCATCTGGCCCAGCATGCGTCGATTCAATAGTAGATAAATACAGAACGCACCGAGAATTCCAAAAACTGCACCACTTGCACCAACGCCAGGATTTGGACCAGCAAGAAAGCTCACAGCGTTCCCCATTACTCCTGCTGTCAGGTAAATAACGACGAAATTTCTTGTCCCAAATATACGTTCAACCATTGATCCGAAAAAAACTAATCCGAATATATTGGTCAGCATGTGGAAGAACCCAACATGTAAGAACATTGGAAGTACTAATCGCCAATATTCACCGTCTGCAATATAAGGACCATATTTCGCTCCCCAACTGAGCAAATTTTTCGTTCCTGTCCCACCCGTAAACATCACAGCTACCAAGAACAAAACGTTGATTGCAACGAACGCACTTGTCGCAGGAGATCCTTTGATGCTCGCTGGTAACGACTTTTGCTGATCTGTTTGTTGCATCAATTTGAGAAACTTTCGTGTGAACTGTTGGTGATAATTTATATGAATATAGCGATATTAGCTTCAACTCTCGTACGATTACACTCATACAGTGTCCTGACGCCGCTGGGTGCCGACGCATCCTTGCCAAAACCGTTCACTCTCACCGATTTTGAGAAATTCCTAGCAATTTAGGTCAACTATGCGGTTCATCGCCGGAATCGCCCGTACCTAGTTAGCTTGAATGATGTCGAGCTCTGGCAGTTCGTCTAGTACGCCTCTCTCAACAGCCATGGTAAACAGCTTCGTGAGAGCCTCTCGACCTTCTTGTCCCATATCAACGGTGTCTTCGTTGACGTACATACGAACGAACTTTTTACCGTCTGCGGGATCAATTCCTCGACCGAAGCCGAGAGCATATTCGAGTGCGGCATCTTCGTTCGCACGCGCATAGTTGATACTGGCTAACGATGCGTCAGCAATGGTTTGAGCAAGCTCTTCACCGATGTGACGGCTAACTAGATCGACACCGAGCGGAATTGGAAGACCGGTCGCTTCGTGCCACTTTTCGCCAAGGCTAATGATTCCGTGGTAGCCAAGCTTTTCGTAGAGGATCTGTCCTTCATGAAGCAAGATACCGACGTCCGCCCGGCCCTCTTCGACAGCTGGGCCAACGTCATCGAAATCGACGAACACTGGCACGCAGTTTTTAGGACCGAAAATTTGGTACAACAACCATGAAGTGGTAAATTGTCCAGGCACGGCAACACGCTTACCTTCAAGATCCGCCTCTGTCATCGGATTAACAGACACGACCATTGGTCCGTAATTACGACCAATCGAGGATCCACAGGACATGATTCGGTAGTGTTTTGCAACGTCAGGATATCTAGCAGCCGAGATTGCAGTTACAGGCAATTTACCGGTTTCAGCCAATACATTCAGTGATTCGATATCTTCCATGTGATGGGACACAGAGTAGCCCGGAATTCCCACAATGTTCTTCTCCATAGCGAAGAACATGAAAGCGTCGTCAGCATCGGGACTATGGCCAAATATTATGTTGTTTTCGTTGATAGTCATGGTGATTAGAATATTTCGATGATCGTTATTTGGTCGACGCTAGCTCAGTCTCTGAGCCTTCAACTATTTCGTAATTCGTGAGGCGCTGAATCGGAGAGTAGCCCGCCTCTGAGATCATCTCTCGCACTTCGTCTTGGGTCGTACGGTTGTAGAAACCTGCAGCGAGCATCACGTTCTCGTCGAACAGAGTTCCACCGAAGTCATCAGCGCCGAATCGCAAAGCGATCTGACCAGTCTTCTTGCCCTCTGAGAACCACGATGCCTGAATGTGAGGCACGTTATCCAGCATAATCCGAGAAATCGCGATGATCCTCAAATATTGATTTGGACCAGCTTCGTCTTCAACTAGCTTTGCAAGTGCGGTGTTGTCTTTCTTATAGGACCACGGAATGAACGCTGTAAATCCACCATCGTTATCGTTCGTCAGTGCGAGATCCTGCACCCGACGAATGTGTTCGAGAGACTCGATGACGTGATGATCTTTCTCAACGTGTCCGTACATCATTGTCGCCGTGGTCTTCATACCGACTCTATGCGCTGCTTCGTGCACTTCAGTCCATTGATCGACGGTGTCTTTAGGCTTGAACCTCGACACAGTAGCCTTCACTTCGTTTGAGAGGATCTCGGAGCCACCTCCCGGCATGGAACGCTGTCCGGCATCCCAGAGAGCTGTAAACACTTGCTCGTAGTTCAGTTCCGAGACTTCGCTCATACGCACGATCTCTGGAGCCGACCAGTAGTGCGGGGTTACATCTGGGAACCGCTTCTTGGTTTCGGAAACCATCTCGAGGTAGTAATCGAGTTGCAGTTCTGAGTTAAGACCACCCTGCATCAAAACGGTTCGTACGCCACTTTTACGCGCTCGTTCAATTTTGTCCATAATCTGTTCAACCGTGTAGGTATACGCAGATGGATCATTAGGATCGGTACGGTAAAAGGCGCAGAACGAACAGTACGCATCGCACAGGTTTGTGTAGTTAAGATTTGTGTCGACGACATACGAAACAGAATTGTTCGGGTTATGACGCTGACGCCAGTATTCGGCCAACGGAACCAGATCAAGCAGCTCCGATTCCTGCATCAACCACAAGCCTTCTTCACTTGTGATGCGTTCACCCGATAACACTTTTTTAGTAATTTGTTGAAGCATTATTTCTTCAAACCAAACGTCTACAGCGACGTTGATATAGCCTTTTTAATTAGTGGTTACGATATTTACGATGCGGACGGTCGCCACTCCGGTAATTTACTGAGTCGTCGCTTGAATTCCTGTTGCCCAGATCGCTCGTCTGGGCCGAGGAAGTAATCAAAATTTCGAACATAATTTGCCACGTCAGTTTTCGACATTTTTTCGTCGGATCTGGCTCGACTGATTTCCTCAATAGAGTTGATTCCTACTCGAGAGGATTCGATCAATTGACGTTCGAACAGTTCGGATAATTCATTGGGAGTGTCCGTACGAACAACCCATTCAGCAAACACGAATGGAAGCCCTGTGAGAGATTTCCAAGCCGTGCCGAGATCGTAATTGTGTTGAAAGTCACCCAAACTCAACTGTTCGAGTGCTGCATCACCGATGGTCAGGGCAGCATCGTGATCGTCAGTCATCTGGACAAACCTGTGATCAGAAACGTTCCACAAATCAGAGAACAACACTCGCAAAAGCTGGATAGATGTCGCAGTGTGCGTAGTTACTGCGATATTCGATCCTGATAGTTCGGAAATGGGTTTATGAGAGAACAAGAACACGCTTAGAGCAGGGCCATCACATGCCACTCCAATGTTTCCGAGCGAACGTACCCGATCTCCCAATCGAAGAACTTCAGCGATAGGCAGCGGTCCAGCTTGGAGGTCACCTTGTTCTACGGCAGCAGCCATTGCACGCGGTGTCATTACTACCAGTTCGCACGAATCTAACGGAAGCTTCCGATAGAACACTTCCGAATTGAGGTATGTCATGTGCCCTACTCTTAGGACTTGAGGCTCAATTTGGTTAGTGGTCATAAACCTTGATCTCGTTGTACAAAGCATCTCGTTCAACAGGAATACGTCTTGCATCCCTAATCGACGATGCCATCGATTCACGCGCTTGACCAGCAGGTGAATCAGCAAGCGCAGCGTGAGCAATTCGTTCCTTGCCGATAGTGCCGTCGAGATCGTTAGCACCGAAGTTCAAACCAATGCTTGCAGTCGCAGCTCCAAGCATTACCCAGTAGCTCTTGATGTACTTGATATTGTCCAACATAAGCCGCGCCGCAGCGATCATTTTCAGATCGTCCATTGGTGGAGTGTGACGTGGTCGTAGCTTGGTCATACCGACTTGGTACTCAAGTGGAATGAACGCTAGGAATCCGCCTGTTTCATCTTGAATATTTCTAAGTCGAATCAAGTGCTCGATTCGTTCTTCAAACGATTCGATGTGTCCGTAGAGCAGCGTGCAATTCGTAGGAATATCCATACGGTGGGCAGTTTTGTGAATTTCAGCCCATCGGTCGGCATTTGCTTTACCGGGAAGAAGGATTTTGTGAACTCGGGATGAGAACACCTCTGCTCCGCCACCGGGCATCGATTGAAGACCTGCTTCTTTCAAAATTGCGAGTGATTCTTCAGGAGAAACTTTCCAACGACGTTGGAAGTAGTCGATTTCTGATGCCGTAAAGCCCTTGATCTGAACATGTGGAGCTTTTTCGTGAATGGCCTTCACCATCTCAACGTAGTACTCGAACGGCCAAGTCGGGTGATGCCCGCCAACAATGTGAATCTCATGTATGTCATCGTCGACGTGATCAAGGATTTCATCGATCGACATTTCGTATGCGTCTTTTTCACCGGGTTTTTTTGCGAAGTCACAGAACTTACAGCTCAGTACACAAATGTTGGTCGGGTTTACGTGGCGGTTTAGAACGAAATAAACCTTGTCGCCAGTGACGCGTTTCTTCGCGAAGTCTGCCATTCGGCCGACTCCGGAAAGATCGTCTGTTTCGAGAAGAGTCACCCCTTCCGCAGAAGAAAGTCGCTCGCCTGCCTGCACCTTGTCCCAAATTGAGAACAATCGCTTATCGGAAAGATTCAACTCAACCTGCAGATTAGGGTCGGCTACTTCCAGTATCGGGACCATTTTGAATCCACTTTCTTCACTATTTCAGGGTCCATTTCCAATGGTTTTTGGTAACCCTGTTTCCAAGTTGCATCAATGCCAAGTACGCCTGAATAAACAGGGGCTAAACCTTTG
>JAPKCH010000054.1 GCA_026421185.1 Dehalococcoidia bacterium | reverse complement strand
TTGGGCCAACCGAAATAGAAAAGTTTTCTGAAACTAATTCAATGTCACAAATTCTGAATTTCTTTTAAATAATGAAAGCGATTATTTATGTCTGAGGATCGTCGAGGTAATCCCATTCCGGGTTTAGCTGCCAGCGGATGGTGTCAGCTGGCACCGTGTTTTTTGCCCATGGAACTAATACCTTCAAATTGGCCGACTGCTCTCGAATTTTCCCATCGACCCATTCAGGATCCCAGCCATCAAGAACCATACCGGTTAACCGTTCAGCAATTGCGGCGTGTTCAGGTACATCAATCAGATCATTTAACTCGTCAGGGTCATCCATAAGATTGAACAATTGAGAAGGCATTTTATGATAGTAATTCAACTTCCAATCGCCTTCGCGAACCATGCGGTTCTGCCAGATGTTTTCACCATCTGAGTGAGCAGGATCACCAGGTTCTGTGCAGTACTCCGAGAAGGCGATATCATGCCAGTCATTTCGGGCGGGATCCTTTATCAACGGAAGCAATGATCTCCCTACAGATAAGGGCAGTGCCGGCGCTCCAGATGCTTCGAGCATCGTTGCGTTGAGGTCTAACTGGCTGGTCACTCTATCAATTCGCATCCCTTGTGCCAGTTGCGCTGGCCACGAAACTATCGCCGGGACTTTTACGGAGTCTTCGTAGAACGTTTGTTTCCACCAAAGCCCCTTCTCTCCAATCTGCTCACCATGGTCGGCTGTGTAGATGATTAAAGTGTTTTCAAGCAAATCATGACGCTCAAGCGTATCGAAAATATCGCCTAGTAAAGTGTCGAGACGACTGACGAGGGCATAATATGCCGTTCGGCATCGGTCGATTTCTTCTTCGGTCACATCTTCCAAACCAGTGTTAGATTTCCACCACTTCAAGTAGGGGTGACTCTCGTCTTCGAATGCTTTTGAATTTTTTGGCGGGGGAACTTTTCCTCGGTATTCGTCATAATCCTGTTTGGTGGCGACAAACGGCTGGTGAGGCAACATAAACCCGACCGAAAGGCAGAATGGATCATCGCTTTTAGCTGCAGCATGATCGTCGATGAACTCGACTGTACGTGAAGCCACCATCTCATCGTGAACCTGGTAGGAGTTCAGGCCATGTCCGGATAGTTTCAGGCTAATTCGGTTAGGCCCTGCGGTTCCAGACAGTTGGCCATGATCGACTTCATCGACGCCCATGTGATTCGAGTTGTGGTCTCCGATAAATCGCTCGGTAAATCCGTGAAACTGATCAGGACCAAAAAAGTGCATTCGTCCAATTTGTACAGGCTGATAACCACCGGCGCCCAGCGAGTGAGCAAAAGTAGGAATACCTGAATGCAGGAATTGACTGTTCGTCCATACTTCGTTTTGGTATGGGAATTGGCCAGTCATCATAGCTGCCCGTGAAGGCACACAGATTGGGGATGCACAGTAATTATTTTCGAATGTCACACCACGCGATGCCAGCGCATCGAGGTTGGGAGTGCGGATAACCGAGTTACCCGAGTGACCCATGATTGCAGGATTGTGCTGGTCGGACTCGATGAAAAGTATATTAGGACGGTCGTTAGGCTTTGTTGAGTTTGATTTTGACAAGGTGGATCCGTGGTTAAATTTTTCAGAATTTTCGTGCAGTTTTTTTTTGTCGCCTGCAAAACCACGACAGTGTGAAGGAGTTACGTCGAGCGAATTATCCAACTCATTCACACTAGTTCAACACAATTACGGTAGACAGTCGACAGCGCACTAGTTTCTCGTCGACAATATAACCTGTCAGGGACGCTTTCTTGACAGATAATTCGTTTCGAGAGGTAGTTTACTCGACGTGACGGCAGATTACGTGTTGCGAAGAATCGCCCTGTTTTTGGCTGTGGCATTTGTAGCCGCAACCCTGAACTTTTTTTTATTGAGGGCAGGGTTAAGGCCCGGCGGAGAGAACGTTCAGTTTCCGGGGGTTTACGCAGCCAAGTATGGTTCTGATAAACCACTCTGGCGCCATTATGTAAATTTTCTCGGCGATACCGCTCGGATGGATTTTGGTAAGTCGGTGGCGAACTATCCGACCCCGGTTTCAAAGATGCTAATGGCGGCCATACCTTGGTCGATAGCGCTCCTAGGCACAGCGACTTTAATCAGCTTTATAGTGGGTAGTCTCAGTGGGGCCCTGCTTGAGTGGGGCAAAGCACCGATATGGCTACGTGGCATATTTCCGGCATTCTTCACGTTCTCGGCTGTGCCCTTTTATCTAATGGGACTGATTCTTCTTTATGTATTCGCCTTTCGGCTTTACTGGCTGCCGTTATTCGGTGGCTACAGTGTCGAGGTCGTGCCTGAGTTTACGATCGCTTTCTGCGTCGATGTTCTTAAGCATGCATTGCTGCCGGCCTTGTCTATCGTGATGTCTCAGATTGGTTTCTGGGCACTCGGAATGAGATCTATGATGGTGACAACACAGGGCGAAGATTTCATGGTTCAGGCCGAGACGAAAGGACTACGCGGATCGAGTATTTTCTTCCGATACGCTCTGCGCAACGCCTTACTTCCTCAGACGACTCAACTCGCTGTAACATTGGGCCACGTCATATCCGGAGCCATCCTCGTAGAGATTGTGTTCTCTTACCCAGGCGTCGGCATGGTGCTGTTCAACGCTATACGTACGTTCGATTTCTTCGTACTTCAGGGCGTGACGTTCATGTTGATCATGACGATTGCATTTGCGATGCTTGTCATCGATTTAATTTACCCACTGTTAGATCCTCGTGTCAGCTACACAAAGGTCTAGCGGGTATTTTCAGTCAAACAGACTCACCAATTACATTAGCCCGACTGCGAGTCGCAGCAGCAGGAAATTCAAAAAATTCAAGCCTATTAAATAGCAGTTTTATTGGGGGGGGGAAACAAAAGTGCTGGCAATATCAACGTTTTCGACCTTCGGCTTGTCGTCGTAAAGGAAACATTTAACCGCACGGTGAGTTTCAAGACTGAAGGTAGGCGGGGCTTCTTTTCGGCAAACGTCCATCACAGAAGGGCATCGATTTGCAAACTTGCAGCCTGCTGAATCGCCTGCCTCATCCAAAGAGCGAATTTCGCCTTCGTTCTCCCACTCACGGACACCGCGTAGCTGTGGAATAGAGCTAACCAACAACTGCGTATACGGATGCTTAGGATCCTTGATAACAAGATCAACATCGCCCGATTCGACAACTGTCCCACGGTACAAAATCACGATGTTCTGACAGATCTGGTAAGCCGTAGTGAGATCGTGAGTGACGTACAGGATCGATATGCCCATATCACGATTCAGCGTACGGAGACTCTCGAGGATTGTAGCGCGGAGCGATGCGTCGACCATAGAGACCGGCTCGTCGGCTAGGATTACCTTGGGTTTGAGCAAGAGAGCTCTTGCCACCATGACTCGCTGGCGTTGGCCTCCGCTCAACTGGTGCGGGTAGCGTCCAATTGTTTCGTCGGGACGTAAGCCCACCGTCGAGAGGGCTTCTTCGACAAGTTGCTGAGCTTCAGCCTTCGAGGATGCCAACTTGAATTTAGAAACAGCAACATTTAGCAGATGATCGGCTTTATAAAACGGGTTGTACACAGCAAACGGATCTTGGAGGATAGGCTGTACTTCACGCCGGAACAATTTACGTTCAGAACGTGACATATTCTTTAGATCTTGCCCCTTGTAAAGCACCTGGCCACTGGTCGGTCCGGTCATGCCAAGAAGGAGGCGGGAAAGAGTGGTCTTCCCACTACCGCTTTCACCAGCGAGGGCAATCATCGACGGATTTTCTGCTTCTAGAGAGAACGTGATGTCATCGACAGCTAGAGTTTCTCGCTTAGTGAAGAAACCCCCGCCGAAAATTTTTGTAGCGTTCTTGAGTTCTAACAGCGATGTCATGCCTAAGCTCCTACCTTCGAATCATCGAAAAGGTGACAAGCCACCCAGCTTTTATCCGGCAATTGTTGGAATTTCGGGGTAATTTCTGAACATTTAGGAGTTGCTGACGGACATCGTGGATGAAACCCGCATCCAGTAGGAAGTTCGATAAGCGCCGGTGGCATGCCTGGGATTCCGGTAAGTTTCTCACGTTTTTCGTTGAGATCAGGAACACTTTCGATCAGCAACTTTGAATAAGGGTGACGTGGTTCTTTAACCATCTGCTCAACCGAGCCAAGCTCAACCAATTTTCCAGCGTACATAACACCGATACGATCAGCGAATTGGCCCATAAGTCCCATCTCATGCCCGACGATTATCACAGCGGCACCGGTCTCTTTTTGGAGCCTACCGAGCGTGATCATAACCTGCCGTTGCACAACGACGTCGAGCGCAGTAGTCGGCTCATCAGCGATTATCACCATGGGATTTAGAGCGGTGGCTGTAGCGATCAACACGCGTTGTTTCATTCCACCGCTTAACTCATGCGGGAACATATTGGCGACTTCAGGTTCTAATCCCACGCGCTCGAGAAGACCTCGAACGTGTTCTCGTAATTCATTTTTCTTTCGTTTGTCACCATGATCGACAAGCCCGTCAATGATCTGATCTTCGATCCGCATGACCGGGTTTAACGCATTCATCGCAGCCTGGGCGACCAGCGCTATTTCCGCAAGACGGGTCATTCTCATTTCTTCTTCATCAAGATCGAGAATATCGTTGCCATTGAGTAGAATTTCACCATCAACGATTCTGCCTGGCGGCTTGTGGAGACGCATAATGGCCATAGCGAGAGTGGTCTTTCCTGAACCAGATTCGCCTACCAGTGCCAGTCTCTCTTTCGGTTGCAGATCGAGGCTGACGTCATCTACAGCCTTTACTTCGCCAGCTTCCGTGCCGTAATACACCTTCAGATTTCGTATCTGTAGTACCGGTAAAACGCCGTCGTCAATGATTCGCGTGGTTGTCATTAAACGCGCTTCCTCAATCGTGGGTTCGCCCACTCGTCAAGGCCGCGAGTGACCAGGAATAGTCCCACAAACAGTAGAACGATGATGACAATGGGGGGAGCCCACCACCACCACCAGCCATTGAGCAGGGAGGCGTAGTAGATATTCCAGTAAATTGTCATACCAAGGGTGTTGGCTTCGAATGGCCCAAGACCAAGTGCTTCGATGCCAATCGAAGCCAGAATCGCACCGGCAACTGCAAGCACGAAATTGGCAACGATGTACGGCATGAGGTTCGGGATCATCTCTTTTACGATAATCTCCATATCCCCCATACCTGTGAGTCGTGCGAGATCAACGTATGACTGTTGCCTCATCACTAGAACCTGAGAACGAAGCACGCGAGTCGGTCCAAGCCACGCGAGCATAGCGACGACTAAAGCCATCATTTCGACCGTCATATCGCCTGGAATGGCGATGGCGATGGCGACCAGCACAATCAAAATTGGAATCGTTTGTAATGTATCGACAACGAATCTAATGGTTCCATCGATGAAGCCGCCAAAATATCCGGCGATAAAAGCGAGCATTGTGCCTATGGTTATGCCGATTGCACCGGCAATAAGACCGATTCGCAATGTTTGCGGTGTGCCAATTACCAGAACGGTGACCAGGTCTTTACCCTGTCGGTCAGTGCCTAACCAATGCTCACTGGAAGGCGACTGACTGGGCCTAAAGCTTAGAGGTCGGGCATCGTCAACATCAGTCAACACAGTGCCGAATGCCCAAAATATGAACATCACAGACAAGATGCCTAGTCCCCCCATCATTGCCGGATTACGGCGAATATACCGGTATATAGCCGTCGGTCTATTCTGGGTTTCGGGAGTCAAATTTGATCTGCTCTCAGCAGCGGCGGTGGTCATACTAGTCGCTCCTGTAGTTAATACGGGGGTCAAGAAGTGGATAGATTAAGTCGATTATCAGCATCGCTAGCGCAACGGTGATAATGATTGTGAAAATCACGCCTTGAAGGACGAAATAATCGAATCCTTGCACAGCCTTCAACAGCACTGTTCCTACGCCCGGGTAAGAGAACACAATCTCTACGAGGATGGCTCCGGAGATCACGTGGCCAAGTGTCACAGCTAACGCTGTAGTTTGAGGAAGAATGGCATTACGCATCGCGTACCGAAAGAAAATCCGAGTGCCCTTTAGACCTTTGGCTTCGGCCTGATGCATGTAGTCCTCACCCTGCATTGTGATCATCATCGATCTCATGCCTAGTGCCCAGAATCCGATCTGAGTCAGAACAATCGATGCCGCAGGCAGTAAGGCATGTTTTATTACATCTGCCCAAAAACTAAGTGTTAACTCAGGAATATTTGCCGTGCTGTATCCCCCAAATAGAGGGAGCCAATCGTTCTGGAATGCAAAGAAATATAGAAGCAGAACACCCATTAAGTAGAACGGCACAGCCGAGAATGTGAAGAACACTGGAAAAACGGCTTGTAGCCACCTCGGTGCTTTACCCCAAGCTAATAACGCTCCACTAAGACTTCCGAGTACAAAGCTCATTAAAGTGGCAGTCGCCAGAAGCCCCACCGTCCACGGGATCGCATCTTTTAGCATCGTAGTTACAGGGGTAGGGAAGTTGGCGATCGACTCACCAAAATCAAGCCTTGCAGTGTCACCAACGTAGGTGATGTACTGTCGCCACAGAGGTTGGTCGAGACCAAATTTGGCATTGTAGGTTTCAATAATTCCATCGATTTCTTCAGAAGAAAACCCTCCGCCCTGCATTTGCAATTGGGCGAGTTTTTGCTGGATAGGATCCTGCCCCGTTACCCTCGGGAAGAAGAAATTTACTGATGCTGCAACGAATGCAACGGCTAGGAAGAGGGCAAGCCTCCGGAGTACGTAATCAGCCGTCAACGTGAACTAACCATTTCTGATGTTGTAACAGCATCTTGTATCAAAGAAAATTCCATTATCTTCAAATTTAATCGTCGGATATAAAAAAGACCCAGTGCTCAAAACTTCATCGACGTTGATGCAACTCTAAGCAGTGAATTTTTCGTACCTAGGAGAGCCTAGCTGCTATCTGGCAGACGTATCTCGCCGGATAGTGGCTTCCCGGCACCTGAAAAGGTACCGGGAAGCCGTTTGGCAGTAGCTATCTACCTATTCTCGGTTAGTTGCTGTCAACTTCCCAAGTGTGTATGGGTAGCCAGTGTGAGGAGCAATTCCGTTCATGTACGGATCGTCCAGTGTGTTTGGCCAGTTTTCCCAGTAATAGGTGTTGGTTGCGAAGCGGTTGAAGAATTCAACAAGCGACACATCTGGCAGGTCTGCCAGGTATATGTCCATTGCTGCGTATTCAAGTTCGCGCACCTTTGTCAGGTCGGCTGTCTCAGCAAGTTCCTCTACGATCGTGTCGAATGCAGGGTTTGAGTATCCGTACATGTTCCCAGCGTTGCCGGTGGTGAACAGCAATAGAGTCTTGTAGAGGTCGCCTGTCTGAGAACCGTTGTGCCCAAAGAGACCACACGTGTAAGTGTGAGCTACCATCTGACCATAAGCATCAGTTGGCTCAGCGTACGACGCGTCAATACCGTGCTGTCGAAGCGTCTCTGCAAGCGTCGGACCGAGGTCAGAGAACTGCGGGAAGCTTGCGATGTCGCAAGTAATAGTATCGCCAGAAGCATCAGCATAGAAGCCATCGTCGTTCTTTGTGTAACCGGCGTTGGTCATACGTGCATGCCCATCAGCTTTATCGTAGGTACCTAGACCATACTTAGCTGCAAGTGGGGCAAGGTTATCTTTGGCGGCCTGTAGACCTGCAAAAGCAGGGAATGGGTAATCGTTGATCTGACCCTTGTTCGCGTATGCGAAGTCGTTGATCAGTTCACGGTCAATGAATCGAGAGATGGCCCAGCGAACTTCGCTGTTGCCAAGGTGCGCATCTTTGTTGTTCAAGTGCAACGATGTCGGCCACCACGATACAAGACCATATGAACCCGTTTCAGGACCGGTCCATGTTGTGGCATATTCGTTATCGTCGAGAATCGTCTGGATTACCTCAACTGCCAGGTCGTGCGTCTGGTCGATTTCGTTCTTGATCAGTGCGGTTCCCTGCGATTGGTCATCACCTAGGTCAAGGATGGTGTAGCGCTCTACTTCAGGTAGATCTTGGAAGCCGCTCTTGCAAGCCCACCATGCGTCACATGTACGTACCCGGTCAAGCATTCTCTTCTTAATGTCAGAGAATGCAACGCGCCATGCACCTGTTGTTACAGGACCAGCGCCTTCGTTCCATGCTGTGTATTCGGCCCAATCTTTATCTTGCCAAACGTGCTTTGGCACGATGAAAGTTGCAGAGTCACCACTGGCTACGATTACGGTCTCGTGGAATCGAGGTGAAGGATTATTGAATACGATACGAACGGTGTTTTCATCTTCAATGATCGCTTCCTTTACAAACGTTTGGTATACACCGCCGAGACGTACTTCGGAACCGAGGTCACGAAGACTGTTGATGGTGTAGGCGACATCTGTAGATGAGAATTTTTCGCCATCACTCCAGAACACGTCATCCCGAAGGTGGTAAGTCAGATCGGTGGCGTCAGAGTTATATTCCCAGCTGCTTGCAAGCCAGGGGTACTCGTTACCATCGAGGTTGTCAGCGTAAACCAACGGCTCATAGAAGAACTGAATTCCCTGTTGGTGTGTTCCACCCAAGTTATAGGGGCTCCACATCTCAACTGGCGGGAGTCCGCTCTTCAGTGCAGAGATGAGTGTGCGGTTTCGAGGAACGTCACGAATGTGAGCTGCGGGAACCTCAACATAAATCGTGTCACCCTTGACTTCTTTTTCAACGGTGACCGTGTCACCCTTTTCGGTGACGGTGATCGTGTCACCCTTGACTTCTTTTTCAACGATTACGGTCTCTACAACCGTAACGGTTTCACCGGAACATGCAATGACGGCAAATAGCGCAATAGCCATTACTGCCAATACAGCCAGTTTTGATAACTTTAACATTCGTACCTCTTAATATTAATAAAACGACTTCTAGAATAATCTCATTGTCGTATAGCGACGACGATAGTCCCATAAATATTCTTCAACTACAACAGCCTGCGTTTATTTTTTATTTCGTTTAAACATGCTCTCCAAGATAATTAGACGAAATTTGTCTAATATAAAAAAAGAAAATAACTCAAAATTTGAACGACGAAAGAAAGAAAAATGCCTGATTGGTGGCTTGAGGCAACTTTGCCGACCGTTGTGCTCGTAGTGATGCTTGCCTTGTGGATTTCTATTCCCCCACCCGAAGGCGAATCAGATTTTGCCAGTCGGCTACGGGATAAGTTCCTCAAATAATGTTAAGAACCGCCGATCGTAAACGACTTTTTGTGGGTCTCCTGCTGCTGGCAGTGATCTTGGGCTCGTTCCTTGCCTTCAATCGATTACCTAAGATCGGAATCGTCGGTGAAGACCTCGATGCCGTAAGTGCGCCAGGTCAGCAGTGTTTCCAGGGATTCTGTATCGAACGTGATCCTGGTGAAAGCTTTGTTACTCACTGGGTCAAATTCTCGATTACCTACCTCCGACTTGTGACTGTTGGGATGACATTTGCGTTCCTAACAGCCGGACTTGCAGAAGCATTTTTGTTCTCAAAATCAGTTGGCAGAGGTCTCCCCACGGCAGGAGTGTTCAGGAGAACAATTCAAGGAGCTGCAGCTGGTGGAGTGATGAATCTCTGTTCTGCCTGTATCGTTCCGGTTTCATCAGCATTCCATCGACGAGCGAGCATCGAGGGTGCGATCGCAATGGTTCAGGGTTCTACCACCTTGAATATTCCTGCGCTGGCTATGGTTTTCTTTGTGTTCAGTCCGGTACTTGGGTTTAGTCGATTAATTCTCGCCATCGTCGGTGCGCTAATTATCGGTCCTATCGTTCTTTTTAGCGTGAGACGGGATCAAGTAAAACCCGTCGAAATTCCGGACTTATTGGATGATTCTCAAAAGTCTGAAAGTTGGGCTGAAGTCCTCGCACCAGCATTCCGTCACTGGGCTAGGGCGAGCATAGGATATTCGATCAGACTTTCTCCTATTATGATCGTCGCAGGTTTCGCCAGTGGTTTAGTTATTCAATGGCTCAGCCCTGAAATTATCGCGACATATCTGGGTAACGATGTCAGAGGGGTTTTGATCGCAGCCACGTTTGGTGTGCTTATCAACGTGCCTCTGCTTTTCGAGATTCCACTGGTAGCCCTTCTTTTGCTGTTAGGAATGGGAACAGCACCGGCAGCAACGCTTCTATTTGCTGCAGCGGCAGGCGGCCCGGTTACATTCTGGGGACTCGCCAAGCTTATGCCGCGAAAGGCCCTCGCTACTTTCGCTTCCGCCACATGGGCGGTCGGTGCTCTTGGTGGGTTGCTGGTTCTCCTTGGAGGAAACTACTTCTGGGAGGAAGCAGGACTGAGTGATCGAATAGGAAGAACAGGCGATCATCGCACAGTTGAACAACTGTTCTTGGAACAGGACTCATCCTCCATAATTCGCTCTGAATATCCCGAGCAGTTTGATGGTAATCCCGGGGTCGACGAGTTCACTCCGTTCCAGAATATAGCTCCGTTACTTGGAACAGAAGCTCTGATTGAAAACCGGTATCCAGGGGTAGTGATTTTTGATTTTGATCGGGACGGCGACCTTGATTTCTACGTGACTTCAGCTGAATCGAATGCCGTGTTCCAATTCACACGCGGCGGACCGAATAAACTTTTCCGCAACGATAGCAACGGTGCATTTACGGAGATCGCTAGTAGCGCTGGGGTCGCTGCAAGTACACAAAATTCGAGTGCCGTTGCGGCCTGTGATTTTGATAACGATGGATTTCAAGATCTTTACGTCGGAGGATATGGCCGTATCGGTGATGGTCTCGACTATCGATCAGCTGCACAAGACCCTGAATTACTGACCGTAGTTCAGGATAAATTATTTCACAATAACGGTGATGGAACGTTCACCGACATCACCTCTACAGCTTTTCCAAATAGTGAGAACATTCGATCAACCGCAAGTATTGCCTGTGGTGATGTAGATAACGATGGATGGCTCGATCTCTACGTCGGAAATCGAGCGGACCAGGACTTCGTCAGGTTCGACTCTGCACGTCATCACGGCAACTACAACACGTTTTATCGTAACAATGGGGATTCGACATTTTCAGACCTAACAGTCGAGTCTGGCTTGGCAGGCCCCTCGATAAGAATGCGTGACGCCGAAGGAAATCCCATCACATTCCCGTGGTCTGGCTCTAGTAATACGATCGAAGGTTTCGATCCAAACTTGCTCGACGCTAGGGGGCGTACCGCTGGTGATCCAACCGGTCAGACTTGGGCAACGTTGTTTTTTGACATGGACAACGATGGAGATCTTGATTTGTGGGTAGGTGACGACGGTGATCGCCTGAAGGTTTACCGAAATGACTCAAGTGACGGGATAATTTCTTTCACATCCATCGAAGAACAGCTCGGTATTGATCGTATTGGTCACTGGATGGGATTCGCACTCGGCGATTATGACAACGATGGTGACCTTGATGTATTTGTTACTAATATGGGTTTCGAACCGCTTGGTAGGCAACGAGCTGTAACTCCTTCCGCAGACTGTGCATACTTTCACTCAACTGATTACGGGACTTGCTTTCACGCATTGATAGAAAACCGGGTTAACGAGGGAACTGACCCATATCGGCAAGGCGCATTCACAATTGTGACGAGTGAAACGCAGGTTGAGCCGAGTCGTGCATTACCGCCTAAATCACTCAGTAACGGTTTTCAAGCCTTTGAAGGCGAAACAGTTAACGGGTTGGAAGCATACGAATTTGGATTTGGAACGGTCTTCTTCGATATGGATAACGATGCCGACCAAGATCTGTATTGGATTGGCTCAATCGCTGCAAGAGGAGAGGGACCAGAGGGAAATATCGCTCCGGGGGTAGGCCGGATGCTGCAGAACCAAGGTGATACCACATTCAAAGATGTCACTGTCGAATCTCAGATGGTCGATTCGCTTGGTGTCGATTACTCAGTGATTGATCCAGATGACCTCACATTTAACAGCTCACGTCAGCGACTGGGTATCGAGTATCACGAAAATGGAAAAGGGGTTGCAGTCGGAGATTTGAATGGCGATGGATATATTGACGTCATCGGAACCAACAGTAACGGGGAGACATTCGATTCCGGCGGCGTTAGAACGGTAGCGAGTGGCCCCCTATTCGTGTGGGTGAGTAACGGAGGCGATAACAATTGGATTTCGTTACGATTAATCGGTCGTATGACGATAGACGGCACCGGCTCGAATGCTGATGCGATTGGAGCAAAAGTTACGATCTCTCACGCAGATTTTAATGGCAACACGATCACTCAAACCAGAGAGGTACTTGGTTCATCAACTTTCTTGTC